>CAZGWB010000021.1:0-35295 GCA_964529335.1 uncultured Candidatus Cloacimonas sp.
ATACCGCATGCTCATCCGGTATGACTCCGGTATGATAGGGTGATCAGCCTATAGGGGACAGGCGAGAGGTTCAGTGGGAGCTTATCTCACCTGGCCAATGTGCGTTATCCGGCTAAGCAGTGAACCTTTCTGGCTGCCCTGACCCAGTTCAAGGTCGCTGACCACGGTTCTGTTGATTACAAACACTTCGTCCTTGCCGTCTTTACCGGGTTTGCGATAGCCCCAGATGTTATGCAAGGCATAGGCTTTGCCGTTCAAATGTCCCAGATACAGCATCACATGCCCGTTCAAACGGATCAGACTAAGGCCGGGAATAGCGTTTTTCAGCAGGGAGCTTTGTTTGAAGGCCGGACTGGGATTACCCTCAAATTCCACCACCCCTCTCAGGGCTTTCACTTGCTGAAGGCCGTTGCGGGGCAAAACAATCCCAAAGGTGGCAAAGAGGCTTTTGAGAAGGCTGGAGCAATCGAAATCAGCTCCTGTGTCTCCCCATCCATAGGGCAGGTTCAGCAGTTTAAAAGCCTGGAGGTAAACATTCCTGGGCGTATATGGCAAAAAGCCTTTATTAGCTTCGCTTTTGGCGATATATCCGGTTATCAAGCCGTCCGGACTCGGAACCAAGACCTTGAACAAGCTGCCTGTTTCACCCAGATAGGGGAAATTTGCGCCCATTCGGCAAAAACCTGTATAGCGGGTGGCCTTTTCATCCAGCCAGAGGTCAGCCCGGGCAGCCAAGCAAATCACCTTTTGAGCTGCGTTCTGGTAGGCCAGCCATTCGGTCTGGGTTACGATGCAAAGCTCGCTTTTCAAAAACCAGCCAGACGAGGTGGCAGAAGCTCCGAAAGCCCATAAGCTGTCTGCAGAATCGTGGTATAGCACCAGAGGCGATCCGGTTTGCTCTCCGCTATTCTGGGCTTCGTCGAATTCTATGTCCCCATAAACCTTGTTCAGATTGGCAAAGCTTGGGGCAAAACGCTGCCGGGCCAAGGAGAGGGGAAAGGCAAAACGCACCTTGATCGAATTGGGGACCTCATCAATGGCGGCATTTTGACGCAGGGCTGCCTTCAGCGAATCGGACAGAGGCAGGCCATCGGAGCCATAGTTACCCCGTTCAAACAGGGTGGAGAGCAGCTCTCTGATCTGCTTTTTAATCGTATTGCCGTTCATCCGGTTTGAATGCTGCCAGATTTTGGTTACGGTGCCCTGCTTATTGATATGCCGATTCAGGTTTTCGATCTGAAAGCCTTGCATGATCAGTGAATCCGGAAAGGGATGCCGCGCTATCCAAAAGCCTGGAGTATTCATTTCGGGACTGATGCCTGGCAGCCTGGGCTCGGCTGCTCGATACACGGGTAGCTCCAGCCCATTGGCAATCAACAGGCTGGACAACATGCTGAGACACAGCAGAGTAAGCCACGGTATCCTGCGCATTTATCCTCCGAATTTGTTCAGACTAAACGGCTATCTGGCTCGTAAGCCTCTACGCGGATTATTTACCGCCTTTACCTTGAAAAACATCAGGGAATCCGCTGGGCTTACCGGAAGGCTGGTATTTGTAGTAATGGCCATCGGGGTGTCTGGCCAGTCCAATGGATCTGTCGTGGCAAAAATGTGATACTCCACTGCGCCATAGATTCGGTTCCAGCTAAGCTGTAACTGGCTTTCTGAAACGCTGACAGCGACATCCGGAGTTTCCAAAGCCAGAGGGATAAAATTCCCTACCGCAAAGCTGGTCAGTGGCAGATTGCTGCTAAGGGTTCCGGCAGCCGAAGGAGCCAGCGGGTCATATACGGTGCTGTCGCTATACAGGTAGCGAGTGCGGTTTGGATTCAGGCTATCCGTCCAATAGTAAAAATGATTGGCAGTGTTATAGTAAACGCTGTCCATTGGCCGGTTAATCCTGATGGCCAGATTTGCTCCAGCATAGGCAAAGGGCACCGAAAATGGGATGTAAAGCTCGTTTTGCCCCTGAGGGAAATCGAGGGTGGCATCAAAAACCAGCGTGTAGCCGTCAGCGGTTAGCCAGCTTGCGCTCAGATTTGTTTCGCCGGTGTTTTTCAGCCAGATTTTCACCGGCATATTGGTAAGGGTTTGAATGAAGTTGTTCTTATACATCACTCCAAGGATGTTGCCAGCCGACATCTGCAGCTCTGAGGCGAGATAGATGGTTTCGCAAATGCTGTTTTTATAGAAGAAATTTAAGGGGAGCGTGTTTGAAGTGCTGGTGTTTTGCGGGTCGCCAATTTCAGGCAGGGCAGTTGTTTCCGGATAGATGTGTGTTTCCATGGCTGCTGAGGTGTTGTTTCCGGAGTAGGCGTCATTTGTCAGTAAAACCGATGCAGAAATGCTGAGGTTTTCAGCATCCAGAGGGGTCCAGCTAAGCACATGGGAAGCTGTGGAATTTGGCATGAGGGGATCGTAAACATCCAAACGGGCAAGTTCCCTGCGGTCTTGAACACCCGTGAGGACAACGGAATAGGAGCTTTGCGCGATCAAACCGTTATTGCTAACCATTACGGTATATTCTGCGCTAGTGCCGGCAATGGCTACCGGACTGGCCTGAAATGAACTTAGCATCAGATCGTTGCTGAGCAATTCCTCGAAGCGGATATTGTCCAGATAGATGGTTCTGCTGCTTGCTCCCAAACCGTGTTTAAAGGCGATAAAATGGTCGGTTCCGCCATAATCTGCCAGAGACAATTCATATTGAGCATACTCCGTTGTAAGGGTGTAGGTTGCCAGTTCGTTAAAGGTTCCCCCGGAGCCGTTCATGGTTCCTGCCAGTAGTGTTTGGCCTGCGGTTCCGGCTTTTGCGCTGAACCGGACACGCACAACATTCATGGGTAAAAGCAGCTCTGGGCTTACCAGTCTCAGGTCTGCCGAGCTGTCGGTGCTATTGGTAAAATAGCAGGAATTTGGGAAGCTAACGGGTTGGCTGGCAGAGGTCTTTACCACTGCGCTGGAAGAGCTGCTGGAGATAACGGTTGTCCAGCCCAAAGGCAGGTTTGGGGCTGTTACTTCGTCAAAATTCTGGGTGCTGGGTAAACTGGAGATACGGGCATCGAATCCCGATCCGGAAAGGGGCAACTGGGTGGTAGAACGGTTGTCGCCTATGGTAAGGAAAGCGCTGTAAACACCTTCGCTGGCGGGGCTAAACTGCACAGTTAGGCTACAGGACTGCCCCAAAGCAAGCGACACGGGTAAGGTTGGAGGATTCAGAATTGTAAATGCAGCGCTACCACTGATGCCAAGGGAACTGATATTCAGGCTGCCAAGGCCTGTATTCGTAAGGGTGAATTGCTGGCTGGTGCTGCTGTTCAGCAGTCTCGTTCCGGCATTCCAGGCGCCTGGCTGAGCATGCAACAGGGCTGTGGGAGAAGCCAGGCTTACGCTGACGTTATCTACAAATAGGTCATTATCTGCATTGGATACAGAGGAAGCTCCGTAAAAGGCGATCTGCCTGTAGCCAGGATAAGCGCTGAGATCAAGAATCACCCGCTGGCCACTGGCTGAAATGCTGTTGTAAACATAGGCTGATCCGGCATTATCCCATTTTCGGACGATGTTAGCTGTGCTCCAGGAGCTTCCATCGGAGATAAGCACGATAAACTGGTCGTCGCTTCCGCTGAGGCCACTAGGGTCGCTGGAAATAGGATTGGAGCTCGCATAATCGGTCAAGCCCAGATCAAAGCTGAGTATTGCTCCGCTGGGGATATCCAGCAAGGGACTGATCAGCCAGCCGTTGCGGGTGCTGTA
This sequence comes from uncultured Candidatus Cloacimonas sp., assembly GCA_964529335.1. Classification (GTDB taxonomy): domain Bacteria; phylum Cloacimonadota; class Cloacimonadia; order Cloacimonadales; family Cloacimonadaceae; genus Cloacimonas. The sequence continues at coordinate 3,757 of CAZGWB010000021.1, forward strand.
GATATTGATTCTGGCACTGTAATTGGCTGGGCTTACCACGGTATTCAGCCAATCATCCTGCCCCCAGTATGAGGTAGTTGCGGTTAATGTGCTGGGATCGGCCAGAACTCCTGTGTAGCGTGTCCAATTGGCTGGCGGGAAGACAGCTCCACTGCTGCCGAAAGCTTCTTCTAAGGGGAAAACCGAGTAGTCGGCCAGCGTCGAAAAACTCCATACCGGGCAATTTGCTGCGTCACCGCCACTATTATAGGGCACTACCTTCCAAAAATACTGTGTTCCCATCCTCAAGCTGGCAGGAACATAGCTTAGCTGATTGCCCAAATCCTGTCCATTGATCAGGTTGGTGGGAGGATTGTTGGTTCCCAGATAGAGCTTGTAGCCAATTGGGTTCTGGCCTCCGCTTTGCCAGCTAAGAGTCTGCAACCACGAAACATCGGTGGCCAGATCAGCAGGACTGGGGTTGAGCGCAGGATTGGGTGGCAGAACGAAGCGCGTAACTTCCATGGAATCCAAAAACATGTTATAACCGCCAGCGCTGATGGCCTTGAAGACAACGTAGTAGTTTCCGGCTGCACCAACCGGCAAGTTGAAGCTGTATTGATACCAGCCCGGAGCCGGGGCAGTAGGTGCCTGATTACGATAACGATAGATGGTTCCCAAAAGCACAGGTGAGCCGCTAAGGTTCTGAGATGTGTTTATATACACTTCCATCCTGTCCAGCAGGGTCGATTGGTTGCCATCCCGATACATCCAGAAGCTGGTGCGGAATCCATAGGTGCTGATATCGCTGCATACGATGCGGGGAGTAGCGATGTAGGCTGCTGAACCGGATGGAGCTACGTCGCTGTTATAACGGAGCATACCGGCTCCGGATTTGGGGCTGCAGGTTGGATTCGTGCCAGAGGTAACCCGTTCGAATTGGTAGGTGCCAGATACCGCGTCCTTGGTCCAGCCGTCTGGCGGGAAATAGGAGGAGTCGAAGCCTTGGGTATAGGGGTTCTGGCTGAAATCTATGAAGGGGGCTCCTTTGCGGAAGGAAATGGTATTTCCGGCTGAAGATCCGATCTCGCAAAGATACAGATTTCCAGCGCTACCATCTTGCAGAAAGGGAGCCGGATTTGTGCTATTGTCTATCTTAATCCGGCCAGTTTCGGAACTAAAATGGGCTGAAGAGGTGCTCCCATTAGCGGTGGTAGTGCCATTGGGACGATAGATGTAAAGCTCATCAGGCGGGCCATCGGCGTTTCCATCTCCACAGCTCGTGTCGATTCTGTAAACCAGTAACCCCGAACCGGGAATGCTGTTCTCATAGGTGCCGGTTTTTTTGCGGAATTCCACCACATAATACTGGTTGGGATTGTTTGAGTTAATTCTGTAAGCCTGTCCGGTGGAAGACGTTAGCGGATTAAGAGTATATACTCCATCGGCGGAAATGGTGGGTATGCTGCTGATCCAATCGCCATACTTGTATTTCATGAAGGCTGTCATATGCTGAGGCGGATTCTGGTCGGATTCCATGATGTCCCAACTTCCGGCTGGATCAATGCCGTTATCGGTATAGTGATAGAGATCTGGCGCACCAAGCGTGTGGAAAAACTCATGACAGATAACGCCAACTCCGCGGCTGGAAAGAAAGGTCTGAAGCTGAAAATTGAAGTCGTAAACCCTTTTGCCGTTTATGTATACATAGCGGTCGTAGAGAGACCAGCGATGTGGCCAAAGTAAACTGCTCCAAGCTCCGGCTGAACCTTTTACGATAAAAACTACGTTGTCTACTCTTCCGTCGCCGTCCGAATCGATGGTCAGGCTTGATGGTATCTGCGATGACACTCCATTCACGGCATTCTGAAGCAGGGTGAATTCTCTTTGCCGGCGTTGCGTATCACCATCGTAGCCAATTGGGTTGGTGGAGGCATTGTAGGGTTGATAATAGGCACGGGGCTGGCTGTCTTGCCAGGATACTACATTTCCGCTGGCAGGAGCGGGGAAGAAATTCGTGTTCACGGTAAGCAGATTGTAGCTGGCTTCCAGGAAGTAGTTTTTTTGGCTATTGGTGCCGGTATTGAACCAGCCGTCGTAGATGCTGTTGCTTTGTCCAAACTCCGTTTCGTCTGAAAAACGGATGTAGATCACCAGATTGTTGATGGTTCCGGTAGTGGGGGCATCGCGCTCGGCGGGAGCGCTGAATCTGGTGCCGCGAAGCTGTTTGTAGGCTGCTTCGCTCAGGTTTACTCCGGGGGTAATGCCTAAACTACTGGGGTTTCCTTGACCAACTATCATCCTGCTGGCTTTCACGTTTTCGCCGTCGGGAATTGCATAGCACAGATATCCGGTTTCCGGGTGACGGACTATAGTGTAGTTATTTTCATCATGCAGCCAGTTGTGAAACTCGTCTCCGGTGGCCAGAAGTTCCAGTTTAGTTCCATCTGGTTGGAACAGGGTTACTGGCATCTTGCGCAGGAATGCGGCCTGCAAGAAGTTGACACACAACAGCAGTAATGCAAGAATTAATAGGGCGTTACGGAGCTTGAAAGTCAGCATATTTTCTCCTTCTGAAGATAAAGCGTAAACAGTAAACACAATCAATATGACCGCTGCAATGCCGTCAAGCAATTCCGTTTCCCCAGCCATCATACCATATACATATCCTGTACTAAACCAATAAACATATGGCATGGTATGCAAGGGAGGAAGATCAATTTCAAACTAAGATCAAATCGCGAGACTTATAAGTTTGGCTGCAGTCTTAGGGGATCGTGGATAAATTTCCACAGATGGGGGGAAGCGGATAACACAGATAAAACCAGACTCTCTGGCAGCCGAAATCAGGCTCTAGATGATTTGTAAATGGATATGTGAAACAGTTTTGCCGCAAGCTGGATTCCCCTAATGGTAGCGACTCAAGGGGTGGATGAGCTCTGCAGTCATCATGTTATGCGGGATACTCAGATGCCCCGGATCATCCATGAATCTCATCCGTTATGCTGGGACAACATAATCAAATAAATACATTTACATTATGCTTGGGGCCAATCTTGTGCAGGATAGACCAGCCATCAGAAACAGCCGGTTTAATATGTGGAACTGCCTGAAAAACTATGGATAATAACCTTTAATTTATCTTGACAGGCTATTGGAATTTACAAATCATTAGCAAAATTTCGGAAGGGCAGGCTTGAATAGGACATAAAAGCTTTATATATTGTGTGTTAACTGTCTGCATAGTATTCTGCGGACACCAGGTATGCAACCTTCAGGAGTGGTTCCTGAAACAAGGAGAATAGTTATGCGTATTGCACTTGTGTTGTTGATTTCCATTTTTATTTTTCCACTACTGGCTTCAGTAGTTCCCTTTTCGCTGGATGAGCAGATTCAAGGCTCGGAAGCGATAGTCGATGTAACCGTTACCGGTAAAACAACGCTGGAAAAGGGTTCTGCCAAGTTCATCTATACCCGCTACAGTTTTGAAGTTCACGAAACCCTTTTGGGAGCGCCAAGTCGTGAACTGAGCCTTGATTTTGCGGGTGGTGAGAAAGGCGAACTCAGCATGGCGATCAGTGAAGTGCCCAATCTGGTGGTGGGAGCCAGATATTTGCTGATGCTGGAAAGTGTCACCAAGCCGTTAATTTGCCCGGTTGTGGGTTCCTATCAGGGTTTGTATCAGGCAGTTCCTGGTCCCCGCGGAATATTGGAAGTGCAGAATCATGCTGGCCAGACAATCGGGCCTGACGGCAATGTAAATGATTATCATAGTTTCCTAAGCTTTCTGCGGGATAGAATACCCATTGCGAAAAGCCTTCCACAGCCGAACCGAAGTCCTTTGCCGGCGAGTGCACCTTATATCTTGAAAAACCTGCCTTCCAAGACATACGGTGTTGGTTCAGGTAGCAGCTATGGTTCCCTAATCAGCCCCCAAGGCCAAATATATACTCCAGATATGCCAGATGGTTCCCAGGTTTCCAGCCCTCCTTTCGAGCCGCTAATCACACCTCCTTCTGTGGGTGGTGATAGATTGAACTTTGATCTGTGGTGGCAGCCTTTGACCTGCAATTTCAACCAATTGGTGTCTACGGATCCATTCTCACCTCGAGATACGTGGCAGATGGCATATTGGAATGAATTTGCCGATATGTTTCGCATCTTCGAAAACCCTGTGGCGAGCTGGGATTTTGGCAACCGGGTAAACGACATGGTGGGTGTGGTGGACGATGATACCTATTATGATGTTTTTGGCAGCTACTGGGGTAGTGGCACTTTGGGAATATGTCATTTCTTGTTTTACACGCAAACTCACCGCTTGGTCGAAGCCGATATTGCGCTGAATGATGCATTTTCCTGGTCAGCAGACAGTTATGCAGTATATAATGATCCCAATGTGTGGCCAATTGACCAAACTTTTCTCCACGAACTGGGGCATGCTGTGGGAGCACCCCACAATTTTAGCGATCTCTCGGTAATGAACTACGCTCCCAAAAGATATCGTAGCTACAATGCTCTTTATAGAGATGACACTGCCAGTTGCCGTGCTGCTTATCCGGCCAGTTCCGTTAGCATCATGAATTTCAGTATCTCCTCATGCCGGGCAAATTTTGTGGAGGGGACAAGCACCACTAATATAATCCCGGGAAATCCTGTTGTTTTAAGCGGGATAACGATTCAGAACTCAGGAACCCAATTAGGAACGGCAAACATCTCTCTGTATTTGTGTCCTACCATTCTAAGCTGGACTGATGCAATCTTCCTGGGTAGCCTTATCCTCCAGAATTTTGACGCTAATACAGAATCGGTTTTGAATAACCTTAGTTTTATTGTTCCGGCAGACACTCCTGCTGGAGAATACCATGTTGGCTTATTGATAACCACGGCAAATGATGAAATTGGGCACGACAATCAAAGTTGGTTTCATAATCCCACCCAGATATTGCCAACTCCCATCAATGGTCTTTGGGAAGGAGACGTTTCAGGTGATTGGTTCGACGGTCAAAACTGGAACGATGGAACCGTGCCAACGATCATGTCCACCGTCACAATTCCGGCGGGAACACCCTATGCTCCTTTCATCGAGAATCAATATGCCCAGTGTTTCAGCCTTGATCTGCAGGCAGGAACATCCCTAGCTCTGGTGGACAACATCCTGGAATTAAGCGGAAACCTGAACAACAGCGGAGACATATATCTGTTGGCTGCCGCCAATCAACTCTTGATTGGAGGTTCTCTTACCATGAATCCAGGATCGTCTATGCTCAGCATCAATCCTCTTACCACGGTCTATATCGGCGGGAATCTTACAGTGGAAAGCGGTGCGAGTATCGCTTCGTTTCAGGGAAGGATAGAGTTCTCGGGTTCTGAGGATGCTTATATAACGATAAACGATGGCAACACAGCCTTCAATTCTCTTACTGTGAACAAATTCAGCTCCACCTTGACCTATAGCAGCAACTCAACTGCAAAGCTGGTGCTGATGGGCAGCCTTGCTTTGGGCAGCTATACCACGTTCAGGCTGGAAAGCAGCCAGAATACAGAGATTTATGGCAATCTGACCGGTTCGGACACCTCAGCTCTGATTGCCACAAACGGAAAACTGAAAATGTGTGGTTCAGGTTCTCAAATAATACAGATTCCAGCGCTTTACAGCTATCTCAATCATCTGGAGATAGCTTCTCTATGGACTGTGTCCAGTATCAACGATCTAACCATAAAGGGCGATCTTACCATCAGTTCCGGGGTTTTTGAAGCTCCTTACAATCTCTATATAAACGGACACTGGAACAACACTATCGGCCCGGATGCCTTTACAGAAGGAGTCGGCTCGGTGTATTTCCAAGGCGAAGATCACCAGTATTGCTCCAGCGAAAACTTCAATCGTCTGGTTATCAATAAAAACTACGGCGCTTTTCGATTGTTGCTGGCAAACGTTACCTGCAACAGCTATTACTTCAGTCATGGAGCAGTTGATCTGCTATTTGGCAATTTTATAGCCAACGACCTGGAACAGGATGGCATATATGGTGATTTCTATGTAAATCCCTTCTGCCGGGTTGATCTTTATCAGGATGCCAGCGATTATGTGGATTTGAATGGAACCATAAATATGATCGGAGGTGAATTTCACGTGCATGGAGGTAGCGTAACCAGTTGGTGGGGTTATGCCAGTCCGGCTACCTTGAATATGCTGGACGGTCTGGTTTACTTCCATGATCAGGGGATCGAGATTCCTGCAAGCGGAGCAACCCTTGTTATCAGCGGTGGAACCCTGCGTACCGACGGCAATTTCAGCTTGGGTATCGATAGCTTCCAAGCGCAGAACTGGACATTATATCTTTCAGGAGGAAACGATAGCGGGCTTTGGCTGGCTGAAAACGCCTGGCTGCATAATCTGGTGATCGACAAGGCCTCTACCAGAGAATCCCGGATTCCCTTGCGCAATCATGATGGAAGCCCATGTTCGCAAACCCGAAACAACACCGTTTACGCTAATACCAATCTGAGACTAAGTGCAAACTTCAATCTCTTGGCCGGGGGGTTTAGCGCCCCAATGGTGATGCGAGTAATGGGAAACTGGCAGGGCAATCCCATTACATTCTTCTATCCCAACAATGGGCAAGTTACTTTGTTCGGCGATCAACTATGTCAGATCTCCATAAACTGCGGGTTCAGTTATCTGGAGATAGACAAACAATGCGACGGAATAGGCGTTCAGCTAAACTCCGGAGTAGGATTAAATATCGAGAACTCCCTGAACATCATTGACGGTGTCCTCGGGACCACGGATCATAACTTAATAGACGTGGGCGAAGACATTCTAATTCAATATGGTGCAGGCCTTAACCTCGGTGGAGAAGCAATTCAGCTTGCCGTGGACGGAGATATCACCAACAATAATCTCTTTGACACGCCGATCACCGGTTTTTATCCGGGTAGTTCATTGGTAACTTTCAGCGGGACTGAAGACCAGTATGTCAATTCATTCAATATCATCAGTTTTTATGATTTGAGGATAGACATTTCATCAGGAGGGAGTCTCCGACCAAGCCGGGGAGTTCTGGCTCATGATCTCGATCTGGTTCGGGGAGGATATTCTCCGATGCCATCCGCCTCAAACACGTCACTTTCGGGAGACCTCTATGTGCATTACAGGGGCAGATGGCTAGACCATACTAATATTTTGTTGTTTATTGGCAACGAAGAGCAAACGATTCAGGTAGATGCTCCGGCTGATAGCTGTTGGTTCGATAGAATATCCCTCAGTAAACCCCCAGCCCGAGAAGGATCTCGGAGCCAGGATGTGTATCTGCTCTCAAATCTGGAGCTTAGAAATCAGGGTATTGTCCATATTCTAGCAGCAAATCTTGATCTGAACGGTTTCGAGATTTCGACCACAGGTTATGTTGACGTCGATAACTACGGGATTCTGACCGTTCCCGAGGATTCTGCCCTGCTGCTGGGACAAGGCCTTTATGTTCGCAATAACGGCACGCTGAACATATCCGGAAGCGAAGAACTGCCCATTACCATAACCAGATATGACAGTTCCAATCCCTTTTTCCGGGTGGAGAGTAATGGAACCATAGCCGCAGAGTGGTGTAATTTCTTCTACCTTGATGCAAATGGGGTAAATGTGATGTCCGGCGCGATAGTAAACCCCTTGAAGGCTTTTAACCACTGTAGTTTCTTATACGGTCAAAACGGTGGCACTTCGTTAACCCTGAATGATTCAGGATTCTATACGGTTTCTGCTGCGCGCTTTGGTGATAATAGCTGGGGCTCAGCCCACAATGTGTCGAAAACCGAGGATACCGGCGAAGTGTTCTTCGCTTCTCCGATTGGCAGCTTCAGCGGGCCTGCCTATGAGAACGACAGCTATGGCCGCATCCAATGGCCGGATTTCAAGCCCGATTTGACAATCAGTGCCTTCAGCTATAGCAACTACACCCCAGGTTTGGAAGAGACCATTTCTGCCAGCGTAACCATCCACAATCTGGGCAACTGCGCCACAACGGGAGGTTTCTGGGTTGATATGTATCAAAACTCAAGCTCTCAACCCCAGTTTGGTGATCAGGCAACCTGGAGTCAACTGGCCTCTGATATTGCCCCGGGTGATTCGTTGGTAATGTTTTTTGAAAACATAACTGCCTATGGCCCGCATGAATGGCTGTCCTGGATTTTGGTGGATGGCACGCAAGCTGTGAACGAATTTGTCGAAATTAACAACGTGGCAGGCCCTTTGGAAGTGATCTGGCAAGAACCGGCTTTGCCAAATCTGATGATTTCTTCTGCTTTTTACAACGCAGCCAATCCCTATGTGGGGCAAAACATCAGCTTAACGGTGTTCATTACCAATACCAGTGCGGTGGATGTAACAAGTCCGGTGGATATCGATTTGTATTTCAATCCGGATTTGCCACCGGATGGTTCTGTGGCCGGCGATCTTGCCTATACCTTCTTTAGCATTCCGGCCGGTCAAACGGTGTCGCACACCTTCACGGAGATAAGCTCAGAGCTTGCTGGAACCTGGCAATCATACCTGTTGCTGGATAGAACCGCTTCTCTGCAGGAAACTGACGAAACAGATAATGGTGCAATCCCCGATCCCGTTACTTGGCATGCTCTGCCAGCCCCGACCAATGTGAGCCTGAGCTACGATCCTCTCACCGGTCTGGCAACCCTTAGCTGGGAGCATCCCCTGCCGTCTGCCAACTTCAATATATATTGGGATCTGGATCCAAACGGAGCTTTCCTGAACTTGCTGGAGACCACTACCGGTCTTCAAACAAGCTTTGCTCCTACAGAGCCGAAAGCCTTTTACCGGATCAAAGCGGAGAATTAGTTTTGGGTTTGCTGCCTTTATCAAAAGACCTCTGATGTAGCAGGCCTCAGCTAAAAGTTCAGAATCCGGCTGGCCAACTTACTGGCTGGCCGGATTCTTTTTGGGTACTTAGAATTGCAGCATCCCCTCTCCTTGCTTGCTCGCCACGCGGATGCCACCCGAAAGCCACGCGGACTCCTCGCGGATGAGGTCTGGGAGGCTTAGGGGTGGATGTTGCGAGGAATTGAAGTGGCAAGGAAGAATGGAAAACTCAAGAAAGAAACTCAGCTGCGAATTTTAATATTGATTCGCCATGGTGGCTACAGGGTGTTCAGAATTCCAAATTGATGGTTATAGGCCCCTCGTTAATTAACTCCACCTGCATGTTGGCGGCAAAGATTCCTGTTTCGGTTATAACCCCGCTTTCCTTGCAAAGAGAGACGAATCTGTCGTAAAGTTCTCTGGCCTTATTAGGTTCTGCCGCATGGGTGAAATCCGGTCTGCGTCCCCGGCTACAATTGGCATACAGGGTGAATTGCGAGATTACCAGCAAAGAACCGGCCTGATCAATTAGGGATTTATTCAGTTTACCGTTCTCATCCTCGAAGATTCTCAGTTCCAAGCATTTACGCAGTGCGGTTGGCAGGATACTCTCGGTGTCCGTATCGGTGAAACCGACAAACATTAAGAGCCCCGATTCGATCTGCCCCGTGATCTTGCCATCCACGCGGCAGATGGCTTTGCTAACGCGTTGCAGGGTGATGCGCATCAGTCGATCTTAAAGCCGTGAACCTCGAAGCAGCCGGTATTATCCAGCCACACAGAGCCATTCTTGAAGGGGGGGATCAATACCGCCAACCGTCCAAACCGTGCTCCCGGCTTGATAAATCCTGCGCTAAGGCTGTGCAAGGTCCAGTCTGAATGCGGCTTTATCTTTGTTTTGAAGCGGTTTATGATCTTGCCGTTTTCTTTGAAGACGATGAAGCGAAGCTGCAGGTTGGCCAGATCAGTGGAATTGCTTTTCAGAAAAGATCTAAGATAATAACCGCCATAACGGCGCACCATAAAAGGCTCGCTAAGGATCAGAACAGCTTTGTCGGAAGCGTCGATGCGCAGTGAAGTATTTCCGTCTGTGGCTTCCTGGGGATCGATAATAACCGGACTAAGAGCGCTTCCCTGCGGTTCCAGATGGACATTCCAGCCTTTCAGGGCATCTGCTGGAAAAGTGGAATAGCTATTGAAACTGGGATTTGAGACCAGATTGGCGGTGTTGTCGATGTCCCGTTCGGTGAATTGTAAAGTTCCCACGTTGCTGCAGGAAGATAGCAGCGCCAGTAAAAGCAGTCCCAGGCAATACCTGTAGCTGTGCGTCCTCATTTAATAAAACCTCGTTCGTTCAGATATTTCAAAACCACGCCCACGGAAAGAGTGTTTATGAGCAGATTGGAACCGCCATAACTGATAAAAGGCAGGGGAATCCCTGTAGCAGGCACCAAACCAATATTCATACCGATATTGATGAAGGTCTGAAACATAAGATAAGCCATAATTCCCGCTGTGGCAACCTTTCGTTCTTTGATTTTGAGTTCGTTTACATCTCTGATCAGTCTGGCAAAAAAAGCCGCGAAGACCGCCAGTAAAAGCAAACAGCCTATGAAGCCAAATTCTTCTCCGATCACCGAAAAAATAAAATCAGTGTGATGTTCTGGCAAGAAATTCATGTTTTTCTGGGTTCCCAACAGCCAGCCTTTGCCAAACATGCTGCCGCTTCCGATCGCGATCTTGGCCTGTATGATCTGGTAACCGGCTCCCAAAGGGTCTCTGGTTGGGTCCAAAAATGTTAGCACCCGGTTTTGCTGATAATCCTTCAGCGCCATCCAAAGGACGGGAGTAATCAAAGCGATAAAAATATTGCCGATGCTGGCTACGGTTATGGTTACCCAAGATAGATGTGCACGCATCAGGAGTAAGATCAAGATAATCAGCCAGATCGGTATAGCCGGCCACCAAACTGAGCTGACCACGCTTACCACCGGTGAAATGATAAGCAGGATAAAGAACAAAGGAACTTCAGCGGCGATCAGCATGGCCAGTAAGGAAGTCCAGAAAACCAAAGTGGTGCCGAAATCTGGTTCGATCATGATCAAGAGCACAGGGAGAAGCACTATGCCAAAGCCATACAGGATTTGCCGGTATTCATTCAAATGCTCCTTGCTGATGATCCTGGATACCACCAAAATGGTTAGCAGTTTTGCGCTCTCTGAGGGCTGGATGTTTATTCCTCCCAGGGCAAACCAGCGATGTGAACCATTTACTGCCGGAGTGAACAGCACCAAAATCAAAGCCAGAATGTTTAAAATCCAGAGAGGTAAAACCATTACTTCAAAAATGGGCAGGGGCAGCTTCAGCAGCAAAGCGATCACTCCAAATGCCAGGAAGGCAAAGATGATCTGCTTCCACCAGTTGTTTTCGATGTGCATCTGGTCGCCAATGATGGTGGTGGAGGCACTGAAGATGGCGATGCAACCAAGCGTAATAAGCATGAATAGCAGGGCTAAGAGCATGAAATCAAACTTTTTCCGGTTAATCATCGTTTTCTAATCCGCTTTGCTCTTCCGGAAGCACTGCTTCATTCTGGATTTTTGGCGCATCCTGGGTTTCTTCGGGAACTTCCTCGGCACTGATTTCCTGCACGGTTCTGAATTGTGGTGGCAGTGGAGCAGCTTGTTTGATCTTCTCCAGATTTCCAATATAGTAGTTAAATATCCTGGCTGTGATGGGAGCTGCCATTGCTCCTCCACCTCCGGCGTTTTCCAGGAAAACGGTGACAACTATTTCTGGTTTTGAGGTTACCAGATATCCGCAAAACCAGGCATGCGTGGTGCGTCCCATCGCATTTTCGGCCGAGCCAGTTTTGCCAAAAACTGTTCCTCCGTTTACCTTGGCATTGGCTCCGGTTCCCCCGGGAGCGTTAACCACAGCCCACAATCCTTGTTGGATTGTTTGAAGGGTGGATGGCTTATAAGGCAAACGCTTCTTTTCCAGAGGCATTACCTGCTCGCGGGTTAGGCGTCCCCGGCCTACAGTTTGCTTTAAGAGATGGGGTTGAGTCCACAGTCCGTTATTGGCGATGGCTGCGTAGAAGGCATTCAGTTGGATGGGGGTATTAAGAACCTCACCCTGGCCGATCGAGAGGTTTACCTTGTGTCCGATTATCCCTACGTTTTTCCCATAAGATTTTCGATACCAGGCAGTAGTAGGAAAAAAACCATTGCGTTCATTGGGCAAATCGATCCCTGTTTTACCATACAGATGTGCGGCTTTGGCATACTCGCAGAACCGGTCGAGATTCATCTTCAGGGATAGATCGTAAAAGTATACATCGCAGGAAACCCGCAAAGCATTTAAAACGTCGGTGCTTCCATGTCCACCGCTGTTCCAACAACGGAAAAACCTATTTCCTATCTTCATTCCCCCCACGCATGAAGCCAGGCGAGTGTTGGGGGTAACAAGGTTGTTGTCCAGGCCAAAGCCGGCGGTAAGCGGTTTGAATACTGATCCTGGAGGATATGAAGCGTGAATTACCCTGTCCAGCATGGGTTTTTCGCTGCGGTTCAGAAATTTCCAGGTATCCTCGTCGATCTTGTGCATGAAGAGATTGGGATCATAATCAGGCTTGCTGACGTAAGCCAGAATCCCCCCGCTGCGGATGTCGCTAACCACGATTGCTCCATTCATCCCAGCCGGGAAGGTATTTGAAACGAAATCCTGAAGGTCGTTATCGATGGTTAGCACCAAAGAAAGGCCATTCAGGGGTTCGATATTGCTATCTGGATCAAAAAGATTCAGCGAACGTCCCTGCGCATCCACCTGCACGATTTCCCGGCCATCCTTGCCGCGCAGGAGCACTTCGTAATAACGCTCCAAACCGGTCTTGCCGATATGGCCATTCAGGGAGTAATCTTCTGTCCTGTATCGCTCGTACTCATCCTCATTTATGCGGCCAACGTAACCAGTGAAGTGATTGGGATACAGATAACTGCGGGTGGAGCCTATGCGGAAAGCTAGCTCTGGATAATAATTCAGCTGTTCTGAAAGTTTCAGCATGAATTCGTAGGGAATATTATCGGCTAGCAGGATTTCTTCGTAGGTTTTGAAGCGCTGTTTCAGAACCATGGTTCTCAATTCTTCCGGTTTGATTCCGAAATGCACTTCCAAAAACCTGCTCAAAGCAGGCAGGTTCTTTATTTTCCCGCTGGTCAGATATAGATTGTGCGAAGGTATGTTTTGGGCGATGGGACGGTATTTGTGATCATAGATTTCGCCACGGGTGGCGATTATTCTGCGGATACGCACGAAATTACTTTCCGCAATCCGCTCGAAATCCGCTCCTTTAACCACCTGTAACCGGAAAAGAGCCGCACTTAGCAGCGTAAACAACACTGCCAGAGTAATCCCAAAAACCAGTATGTAAGGCGGCTTAGTCATTCACAATCGTTAAACGGACTTTGCTTAGCAGTTGCATGCCCCAAAACACGGTAAAACTGATCAAGAGATTATAAAGAAACCCTCCCAGACTTAGCAACAGCAGATTTGAACCAAAGCCATTGGCCATGCCGTAGATGATAAGCTGAACAATACTGAAAATCAGGCTTGCCAAAGCCAAGGTTAATCCCTTTGCCACATTGCTGTCCACTTCGAAAGGCTTACGGAAAGCGTCAATGGCTAAAACCAGGATTACGAACAGCAGAGCATGCATACCAAAGGTATCGGGATGGGTGGAATCAAACATGGTTCCGATTACAAAACCCAGAATCATTGCATGATTTTTGGAGCGGGTCCAAACGAGATAGACCAGCCAGGGGATAAGAATATTGGGCACTACTCCGGAAATCGCCAAAGCGGGCATAACCAATAACTGGGTATACAGATAAGCCAGGCCAAGCAGAAAAGTCCAGAGGATGCTAAGAATCATTTTTTAGTCCAAACGGCGCACTATGCAAAGAGGGGTTAGCTCTGAGCCCTGGCCTTGTGGATTATCGTTCATGATTTTCTCTATGAAATGCTTGTTCACACCCTGGCTACCTCCGATCATCCAACTGCCGCCAATGTCATTGATATCCATCACGGCAAACGGGAAACCAAATTCTGCATATAGCTCATCGCATACCTGCTGTGGGTTTTGGGGTCCTTTGATCACGGTTTCGTTGTAGGGTGGAACGGGAGAAGTAGTGGCAGCATCCACTAAAGCAGCCTGCATGCCGGCAATCCGGTAAAAATCGCCTTTGCGGCCAACCAGCTTGCCAATTGCACCGACGAAGGCTGCGAAGAGAATGCGCAGGACGCCTGTCTCCTCTATGGCGCACTGCATGCTGGTGGGAGCTCCCAGGCCAATTCCATAAGGCACTTTGGCTACATATCTGCTAAGCAGCCTGGCCAGGGGGCTTACTTTGATTTCGGAAACCGGAACAGCCCTTCCCTGGGTTATGGCCAAGGGGCTTTCGCTAATGCAAAGAATGTCCCCAGCCTGCATTAGGGGCAGGGCATACTCACGCACGACATCACTGATCGTGTCCGACGGACCAAGGATTTTAGTTTGAACGGGAATACGTTCGAAGCGAACTCCATAGAGAGTTCTGATGGGCTGAAGTGTTTTGCTATTGCTCATAGTTTTTTGCCTTTTTTCAGGATAAATACATGCTCGAGATTTTCTACCAGAGTAAAGGGGGTCAAATCTGCGCTGATAAAGAGGTTGTCCTGGCTTTCGCGGATGCGTTTGATCATTCCCACAGGATAGCTTTTGGGGTAAAGCCTGGATAAATTTGAAGTAACAATAGTGTCGCCTACGCTTATCTCCGAACCAAGCTTAACGAGATTCATGCTTACCGTTCCAGAGATATCCGATTGCAGGATTCCCTGTACTCCGGTGCGCGAATCCATTACGGGAAGTTGAAACTTGGGGCTGGAAAAGGGAAGGATGATGGAATGATCTGCAGTTACCAGAATTATTTTGCCGACTATGCCAGTGGCTGAAATTACCGCTGAACCGATCTGAATCCCAGATCCCAAGCCCTTGTCCACTATCAAATTGCGTTCCTGATACTGTCCAGAATAGCCGATTACCTCGGCCAGCTCGAAATCGGTGGAGCCAGTTTCAAAAGAGATAGATAAGGCCCCGCTATATTGCTTCAGTTCGTTCTGCAGAGTTAGTTTTTCCAGAGTTGTTTCGGCCAATTTCTTGCGAAGTGAAAAAACCTCCTGCTTCAACTGCCGGCTGGTTTCGACTGCTCTCAATGACCTCAGAAATGGGAAAAAAACCGTATTTCCCAGCCATCCGGCCTTCCTAATCCTGTTTTCCGAACTGCCAATCAACATGGCCAGAGATAAGAGGATCAGAATCAGCGTTATAAGGTTCTTCTTCAGCATCTATTCAGTGGAAGAGTGCCTGCGTCTCGCGCAAAAAAGGACTGAGAGCAGGAGAATAGCGATAAGTGGAATAGGAATTAGTGAAATCAGGTTTGATCATTGCAGGCAACACAGAATCCACAATCAAACCCTGATCCCCTGACTCCTGACACCTGAAACCTGTCACCTAATCTTCGATCCGTTTGATAAGCACTTGGCGATAGCGGTCTATGTCGTCCAGAACCTTGCCAGCTCCTTTCACAACGCATTCCAGTGGGTCAGGAACCACATGCACAGGCAAATCAACAGTCTTGCGGATCTTTTCGTCCAAACCTTTCAGCAGAGCTCCTCCTCCAGTGAGGAAAATACCACGTTCTGCTATGTCTGCGGAAAGCTCTGGGGCTGTTTTCTCAAAAAGCCGTTTGATCGCGTCGATCATGGTTGCCACAGTTTCTGAGATTGCTTCCCGGATCTCTTCAGAGGTTATTTTGATGGTAACAGGATAGCCCGAAACGATGTCTCGACCCCGGACATCCATGCTTAGCTCTTGCTTCAGTGGATAAGCGCTTCCGATGGTCATCTTGATCTTTTCAGCGGTCTGCAGCCCCACATGCAGATTATTCTTCTTGCGCAGATAGCTGATAATATCTGTATCGATCTTATCGCCCCCAACTCTGATGGAATTGTGCACCACAATGTGCGACAAAGAGATAACGGCTATTTCGCTGGTTCCGCCTCCAATATCCATCACCATGTTACCACAAGCTTCGTCGATCGGCAGGTCGGCTCCAATTGCGGCTGCCACGGGCTCAGAAATCAGGTGCACTTCGCGAGAACCGGCATGTAGAGCGCTGTCGCGCACAGCCCTTTTTTCCACTTCGGTTATGCCTGATGGGACACAAACGATTACCCGTGGACGCACTAAAAGGCGTTTCTTCTGAGCTCGTAAAATTAGGTTGCGCAGCATTAACTCAGTCACCTGAAAATCAGCTATCACGCCGTCTTTCAGGGGTTTGATCACGCGCACTTCATCGGGATTTTTGCCCAGCATTACCTTAGCAGGGCTGCCGATTGCGATGATCTTCTTGCTATCGGTGGAAACTGCCACCACGGAGGGTTCGTCTATTACTATCCCGCCATTTTTCTTGTAAACAAGAGTATTTGCCGTCCCCAAGTCTATGGCGATGTCATTGGCCATCATGCCGAAAAAGTCGAATATGGACATCAGTAACCTCTCTATCCAGTGCAAAGCATTAAAAGTCTATTGAAAATACGATATTTCCAGAATATCACATTATTTTTAACACTCAGCAGGTGTCAAGAAAAAAGGGGGAAAAACTAAAGTTCTGCCACTTAAATAAACAGATTCAGATTGCTCTGTTCCGCTTCCTCGAGGTAACTGGCAACTCCCCCAAGGCTTATGCCGTCTATGAGGTCACTGGCTGAAACGCCCATTATCTCCATGCTCATCTGACAAGCAATCATCTGGATTCCAGCTTGCTTAGCCTTGGCGATCATCAGTTCCAGAGAGTCCACATTTTTATCTTTCATGCGCTTTTGCATCATCAATGGCCCCAGACCGCCAAAGTTTATCTTGGAAAGCCCCAAGCTCTGAGAACCATTTGGCATCATGAAATCAAACATCTTGTCCATAAGCCCTTTGTCTTTTTTGGGGCGATTCGGTTTTTTGATTACGTTCAGCCCCCAAAAAGTGAAGAACATGGTTACTTTTTTCCCGGTTGCGGCTGCACCATTGGCTATCACAAACGAGGCCAGAGCTCTGTCCAGATCGTCGCTAAAGACGATTATAGTTTTATTGTCTGAGTTCGAACGATTACTGCTCTGGGCAATGCCATTGCCTTTCTGTATCTCTGCGATTATCTTTTTGCCTTCGCCATGCAGGTTCAACAGCTTATTTCCGGTTATGTTGCACCAAGCTGGAACGTCCTTGGCAAAGCCTGGATCGCTGGCACTAATCTTCAGGATATCTCCTGGGTCCAGCCGATCGATTTCTTTTTTTAGTAGCATGATGGGGCCTGGGCATTGCAGACCGCAGGCATCTGCCTCAAGCCTTGAGCCATTTAGGGTGCCTTCGCTTTTTTCTTTGCCCTGATAGATATGATCGTCCTTTCCAATGTAATCGCCCGAAAAGATGTCTTCATTGCTTTGTTTCTGAGTCGCCTGTTCGTAGGTAATATAGCCGCCATTCAGGTTTAAGACGTCATCAAACCCGCTTTGCATCAGGATGCGGGTGGCAAAATAGGAGCGAAGTCCGGTGCCGCAGAAGACAATTATCCTTTTATTCCCCGGTATTTCGTGCAGACGCTCTCGCAGGTTATCCAACGGTATGTTCAGACTGCCTTCGATGCTGCCCAAAGAGTTTTCGTCCTTGGTCCGCACATCGAGCATAACCAGATCAGCCAGAT
The DNA here is from genome assembly GCA_964529335.1 of uncultured Candidatus Cloacimonas sp. GTDB lineage: Bacteria > Cloacimonadota > Cloacimonadia > Cloacimonadales > Cloacimonadaceae > Cloacimonas. The sequence continues at coordinate 21,394 of CAZGWB010000021.1, forward strand.
CGAGTTTACTGATCTGATCCCAATTTATTATCTTTACCATGCCGCCAATGATGTTTTCAGCTACCAATCCAGCCATGTTTACCGGATCTTTGGCGCTCGAAAATGGCGGGGCATAGGCATGCTCAATTTCTTGCATGTCATAGATAGTTTCACCATGTTTCAATATATGTGCCAGCATATCGATCCGCTTATCAACGCCATCAAAGCCAACTATCTGAGCACCAAGCAGTTTCCCGTTTTCGGGATTGAACACAATCTTGATGGTTAAGGGCAGGGCGTCTGGATAGTATCCGGCATGGCTTGAGGCGTGAATGATCGACGATACATAAGGGATTGCAGAGTGTTTCAAGGCCTTTTCCGATACTCCGGTTGCTCCCACCGTAAGATCAAAAACCTTGGCAATCGCCGTGGAAATGCTTCCCTTATACTTACGAGAATTGCCATTCACAATATTATCGGCCACCAAACGACCCTGCTTATTGGCAGGTCCGGCCAAGTAGGTATGGCTTTCTATCCCTGTAATAGGATTTGGAAACACAATAGCATCTCCCAAAGCATAAACATTCGGGTCGCTGGTCTGCAGGTATTCGTTTACTCTGATACCTTTGTTTAACCCCAACTCCAATCCGGCATCTTCGGCCAGTTTGCTGTCCGGACGCACTCCGATGGAGAGGATAACCAGATCGGTGGGGAGGGATCGGCCGCTTTTTAAACGGACTTGCAGGCCGGTTTTTTCGCGGACGAAGGAATTAACGGCATCTTTCAGGTAAAACTCCACGTTCTTGGTTTTCAGGTGTTGATGAACGGCAGCAGCCATTTCATAATCCAGAGGGGTCATCACCTGTTCGGCCATTTCCACAATGGTAACTCTGATGCCTTTGTGGTGAAGGTTCTCGGCCATCTCCAAACCAATGAATCCAGCTCCCACGATAACGGCATGTTTAACTCTATGAGTATCTATGTACTGCTTTATCTTGTCCGTGTCGGGAACGTTGCGCAGGGTAAATATCTGCTCATCCTGGATTCCGGGAATGGGAGGACGCAGTGGCTCAGCTCCGGGAGACAGAACCAGCTTGTCGTAGCTTTCTTCGTATTCATTGCCATCTTTTGTCTTTACTCTTACCTTTCGGGACTTACGATCGATGGACACCACCTCTTGTTCGATGCGGACGTCCACATTCAAACGGGCTTTGAAGCTCTGCGGGGTTTGCACAAACAAGCGGTCGCGGTCGCTGATTACTCCTCCGATGTAATAGGGGAGACCGCAATTGGCATAGGAAATATGGCTTCCTCTTTCAAAAATGATAATTTCGGCTTTTTCGTCCAGCCTTCTTAGCCGGGCTGCAGTGGTAGCGCCTCCAGCGACACCTCCAACGATGAGATATTTTGGCATTGTGAGTTCTCCAAAAATATTATTGTATCTATATAAAACATAATCAACTTCGAAAGCTCTGCAAGTCGCTTATAATCTTTGAGCATGGATTCATGAATGGTACAGTTTTATGCTGCATCACCCAATCCCTCTTTCCTGCTCTGGTCAGCTGACAGAGTTTCTTGTCTGCTGGATTCAGGCACTCCTCTATTTTGTGATGCCTCGATTCCAGTTCCATTTCCGGTTAGTTCATTACCATCAATACAGGATATGCAAGGAATTCGAGCGAAGAAGATACGGCTCAGCAAGCCTTCCAAGGCTGGTCTGGGAACTTTTCAAGTGGACGCCACAGCACTATATTGCACTGTAAGTCAAGCAGATATCCTAGATTACCGATGCTATGGGTAAATAAAAGTCTGGCTTAGGAATATCTGATTTAATACAGGTTTGGAATAAAATTTGCTTAAGTGTTTGGAAAGGCCAAAGGAGGCTCACGATGAGAACAATGCTTTTGTCGATTCTTGCGCTATTGGTGGTTGGCTGTCTCTTTGCCGATCAAATGGACATGCCTGTAAAGGGTAGATTTGATTATTTTCAGCAACCTGCACATCAGGTATCAAAACTTGATAACCAGTCAAAAAACTCCCCTCGATATCAGATTTGGAGTACCGTCTTTGATAATTCAGCTGGTTGGACCCTTAACACTGGATGGAGCGTAGGGATTCCAACCATGGGTCCGACGGAAACCCCTGAGGGCGGTTGTTTAGCTACAAATCTAAATGGATTTTACGCAAACAACTCAAACACGAGGGCTATAAGCCCATTGATTCAGATACCGGCGGCCAGTTATGTGGAACTCAGCTTCCAGGAATGGTTTGAGCTGGAGAGCGACTACGATTTTGGCTGGGTTGAAATAAAACAAAATAACAACTACTACAGAGTGGACGCCCGCAGTGGAAGCAGTGGAGGCCAATGGCGTGAAACTGCCGTCGATATCACCCGTTGGCAAGGTTCAAGCATACAGCTTGTGTTTCACCTTACCAGTGATTCGTCCTATCCTTCATTGGGATGGTATCTTGACAGCGCTGCTATAGACATGGTTGATCCCCTCCCTCTAGAGCTTGGGATTACCGGTATCAATATCTCAAACCTACCTTCGGTATATCTGAATGCTTCGGTACTTTCTCCTTCTGGGCCGGTAATTGATCTGACCCAAGCGAATTTCAGCGTGTGGGAAAATTCTGCGCCTCAGCAGAATAATTTCAGCGTGATCTCTCCTGATGACCATGAGGTAACCAGTACAGATATTGTTTTTGTGCTTGACGTTACCGGCAGTATGGGACAAGAAATTGAATCCGTGAGAGTAAACATGCAAGCTTTCATGAATCATCTGGATTCCCAAAATATGGATTATCGAATCGGCTTCGTGGTCTTTGGCGACATAGTTTATGTGTATAACCAGTATTCCTTCTATACAAATTTTACCGAGATCATGAGTATTATCTCCAGTATTACTTTGGGAGAGCATGGCATCGGATCTGGTGCCGATGCTCCAGAGAATCAACTTGAGGCAATGGCCCAGGGCAGTATTTTCAATTGGCGTCCGGGAGCTTCCAGAGTTATGATCATGCTTACGGACGCCACAGCTCATCACTCCGATGATGTAACCTCTTGGACGGTTAATAATCTGCTGGCTGACAGGTTGTTACCAAATGAAGTTATGGTTTTTCCCATCTTCGATGTTTCAAGCCAGAATCAGATGGATCAATACATCCCTATTGCCCAGAATACCAATCCCAGCGCGAGTTATTATCATATTTATGATAACTTCAATGCCATCATCGAAGATATTGGCGAGATGATTACTTCTCTTTATACAGTGCATTACATATCACCAGTACCTGCGGATGATCCCATGAGCCGGATCGTGAAGCTTAGCTGCAGTAATGGCAATCATAGCTCTGAAGATTATGCAGTGTATTTGCCAGGTATATCTCCCATCATATCTAGGGTAGCGGCTTTAGAGGCTCTGGATCACAATCCTGTGCCGGCCGGTCAAGCGTTGGATGTGGAACTAAAGATTGAGGATAGGGTTCCACCAGGCTTGTTAAGCCAATCCTTCATGTGGCGACCAGCGGGAACCGCAAACTGGCAGGAAGCGCAACTGACTTTGTTCCAAGGTGACTTTTATCATGCAGTTATTCCTGCCCAGGATGTAAGTGGAGTTGGAATAGAGTATTACATTACAGCCAGTGATGGCCAAACTACCACCACCTTGCCATCCACGCTTCCCGATCAAAATCCTTTCTGCATAGCAATTCTCCCGGCCAATCCAGTAAATTTCGGGACACCCACAGCAGTATATAATCCAGGTGGTCCTTTTAGTGTTAGCGTTTCTGCCACTGCTGATTTGTCTCTGCAGTTGAGTCTGTTTTACAGACCGATGGGCTCATTGGTTTATGAAACCCTTCCCATGGCTGGGTCGGGCGGCACCTTCAACGCCCTGATAAATGAAGACCTTGGATCTTTGGGAGTTCAGTATTTCCTTGTGGCTGTGCAAACCAATCAGCTCAGAACCTATCTTGGAAGCTCCGACGTCCCATTATTTGTGGCTGCCGGGACTGTGGCTCAGACGGCTATACCATCAGAAAACCTTATCACTTCGCTGGGGGTGTGGCCAAATCCTGTTTCCTCAGCTCCCAGATCTGGATACGTAAGCATCGGCTTCAAGCTGGAAGCCCAGTCCGGACTTAAGGCTCAAGTTTTTAACCTGAAGGGTCAATTAATCAAGAATCTGACTGACAAAAGCCTTAGTCCGGGACAGCATATCCTGAACTGGGATCTGCAGGATGAATCTGGCAAAAGAGTCTCCAGTGGTATTTATCTTTATCGTCTGCAAGCAGGAGGATGTTCCTTCTGCGGTAAAATGCTGATTACAAAATGAGGAGGATATCATGAAGAAATCATTTTTCTGCCTGATCTTGGTAATGCTGAGTTTGAGTCTGATGGCTAATGGTGTTTTAATAAAAAATGGTGTAACCGGTCAGTATCTGAATCTGGTAAGCTGCAGTTTGCAGACTGTGATTAACAATCAGGTTGCAAATACCACCGCCACCATGCGGTTTGTGAATAACTACTACGTTTCCACTTCCACAGTTTTTGGCTTTCCTCATCCTCCAGAGGCCAGCCCCACTTCATTGCGTTGGTTTATAAATAATAACTGGCATGAAGCGGAAATAACTCCTGGAGCAGGTGGAGGAGTAGTACCTCCAGGTTCCACGGTACATCCAAGCTTGGATAACTATTTGGGGAAGTCCTTTCTGGCGTTTTCCGTAAGCGAGGAGGTTGAGCCTTATGAAGAAATGGTGTTTGAGGTTACCTATGTGCAGCTTCTACCATATGTCAATGGCAGAGTGGATTATTTCTTCAATACAGCTTATGGATTTCTTGCCAATCCACCTTTGGACACTCTCAGCGTGAATATTGATATTTTGGGCAATCGCAGCATCAGTGATATCCAATTGCCAGGTTTCAATAATACCCAGATTACAATCAACGATTCTACGGCTACAGTGAGCTTGTTGCAGCTTGGATTCTCTCTGAATCAGGATCTTAATCTCAGCTACCAATTGGCAATGGAAAACCTGGGTGCCAGTTGCTTCAGCACACTTGTGGATCCTGTAGATGTTCCGGATGCGCTGGGAGATGGATTTCTGATGAGCATTGTGGAACCAGAGCCCAGTGCAGATGTAATCCAGAAATACTTCACCTTTATGCTCGACAGTAGCATTATGATGGATAACGCCAGCATGCAACAAGCCAAGGATGCTGCCTCTTACATGATTCAAAATTTGAACGATGGAGACTATTTTAATATTGTGGATTTCTCTACCGTTGCCAGAACCTTCGCTGTGAATCATGTGCCTTTCAATGCTCAGAACCGGGATCTGGCCCTAAACTATATTGCACAGCTTGAACCCACCGGTTATTGTAATATCTCAGGCGCTTTCGACATGGCCATACCTCAGTTTGACAGCGCACCGGATGAAGCAGCAAACATCATCGTTTTTCTTACCATCGGCCAGCCGAGTGCTGGAATCGTGAATACAGATGAACTGGTAAATCACATTGATGATCTGGTGACAATATCAGGTAGCAATCTGAATATATTCTGTTTCGGAGTGGGCGATAACGTCGCCTTCCAGCTGTTATCCAGAATCTCCGCTGCCCATCACGGAATTGCCACTTACGTGGGCTTGAACCAATTGCTGGACGTATTGATAGATTTTTACACCAAGATTCGTAATCCCATCCTTTTGGATTCGGTTTTGGAAATCCCCGGCCAGTCCGACAACGTGGGTGAGATTTTTCCAAGTCCTCTACCCAATCTCTATCTGGGCAATCAGATGATCCTCTGCGGAAGGTATCATCAGCCGTCAGACATTAGCCTTAATATCAGTGGTTATGTGCTGGGAAGCCAAGTAAACTATCAATATCAACACCAGTTATCGTCATTTGAAAACTCCGATCTGCAATTTGTGATGAAGGTGTGGGCAAAACTGAAAATAGAACACTTGATGGCCATCTACTATCAACTAAATCCAAATTCACCTGAGGCCGTAGCTTTACATGACCAGATTGTCCAGATCAGTGTCGATTATGGCGTGCTTTGTTCCTTTACCAGCTTTTCGGGTGGTGAGGTGGAAGTCTCGGAAGATATTGTGCCTGCGGTTCTACATCCTCTCCAGATCAAGAGCTGCAGCCCCAATCCATTCCGGAGTAGAATCGACTTGAGGGTAATGCTGAACGATGCCAAAAAAGGCTCTCTTAGCTTAAAAATCTACAATTTGCGCGGACAACTGCTCAAAACGCTCAGCCTGATTGCAGATAAGACTGGAGAATATGTCCTTTCCTGGGATGGATGCGATGAAAATGGCCGTGAAGTGGCAAGCGGTGTGTATCTTTGTAAAGTAAGCATAGACGGTTACAGTCAAACAGCAAAGGTGATGCGAATAAGGTAACTTATAATTTTTGGCGTGCTAATGGGCAAGGGTGCCTAGTAACCTTACCGGTTCACTCCAAGCGCTGTGACAATTTCTGCATTGCCACAGCGCTTTTCTTTTTCTGTGGGCTGGGATGCGGGAGAAATGGCTTATCCATACCCCTGAAAACTGACACCTGATCCCTATCATACCGGAGTCATACCGCATGCTCATCCGGTATGACTCCGGTATGATAGGGTGATCAGTGGTAGCTCCGCCGTCTCGACGGAGAAGTGAAATGGTGAAATGGTTCCAGATGTCAGGTTTCAGGGCTAGCTCGCGTAGGGGGCTACAAAGCCTATGTTAAGGAGCATTAAACCACCTTCCGGCAGAAGATTAGCTTGCCTGAGGGCAGATAAGGAGTATCATGTTTTCTAAAGTCGTTTTTTACCAAAACCTTCTTAGGAGAAAGTATGTATAAGTATCTGCTCCCTGCTATTCTATGCCTTGTTCTGGTTTCACTGGTCTTGGGTTGTGGGGCTCACAATCCACGAAAAGTAAGCAAAACTGTGAAAGCATCCATCCAAAAAACTTTTGATACTGAACCCCAATATGCCAATCTGAAACCTGTGCTGAGCGATCTGAAGCTCGAAATGATCGACCCTTCCCACTATAAGGGAATTGCCAAAGTGGAAGTGAAGGGTAAAACTTGGGATTGCGAGATAAATGTGGAAGTGGAGGGCACGGTGATAACCTGGGAGCCGGTGGGCTCAGACTTTGACTTTATGAATTGAGAAAAAAAGAAGGGCTGCCGGGGCAACCCTTCTATTGAACTAAGGCTCAAGTTTATCTTATTCGATGGTGATTTCCTGCTTGGGGCTGGGTTCTTTTTTAGGAATACTAAGTTTCAGAACGCCATCTTCCATTTTGGCGTTGATCTTGGCTATGTCTGCATTCTCAGGAAGGATCAGGTTGCGCCGGTAGCTTCCGCTATAGCGTTCACAGCGGTAAACCGTGCCCTGAGTTTCTTCCTTTTTGGTGCTGCAACTGGCCTCGATCAATAGCTGGTTGTCATGCACGCTGATCTTCACATCTTCCTTCTTGAATCCGGGCAGGTTGGCCATGATCTGGAATTCTTTATCCTGCTCCACGATGTCCATTGCCATAGCCCGGAAGTTTTCATCCGAACTCTCATCTTCGTAAACGCGATTGAAGAAATCATCGAATAAACTGAGCATATTGCTCATGGGCCGAAGTTCGTTGTTTCTGCGATAAGGTACGAGTTTCATTTTAAACCTCCTTGCTTTTTGATAACTCTACCTATATAATAAGCGAGAGTTGGTGAAAGGCAAGGAAAAAATTAGCAGTCTCATTACGAGACTGCTAATTTACTGGAGGTGCTCTCTCTATTAATTGGCTAATAACATCTTACGAGTTTGAGTAAAGCTGCCGCTTTGCAGGCGATAGAGGTAAACTCCGCTGCTCACGGCTTGGCCGCGCTCGTCTTTGCCATCCCAGATCAGGCTAAGTTGCTTGGTCTGAGGGATGCCTCTGAACAGCTCTTTCACTTTCTGGCCACGGCTGTTATAGATTATCAGGCTGGCGGGAAGCTTGGCTTCCGCTACGCTGAAGCTGATGGTGGTATGGGGATTGAAGGGATTGGGGAAATTTCCCTGCAGAGCATTGACAGACTGAATCAGGTTTGCATCGTCGGCAGAGGTTCCGTCTCCGGTGCTGAATCTTCTGGCCATGGAGAAATTGCTCTGACCGGCGACATTTACCGCTGCCACTCTCCAGTATAAAACACTCCAGGCAGGAAGGCCGCCATGGTTATATGAGGTGGTAGTTATCTCTTCGACATCGCCAATCAAATCTGAGAAAAAGGCGTCCCGCGAGATTTGAATGCGGTAAGAACTTGCCAGATAAGTGGCTCCCCAACTGAAACTCACATTTAGAGGCAAAGGCCCGGCATAATGCTCGGGACTGACCAGAACCGGCACTGCAGGCAATTCGCTGGTTTGCCCGGTGGTGAAGCTACGAGTATCGCAGAAGGGACTGATGCCCACATCGGCGATGCTGGCTACCCGCCAGTAATAAGTGGTAAAGGGAGTCAAGCCGGTGCAAAGGTATGTATTGGCCGGATGATCGATGGCGTTTACAATATAGCTGTCGAAGTTGGCATCGGCCGAAAGCTGAACCTGATATGCCATGGCACCGGGAACGGCTTGCCAGCTTAGCTGTGGATTGGTGGGAATGCTTGTGGCCTGATTGGCCGGATAGCTGGGCACGGGAGTTGCCAGTTCGCTTAAAATGCTAAAGGGATAGGTGCTTGTGTCTGAATGGTTGTTGCTAAGCAGGGTGATGCGGATCAGGCACTGCTGTGAATCCACAAAGGGGATGGAAGTCCACAGAAAACTGCCGCTATTGGGAGCTGCAGCCACTATCTGGGTGTAATCCTGGCCAAGGTTGGTGCTGTATTCCAGTTTCACGCTTCCGCTGGAGCTCTTTGCTTTCCAGGTGATGTTTTTATTGCTGCCGGCAAACCATACGTCTGTCTTGCGCGGCGAAGTAAGCTGGACATCCGAGATTTTAATCTTGAAACTGATGGTCTCTCCTGCTTCGCCAACTTCATAAAGATTCAGGCCGCCAGATTGATTATCGCGCGTAAAGCCGCTGGGAACGGTTGTTTCGTTCATTTCAGTCCGTCCGTTTTGCAAGCTGAAGGCTGCCATCGAAATGAAACCCTGGGTAGTGGTGCTGTTCGCCCCTGGACGATAGATGTAAAGCTCGTCTGGCGGGCCGGAAGCATTACCGTCGTAGCGATTGTCCTGACGGTAAACCAGTAGTCCGGTTCCCGGCAGATTATCGTCGTAAACGCCGGTTGGCTTGCGGTATTCCAAAACGTAGTATTCGTTGTTTTTCCAGGAAGGAACCCTGTAGATGTTGTTCGTGGAAGAGCTGCCCACCGGAGAGAGTGTGTAGGTTCCGCTTTCCGTGATCAGAGGTGGAGCCGGTAACCAAAGGCCATACTTGTGCTTCATCCAGGCACTCATGTGCTGCGGCGGATTCTGATTTGCACACATCAAGTCCCAGTTTCCAATGGGGTCTATGGTTGTATCATTATAACGGTATAGATCAGGTGCGCCCAAACTGTGAAACATCTCGTGAGCCAAAACGCTGGCCCCGTCTGAATACAGTGAATATTCCAGCTGAAAATTGAAGTCCCATACCTGTGCACCATGAATTGTAGCATTTGCGGCATACAAAACCCAACGGTGCGGCCAGAGAAGCTCAGCCCAACCGTCTGGTGATCCCTGAATAATAAAACAGGTGTTATCCACATAGCCATCATCGTCGCCATCGATATCCAGGCTGGCGGGAATCTGGTTTGCCACTGCAGCCACCGCTCTGGCCAGCATCTGCTGCTCGCGCTGGGTGCGTTCTGTGTCGTCGTTTTCATCGTAGCCGATTGGATTGCTGGGGCTGTAAACGCGGTAATAGGCTCGGGGATTTACATCGGTGATTGCCACAACCACTGTGCCATTTGGCTCTGGATAGAAACTGGTGTCCACGTTTAGCTGCTGATACGAAGCTGCGCTGAAATAGTTTTTCATTGAGTTGGCATTGTTTTCAGTAACATTAAAGATATTGTCATAGAGGGTGATGGGGCTGGCGAACTCAGGATCATCGGCAAACTTGATGAAGATCACGATGTTGTTAAACTGCCCGGTATGAGGGCTCTTGCCATTGCTGTAATCCTGCATCTGAGCCCAACGGGCATACTTTTCGGCGATTCTGGCTTTGCTTAGGTTGATTCCCGGTTGCAGGTTCTTTGCCTCGGGGCTGCTTTTGCCAAGTTTCAGCTCGGTTGCTGCCACTCCTTCGCCATCCTGACGGGCATACACATACCAGCCTTCAGAATCTTGCACAACAGAGTAGTTGTCCTTATCGTGCAGCCAGTTATGAAACTCGTCACCACTGGCGAAAATGTTTATCTTGCTGCCATCCGGTTGGGACAGTGCCAAAGGGAAATTCCTTAGCGGTGCGGCGAAAAGCAACACCAGGCACGTTAGTCCCAATAGTAATAAAACTGATCTCTTCATTTATCCTCTCGTTGTTTTTCATTACATTTATGCTGGCAATCGCATTGAAAGCTCTGGCGAACCGGAGTTATCAGCAAGCGCCGGCTGAAAAAGAAATTCTCGGTATCCAGAGTAAATCCGCCATACTCAGTCAACAGCCGGGGAGCTACATAAATCTCCAAACCAGCGTCTGTTACGGCAGTTTCTCCGCTTTCCGGAAGGGCATAAACCAGGGCAAACTTCGCACCTTCACAGGTTTTGGCCACCTGTACCAGACAAGGTTTGCGGTTTTTGTGCCGGTAAAACTCCTGCTTTTTAGTCAGCAACTCTCTGGCTGACGGGCTGATATCTATTTTCATGATTAGTTTTCCTCAATATACACTCTATGTTATTCAATTTGCGTTCCACAGCAATAAAAAAAACACCCCCCAGGAAATCATGAGGGGTGCTATGTGTGGTTAAGATTATTATCTTATATGCTGTTAGCTATTTTGTAGGAGCCAGATAAACTGCCTTCACGTAGTAGAAAGCCTTTTCTGGAGGATCATTGTCCCAATATTGGGGAGTTGTGGAAGTAGAGATCAAGCTGTAGCTGCCATCCGGTTCGTTGGCTCGGTAAATCCAATATTCGGTGGCGTTTTCGATGGGTTGCCAGGTGATGACAATCCCGTTTGTATTGCTAATAATCTGCAATTCCGGTGTATCCAGATGGCTGATCACTTGATTCACGGTTAGCTGCACTGCAGAATTTACTTCCAGCAAGCCGTCCGATAGCATGAAGGTGATTAACTCGCTGCCAAACCAATCGCTTAGTGGTGTAAAAGTGACGCTGTAACCATCTATGCTAACATCAATGTTGCTGTTGCCGGAGTAACTCAAGACAGGGATGTCGCCATCGGGGTCGCTGAGATAGGATGCGAAATCCACCGTCAGGCTGCCGTTTTGATCCATACTTAAGTCCGCAGGCAGATTTAACTCAGGCGCATGATTGATTACATTCACTACAAAGCTGTCCTGAACAGCGTTATGACCATCGTTTACAGTTATCGTGATGGTTTCGCTACCTACAAAACCATTGGGAGCACTGAAAACAGTTGACCATCCATAAGGGGTGATGTTGATTCCGCTATTGCCTGTAAAGCTGAAACTGCAGGTGTCCAGCTCCGGATCTTCCACATAATTCCGGAAACTAACCATGATGGAATCGTTGCGGCTAAACGTGAATTCGTCCGGGATATCAAGAACAGGCGGACCATTCACGGTGATCAACATGTCTCCGGAGTCCTCAAATTCTCCGTCACTGACTGTAACAGTGATCCATTCTTCTCCATACCAATCCGGATCGGGAGTTAGGCGATTGCTTGCGTAGTTGATATGCGGGCCGGTAATTATGGTGATGTCAAGTGGATCATCATCCTGGTCAGATACATAGGCCAGAAAATTTACATATCTGGAACCGTTGTATGGCACACTCATCTCGCTTGGCAGATTCAGCACAGGTGGATGATTGGGATTGTAAACATTCATGGTCACCGAAATCCGGACAAAAGAATTATCCGGATCGCTACTGGTGATATCAATTGTACCATTAAAAGTTCCTTCTTCACCGGAAGGGGCAATAAGTCCAACCAAAAGGCCTAACGATGAATGCGCAGGAATAACTCCACTATAATTGCTGGAACCATTAATCGTAAACATGAAAGAACCTGTTGCACGGCGTGCCGTGAAGTTCAGCGGGATGTTTCCACTGTTTTCCAGATCAAGAATCTCGGTAGTCGAGCCTGCATAGGGCAGATCAACTTCAATTGCCGGTGTATGACATACCAGAATCGCCTGTATGCCGGTACCGCTAATCTCAATCTGTTTCTGAGGAGCCTCGGCATTGTGAGTAATGAATATCACTCCATAGTAATCCAGCAGTTCAGCGGGAGTGAAGCTGACGTTGAAATTTCTGCTTTCGCCTGCAGGAACCTCGTAGCTAATGATATTCCTCTCGCCAGAGGCATCGCTAAAGGCCTTCAGTTGGAGGGCACGGGTTTCCGATGCTCTGGCAGAGGCTACGCTAAGGAAGGTAGGAGTGCTGATCTGTCCAGTTAGGGCAGCGGTTCCGGGGTTACTAATCGAGAAGATCTGAGTGGCGGTGGAGTCTATGGCAATCTCGCCAAAGCTAATCGTAGAGGTGCTTACTTCAATTAGGGGAAGCAGTTCTTCAACCAGCATACTGGCGTTTACGCTTACGCTGGGGTTATTGGGGTCATTGGAACTGATGGTTATTGTTGCGTTGTAGGTTCCGGGTTCCTTGCCCAGAGATGAGAAACTGCCTGTTATGGTAGTGCTTTGCCCGCCAGGAATAGTTCCGCTCACAGGGCTTAAGCTAAGCCAGTCCAGGGGTGGGACATCTTCAGTTAGCTGAATTGCTCCAGATAGAGTGTGGGGTTCTGCTCCATAAATGTCACCATGCATATCCCAAGGAAGGTTCAAACTTCCCGAAAGGCTGCTTCCAATAGTGATATTTACTGTGGCTGTGGCTGTTTCGGAGCCATGAATCATTCCCCAGCCGCTTCCATCTTCGCCAAACCAATTGATGGTTACTCCATCGCCTGTGGTGATATCAGGAACCAGGTCTCCACCTGAACCACCAGTAAAATTCGTAGCGCTGTTTACCGTTACGCCAGCCGGGAAGCTAATGATGATCCGTTCCAGCCACTCTGAATCGGTGCTGGCATTACTGGCGGTGAAAACCCAATTCAGTGTAGAGCCAGGTGCATATACATCAGTATTCAGGGTTAAAGTGCTGCCGCTGATACTGCGGTCTTTCGCAGCTTTGTTTTCTGCCATAAATGAACCACGGTTCTCTGCCACGGAAATGCTATAGTTCAGGTCTTGCGAGCCGGTATTGCTTATCGTGAAGCTATCAGTTCCGGTCTCGTCCGGTTCCAGAGTGATCTCCAAAGGAGCTCCGCTTAGCGAAATAGTTGGTGGTATGAAGCCTGTTCCGTTAACAGAAACATTCAAAGATGGCGTGTTGCTGGCATTGCTGCTGATCACTACGTTGCCAGAAAACGTGTTAGCGGAACTGGGGTTGAAGCTTAGATCATAGGTCTTGCTTTGCATCGAACCAATGCTAAAACTGAGGGTATTTCGGCCAGGGGCAGAATTTCTACCATGCCAGCCTTCTTCTCTGGCGTTCAATGCAACTGTGAATCCGGCAGGAGTGGTTATTGAGCCTTCCAGAGTAGCATTTCCGGTATTGCTGATCACCAATTGCTGAGTTTGTGTGTTGCCAACCACTACATCTCCAAAATCTACGAAAGCAGTATTAACCGAGATGAGCGCTTCCTGCACTACGGGGAGAACGGTTAGTTTCAGGTTGGGGCGATAAGTGCTTGCCGAGCCACCCGTGAACAAAGTGGTTTGATCTACGGTGTCGCTTCTGCCATATCTGTATCCATTTGTAATCGTCGTG
>CAZGWB010000022.1:0-34775 GCA_964529335.1 uncultured Candidatus Cloacimonas sp.
GAATCCGATCTCCTTCCTTCAGTCCCGCTCTCCAGGCCGGCATGCCGGTATAAACCTCTCCGATCACAGCTTCCACCTGGGGTTGCAAAGATTTCATTAAGGAATCGGTTTCACTGCCGGAGATTTTTACTGTCTGCAACTGACCGTTTCTAACCAGGCTGATCTGGCTATCTTTCGTCGCTGAAAGCTTTAGTAAAAACTCCTGAAAACCCCTGATGGGCTGTCCATTTACCGCAACCAGGCTGTCTGCAGGCATAAAAACCGTATTCCACTTGCCTTTGGCCTGATGAATCACAGGGCGCATATCCTGCTGCTCCTGAGGTAATAGATAGGCAATAATGAAGATCAGCAGCCCGAAAAGCAGATTGGCAAAGGGACCGCTGAAGGCGATCAAAGCTCTTTTCCACCAGGCTTTCTTGCTGAAAGATATCTCCAGATTGGCCGGATCGGGATCTTCGGGGTTTTCACCGCTCATCTTTACATAGCCGCCCAAAGGAATCCAGCCCAAGCGATAGAGGGTTCCCCTATGCTCGATTTCAAGCAGCGGTTTGCCAAAACCCAGGGAAAACTTTTCGATGCCCACCCCAAAAGCCCGGGCACACAGCATGTGCCCCAATTCATGCAGGCTGATCATCAGTCCCAAGGCGATGATCAACAGGATAAAATCAAACATGTTTGGCCAGAGTAAAGGCTATGAAACTCGCTACATCCGTGGAATAGCTCCCTGTACCAAAACCGGCGTCGTAGCCAAGCTCAATGGCCAGCTCGTGCGAAATTCTGGGACCACCGCAGATAAACAGCATTTTATGTCTCAGGCCTTCCGCTTCGGCCAGTTCGATCAGCCGGGTAAGGTTTTTGATGTGAATGTTCTTTTGCGTAACCACCTGCGAAACCAGCACGGCATCGGCATTCACTTCTCTGGCCTTGGCCAGCAGTTCTTCCGAGGGAACCTGAGCTCCCATATTGATGGCGTTGAAGCTGTGATAGCGTTCCAGGCCATAGCGGTGATTGTAGCCCTTCATGTTCATGATGGCATCGATGCCAACCGTATGAGCGTCGCTTTCGATGCAAGCGCCAACCACAGTCAGTTTGCGGCCAAGATGCTCTTCCACAAAGGCGTCGGTGGTTTCCATGTCCATCACCGGGGTATCCACCACCTTCACTTTTATCTTGCTGGTATCCACTCCCACAGAAGTGGAGGCATAGGCTATAAAATGCGTGAAACCTTCGTTCAGATTGCGCATGCCGGTGATTTCGGGTTCGTTGAAACCCATCTGGAGCAACAGCACTCTGGCGGCTTCTTTGCCAAAGGCGTCGCAACTGACCGGCAAGGAAAAGGAAAGCTGCATCTTGCCATCGTTTAGGGTGTCGCCATAGGGTTTTATAATATGCTTCGTCATAATCCCAGCTCCTGCTTCAGGCTTTCCATAAAGGGGTTGTAATAGTTTTCATCGCGCCGGAACACGCCGTCCAGACCTTTGCCACCGTTTTCGGGGCGCTTGATCTCGGCGAATTCACCTTTGGCCATCGCGGTAAAGAGGCCTTCCTCCGCCACTCTTTCCAAGAACTCCACCGCTTGGGTGAGAACCTCAGTAGCCCGGATATTTACAAAGCTGCCAGGGGCCAGACACAGGTGTTCATTCAGGTCTTTCACAGCCCGGAAGAGATATTGAGCATTTTCGATGGCCAGTGAGCGGTCGGCCAGATGCGGAGTGTGAATGGCCTCCGTCATCATTCCCAAAAGCTGGACTCCCTGGCCGGTAAGCTGGCCGATGAAATTGAACATGGCGTCCATCAGATGCGTTTTGAAGATGTTCCCGCTGGCAAATTTGGTGGGCGGCATGTATTTCACAGGGGAATTTGGGAAGAGAGTTTTGGTTAGAAGTGCGTGTGCCAGTTCGTATGAAAAGCTGTTTTCGACATCCGGATCGATCTCATGGGCATGCCCCAAACCCATTTTTTCCGGTTTGATTCCGCTCAGCAGGGCAAAGCTTTCGTTTATCAGTTGGCTGGCGGTAACCGTATAGGCTTTGTCAATGGCATCGGAGGTGGTGAGGTAATTATCTTCTCCGGTCTGGATTTCGATACCTGCATAGGCATTGATCATACGGGCAAAATATTGATCCAAAAGGGTTCGTTTGGGATTTATATCGCGAAACAGGATGCCATACATGGCGTCATTAAGCATCAGATCCAGCCTTTCCAGTGCTCCCAAGGCTGCGATTTCGGGCATGCAAAGACCGCTGGCGTAGTTGGTTAGGCTAATGTAGCGCTTTTCCTCAGCCGAAACTTCGTCCAAAGCGGCACGCATGATCCGGAAATTCTCCTGCGTGGCAAAGGTTCCCCCAAAACCAACCGTGGTCGCGCCATAGGGAACGTAATCTAAAAGCGATTGGGCGGTGGAGCGGATCACGGCGATGATGTCTGCGCCTTCACGGGCTGCGGCACGGGCTTGGACAACGTCTTCATAGATGTTTCCGGTTGCCACGATTACATATATTGCCGGCACCCGACGGGGACCATATTCGGCAAATCTCTTTTCCCGCAGTTGCCTGTTTTCTTTTATCCGCTTCAGGGTTTGTTTGGTAAGCGGCTGCATAGCCTTTAGCAGCTTGTCTGGACTGGCAAGGGGAAGCTCAGTAAGCCGCAGTTTGCGCTGAGCTACCTCATCCGCAACTTGTTGAGCGCTTAAGTTTTTGGTTAGCATCGCATTGGCCACCCAAACTGCCGCTCCGCGGTTTAATCCGGAATGCTTTAGCAGATGATCCACCACTACGTTTGGCAGCGGCTTTCCGTCTTTGGTTGCGCCGTCTATGCCCATCAAACGCAGCACGGTTCGCTCGATGGCTACGGTGCTATAGCCTTCAAACAGCCAATTGAAAGCACCGGTAATCTGAGACGCCGCTTCCCTGGCTCGCGTCACCAGGGCTTTATCAAGATCGAGTTTCAGCACACTTCTCTCCATATTATTGGTATTATTTGCGTTGACGCTTTCTGGAAGAGGGGGTTTTGGTCAAGGGATTTCAATTTTGGCGGCTTTCTGGGATAGGTATTAGAAGATATGAATTGACAAAACGAGGGGATTTAATCTCAATGTAATGAGAAGGAAATAATCATGAGTGCAAAGAAGATACTTGGTCAGTATTTCACTACCAGATATACTTGGCTAATGCCCCAAGTGGAGGAGTTTATTGTCCAAAGTGGGTGCACGGCTGCTTATGATCCTTTTGCCGGAAAGGGGGATTTGCTACAGGCTGTGGTGGGATTGGGGATGATATCTGAGCTATATGGTTTGGATATTGATCCTTGCTTGAATTGGAAACTGAACGACAGCTTGCTGGGTATACCACACATTGACAATGCAATCATCGTAACTAATCCACCTTATCTGGCAAAATTCAGCGCGAAGCGAAAGAACATCGCTGATACCCTGTTAAAGTATTATCATAGTAGCGGATTTGTGGATATCTACCAGTTGGCACTGGCAAATTGTCTTCTTAGCTCAGAATATGTAGTGGCAATTATTCCAGAAACCTTTATCAATTCTCGCTTTCCTCTTCGTAATCGTCTGTCCCAGTTGACCGTTTTGGAAGTGAACCCTTTTACAGATACAGAGAATCCAGTCTGTGTAGCTTGTTTTGACGGTCGTGTAAAAGCAACACAGGAGATAAAGATATTCAAGAATGAATACTATGTGGGTAGTCTGGGCGATTTGGAGATACATCGTTTGAATCCCAGATATACTTTCGGATTAAGGTTTAACGATATAAATGGCCAGATAGCCTTAAGAGCCGTGGATTCACCAGATCCACACAGCCCTATCCGATTCCTGCCACGCAGCGATTTGGTATATGACCTTACTTCCATAAAGGTCAGTTCACGGTTGATCACTCTTATCTCGATCGGGGAAGAATGGAACTGCCTATTGACCGAAATAATCAGTAATGCCAACCAGATTTTGAATGAATACCGCACAACTACAAAAGACATCTTATTATCGCCTTTCAAGGGAAACAACAAGGAAGGCATTCGTCGTCGCAGACTCGATTACAGAAGTGCCAGGGCAATTCTGGAGAAAGCCGTGGAAGCCACAGGATTAACCCCAAAATATCTCAAGGAAAGCTACTATGAAGACAAAGAATCCATCCTCAATCAAGGATAATCAGAAGCTCTTGGATTACAGCTTAACCCATCAGGAATTGCTTGCCGATCCGCATTTCAGCGAGCATAATCCGTTCATTATCACTGAATCACGCCGAAAAATCAATGAGCTAATTAAAGCTTACAATCAATTGCAAGAATACATTATATGCTATAAGAACGCAAGGGAAGATGAAGACGAAGCATCGCAGAACAGGTATGTAAGTAAAATAATCGAGGTTCTGAAGACGGAGAACATTAATTACGCTGAGTTTCCCTGCTTTTGGAATGTCCTAGACACTTCTTATTCTATGTTCAGTAGTGAATTGGGCGATGCTGAAAAGAAAGACTTCATCCGTTCGGCATTGAATCTTTATCTGGCTAAAAGATTCAAGGCTTACCAAGTTCATGGACTCAGCCCGGTAATTATGCAAGCGAATTGCGATGCTGCCGCCCATAAAAGAAACAGCAGCTATGCTAAGCTGAAAGTTGCCAATATTCTGGCAGAACTAGGCTATCGGGAACTGCTCCCGACCAAATCTGCTAAAACAGATTGGAAGCAAACAGTAAGGCTGTTTAGCGAATCCGATCTGGTGTTCAGAAGTGTTTCCAGCAAGAATGATCCATTTTTCAAAGCCTTTGTGAGCTTTCTGAAGATAGACTACGTGTTTCTGACTGGCAGAAAAAGTAAAGCCCCTGATTTTGTGATCAAGAAAAACTCACACTTCTACATCGTGGAACACAAGCACGTGAAAGAAGGTGGCGGAGGCCAAGACAAGCAGCTAGATGAACTAATTGAATTTGTCTCTCTTGATTCCGGGAACGAACAGATCCATTATGTTTCCTATTTGGATGGATACTATTTTAACATCATGATCAAGAATAGGTTGATCAACCGAAGCGATAAACCGAATCCTCACAAATCGATACTTCAGCTTAATAACATAAAATTGGCTTTGCAAGGCAATCCCCGAAATTACTTTCTAAACTCGGCCGGTTTCAAGGAGCTGTTTGGTAGTTAGGCTGCTTCCTTATCCTTTATCCAGATACTCCTCCACCAGGTAATGGTCATCGCGTCCCAGCTCAACTTCCAGGTAAATGCCATCTTCTCGGTAATCTTCGCTTTTCACCTGGCCGATATCGTGCAGGCGGGAAACCAAAGAAGCTTTGTCATAGGGTAGTTTCAGCTTCAGCAGCCGGTTTCCCAGCAGCTTGTTTTCCACCATTTCGAGCAGAGTGTTGATATTAATGTCCTGGGCTGCGGAGATGAAGGCGGCTTGGGGATATTTGCGGGTTAGCAGGCTTAGGAAGCGATAATCCAGTTTGTCTATCTTGTTAAAAACCAGCACTTGGGCGATGTTTTCGGCCTTTATCTGTCCCAGAACCTTGATCACTTCGTCTATGTAATAGGCGTAGCGGTCGTCGGAGACATCCACCATGTGCAGCAGCAAGTCGGCATCCTGCACCTCCATCAGGGTAGCTTTGAAGCTGGCTACCAGGTGATGCGGAAGTTTGGAAATGAAACCCACGGTATCGGACAGCACCAGCGGATTACCGGTGCTCAGCTTAAGCTGTCTGGAGGTGGAATCCAGGGTGGCAAACAGCCTGTCCTCCACCAGCACTCCGGCTTGGGTAAGGCGGTTGAAGAGGGTTGATTTTCCGGCGTTGGTATAGCCGACCAGGCAGATTTTCTTGGTTTTATCGCGCTGTTTGCGCTGGGTAACTTTTTGGTGGGTGATTTGCTCTATGGCTTTGTTGATGCGTTTGATCTGCACTTTAATGATGCGTTTGTCGATCTCGATCTGTTTTTCACCCATGCCGCGAGTAGCTGAGCCACCAGAGCTGCGGACGCTGCCACGCTCTTTGTCGAAATGCCCCCACAGCTTTTTCAGCCTGGGCAGCTGATATTCCAATTCGGCCAGTTTCACTTGCAGCTTGGCTTCTTTGGTGCGGGCATGATCGTGAAAGATGCTTAGGATCACTTCGGTGCGGTCGATCACTTTGATGGAATAATCCCGTTCTATGTTGCGTCCCTGCATGGGGCTAAGTTCTTCGTTCACGATAAGCATTTCGGCCTGGGCCTGCATCATCTTCTGGCTCAGCTCTTCCAGAAAGCCCTTGCCAAAGAAGGTTCCTCGCTCCGGTTGATTCCGCTTTTGCGAATACGAGCCGAGCACTTCGATGCCTGCTGTATCTGCCAAGCGAATCAATTCATCCAGGCTGGCCTGAACTTCTGCTTCTGTTTCTCCCTGACGCACCAGATGGGCTATAAAGGCGGTTTTTTCGGCTTTCTGTAGCTCTTGCCAGGATTCTGGTTCCAGCTCCAGTTCGTCCAGTTCGTCAAATTCGTCGTAATTCATATTTGTCCTTGGTTCAGGGACTCACTTTCGTTCCCCGGGCGTCCTTGCGACCGGGAGAGCTATCGTAAATCTCTGTATTATAGTAGATAACCGCCATGTAATCCTTGGGAAAACTACCATGGAAAAAACTGTGCATCAGGTTTACATAGTGGCAGGCTTGCTTTTCATAATCGCTCAGCGCAGGGTCATCCGGATGAATCAAGCGGGCAATCTGTTTGATTTTGTAGGTTGGGATATCCAGAAAAACGGTGACGCAGGCGGGATTAAGCATCTGATTTAAAAAGGTTTGAGTGGTATAGCCGGGTTCCGAATACAGCTCCAGGGATACCAAGCGGTCGGAGGCAAAATTATCCTGCGCATGGCTGTATAGGTTGTCCAGCAGTATAAGTTTTTCAGGCAGAGAGTGTTCCATTGAGCTTTCCAACAGCTTGATCAGTTCCGTCATTTTTTCGGCTTTGGGTAAGAAGCCCATCCCTTTCACGGCGTTATTCAGTTTGAATCGGCTGTCTTGGCGTGCGGCACCATAGGTGGCAACCATGCCGTTGTGGGGTCCTGAAAGCTGGGGTGAACGGGTTGCTTCCCTGCCTTTTTCCAGCATCTCACTAAATATCTCCAAGTATTCCTTGCGGCGCTGCAGATTCCACTCCCAATATGCAGCGGGGAAATGCACAAGAGGGTAGAACTGCCATTTGCCGTCCACTTTGGCTTTAATTTTTTCTGCACCAATGATGGGAGGTATAACCGTTTGTTGCCGGCAATAACCATCTTTCCAAAAATCATCGGGATTAGGAGAACCCTTGGCCAGCAGTATCCCGGAACTGCCCAGCAGGATGAAAACGAAGATAATAAATAGTTTTTCCATGATTACCTCTGTAAACAAGATTTAGTATTGTGTCAAGCTAAACTAGTCTTTGGACAACAAACCA
The DNA here is from genome assembly GCA_964529335.1 of uncultured Candidatus Cloacimonas sp. Taxonomy (GTDB): domain Bacteria; phylum Cloacimonadota; class Cloacimonadia; order Cloacimonadales; family Cloacimonadaceae; genus Cloacimonas. The sequence continues at coordinate 7,427 of CAZGWB010000022.1, forward strand.
CTATGGCCGCCAAGGCCATTGGCAGAAAGAACAAAGGGACAAGAAGGCAGTCTATCGCTGCCGGGCTTTAAACAGACCGCTGGTTACCAGTTCGATTACAAATCCGTAGATTATTCCCATCACCAGGGTCATGAAGAAGAGCTCCCATTTGCCAAACTTGGCTGAGGCACCCATCATGGCACCCAGTGCGCTGGGGAAACCAACAATCAAGCCCATCAGTGATCCATGGATAGCCCAGGGCATCTTCCAAGCGCTAAGTCCGATCACGATTCCGATCAAAACTCTGGAACTGAAGATATTGGCGAGCATTTTCAGGGGTAGGGGACCGCTGCTGGACGACATCAAGCAGCAAACCACTCCGCTCAAAATACCCATCAGAGTGGCCAGATAAAGCCTTTTGTAGTTCATTTTCGCCTCCTAAGGCAGATAAGCTACGACTAAAAACCTAATGATAAGCTAAGCGCATCCAAAGCGGACGCAATTGAATAAATCTCTATTTGTTTTTATCCAATTCCTTGGGGCTGTTCACATTCCCAGTTTGATGTGTTGAACAGAGATTCCTTCCGGATACTTGCGTCCAAGGCGAAACTTCATGTTTTTTACCATGAAGGGAGTGCGCCGTTCAGGGTTTTTTTCTCCAGCGGCCAAATAGCTGCCTTTTACGGTTACTGTGGCGCGATGGCTGCCTTGGGGACCGGGCAAATCTTCCAGTTTGGTGATCAGGATTTCTTCGGCTTTCCAGTTTTGCAGTCCGGTCGGAAGTTTGAACTCACGGGCTTGCATCTGTTCGCTGATAAAATCCTCGATCGCGGCAGTAAGTTTGGGATCGTTCAGGTCTTCTTTGGGTTTGGAAACAAGAGGCTGCACAGCATAATACAGGATAGCCGCGAGCAGCAGGATTACTACGGATATGATTACCTTTTTTGCCACCCGAAAGTCCTCCTCATCAGCCTTTCTTTTTGCCAACACTGGCTATGTAGATCACAAATTCCTCGGTGCCATCCAGGCTGAGGGCTTCATTCATAGCTTCGTCCAGATAGGCTCCGATCATGCAGGCTCCAGCTCCGATCGCTTCGGAGGCAAGATGGATGTTTTGGCCTACGTGTCCCGCATCCAGATACAGATATCGATACCCGCGTTGTCCATAGCGCCAGGCGGTTCTATAGGGCACTGCGCTAAGGATGAAGTTCACCGCTGCAGAAGCCACCATTCCCTGTCTGAGGCAGGCTTCGAAAATCTGTTCTGCCTTTTCGGGCGTGCTATCCAGCAGAACCAGGCAATGCTTTATGGGATGGTAATAATACAGTCCAGGCTTAATTCCTTCCACTCTGCGGATATCCAGATAGGTTTCCAGGGGGTGCCTGGCTCCTGCAGAGGGAACATTGCGCAGAGTGATCTCATTCCGTTCGTTGGAGCGGAAATCTTTTGCCCAGGAACTTGTCCAGAGCAGGAAGGAAAGCTCGTCCATGCTGAGGGCTTGATCGGAATAATCTCTCAAACTGCGGCGTTGTTCTATGGCCTTGTGGAGTTGGATATCCGGCATACCTATCTTTCCCACGGCCGGCAGAGAAACTATCTCACCGGCACGCACTTTTACCGCATCGGGACGCATCACTCCCAGGGCCTGATCGCTTTCCCGTTCATAAATATAGCGGGTAAGGCGGACAAAATCTATTCCAATATTATCGGCTTGGGGACGCAGCGTTTCGATCTCATCGATCACCTCTTTCAGGTTTTTTTCAAAGAATTCGAATTCTTCGTCGTTGATCTCCGCTTCTTTCAGAATGTCGTCCCGATTGTAACCACGGGCTTTGTAATACAGGTAACCAAAGGTTTTCATGTCCATCGTTTCCTCCAGCAATATGTTATCTGCGTTTCATTGCTTAATCGCCCCAACCGGGCAACCCTTGAATTTTCCATTTCCATCGATGCAGATACCGCATTCTACGCATCTATCCTTATCTATCACGGCTTTGCCTTTTTCAATGGTTATCGCCCCGACCGGACAAACTGAGATGCAGAGCTTGCAGCCGATACACTTTTGGGGATCGACGGTGGTTTTGGCCAATTCATCGTAGTAATTATAGTAAAAATCGTAGTCTCGCAAGTCCCAAATGTTTTCGCTGTCTTCGCCGGTGATCAGCTTTTGCACCAAGAGGCCACCCTTTACGGCTGCGGCTTCCACATATAGGCTGTCTCCGGGGATAAGAACCACACCCAGGCTGTCCAAAGCTTCTTTGGGAGCCAGAAACAGCCGGTGCTGTTTGCCGTCTTCCAGAACGTAGGGAATGCCCTTTTCCAGCTTAAAATGACCCCTATAGGCCATAACTTCCGCAGCGTCGGGCAGGATATAATCCGCAGTTTTGGCCAGGCATAGAACTGCGCTAACCAGGATCAGACTCAGTATCAGCAGTTTGTTCATATCAGTTTATTATCTCCTTTCGCTTTCAAATAATCCACTACATTCTTTACATCTTCAGCCTTATCTTTACTGCATACCAATAGCGCGTCTCCGGTATCGACGATGCAGATATCGTCCAGGCCGATGATGGCGGTAAACTTGTCGCTAAGCACATAGTTGCCCTTGGCTTTGATGGCCAGGCCAGAGCTGGAAAAATGGTTTCCTTCGGCATTGGCAGGGGTGATGTCGGCCAGGGCTTTCCAACTTCCCACGTCGCTCCAGCCGTAAGAAACCGGTATTACACCGCGTTCTTTGGCTTTTTCCATGATGGCGATATCGATTGGGACGCGGGGCATATTGGCATAGAGATCGGAAATGTCGGCGCTGAGACCCTGGCTTTCCCATCTGTCGCCAATGGCAACACACAGTTTGGCAGCTTCGCCGAGATGCTCTTCAAAGGCTTCACAGATTGCCTGAATGCTCCAGCAGAACATACCACTGTTCCAGTAAAAGGAACCCATGGCCAGAAATTCTTCGGCGGTGTGTAGGTCGGGCTTTTCCTTGAAGCGTTTCACTTCCCTTACCCGTGAGGAAATCTCTTCTCCAGCTTCGATGTAGCCATAACCGGTTGCGGGATATTCCGGCTCGATGCCAAAGGTGATCAAACGTCCTTTGCGGGCTTCGCTTTCGGCAGGGATAAGGCTGGCCAGAAAGGCGGGAACGTTGCGGATCACATGATCGGCGGGTAAAACCAGCATTATCTCTCCATCAGCATAGCGGGATTTTAAATATTCCACGCTGAGAGCGATGCAAGCCGCTGTATTCATCCCAAAAGGCTCGATGATAATGTTTTCCCGGGGCAGGCGAGGCAGGTGCTGCATCACCAGTTCTGTTTGATTAGCGCCCGTTACTACAAAGATATCATGCATGGCAATTTTGGGCAACAAGCGCTCCACTGTTTTTTGCAACATGGAGGTTCTTCCCTGAATTGACAAAAACTGCTTCGGAAAGTTCTGGCGGCTTTTGGGCCAGAAACGGGTTCCGGAACCTCCGGCCATGATGAGAGCAATCATGATTCCACCTCCGTATGTTTCAGTGAAGTGTTTTTGGTAGGTCTAAGCTGCTTCATTGTTCCACCACCTGAGTGCCCTTGGGATAGGTGTATTTCCAAACTGAGGCCGGGATTGCGGCATTGGTCTTAATCCCGGAAAAGCTGTAGCCAACCTTGTTGCCATTGGGGTCGGTGTAGCTGAGGTAATCCACAATTCCCGTTTTGTTGTTTATCTTGGCGGAAAGGCTCACGATCATGGGATCGCCGCTGGGTTTCAAGCTCACAGTGCTAACCCCGTTTTTTTCACCGCTTACGCTAACCTTGGATTTTCCCCAATATAGCTGCAGGATTTCCACGGGATTCATCTTTCCAAATTCAGGACGCATCCTGCTGCGAAAAACGGTTTTACTGCCTGCGTCATATAGCTCCACCAAGCCACCGGAAATCTGCAGGCGTTGAAAAGCCGGTTTGTCGTAGCGGATCACCATGCGTCCCTGGCTAAAATATATCTTGCCGCTATAGCTGATCGATTTATTGATCTGAGCGAAGTGATTGTCTTGTTTCACGTTGGCCTGAAAGCTGCTGAAGCTTCCATAGGCCTTTTGCATTTTTCCATACAGCGCTTCTGGGCTTAACCCGGCCAGGCTGCCAAACAGCAGCAGGGAACAAAGCAAAAAACTAAGCTTCTTCATCCATTACTCCTATGCGGATCAGGTCTTCGCGATTTGCCAGCACATCGCGGGATTTGGAGCCCAGATGCGGACCTATCACATGGGCGCGTTCCAAAAGGTCTATCAGTCTTCCGGCTCTGGCGTAGCCGATTTTAAAATGCCGTTGCAACATGGAAACAGAGGCCGTGCCGCTGGAAACCACCACTTTGGCAGCTTCAGGGAACAGATCGTCGTCGTATTCAAATATTCCCGCGTCGCTTTCTTTTTCCACCTTCAGGCTAAAGTCCTGCCTGGGTTTGGGTTGCATTCCCAAAAAGTCGCAAACTCGGGCAATCTCGTGATCAGAAACGTAGGCTCCGTGAATTCGTTCCGGAACCGCTTTACCGGGAGGGAGAAAGAGCATGTCGCCATTGCCCAGAAGCCTTTCTGCGCCTATCATATCCAAGATCACGCGGGAATCAACCCGGGAGGAAACCTGGAAGGCGATACGAGCCGGGAAATTGGCTTTGATAATACCTGTGATAACCTTTATGGAGGGACGCTGAGTAGCCAGAATCAAGTGAATGCCCACGGCTCTGGCCATCTGAGCCAGACGCGTGATGGGCAGCTCGATATCTTTGCCGCTGGTCATGATCAGGTCGGCAAATTCGTCCACGATAATCACGATATAGGGCAGCTTTTCCAGGTCTTCCCCTTCGCCGCATTTTTCGTTGTAGCCTATGATATCCCGAACTTTTGCTTCTTGCAGCAGTTCATAGCGGTGTTCCATCTCTTTCACCGCCCAATACATGGTTTCCAGAGCGGTATCGGGATCGGTTACCACCTGTCCGATCAGGTGTGGAAGCTCATTGTAGCCTGCCAGTTCCACACGTTTGGGGTCAATCAGGATCAGGCGCAGGTCTTCGGGAGTAGTGCGCATGATCAGGCTCATGATGATGGTATTTATGCAAACGCTTTTTCCGCTGCCTGTGGCACCTGCGATCAGCAGATGTGGCATCTTGGTAAGATCGGCAACCAGGGGTTTGCCGGCAATATCCTTGCCCAGTCCGAAAGCCAGCTTGGAATGCATGGCACGCATCTCTTCCGAAAGCAGCAGATCGCGCAGGTAGATCATGTCTCTGGTCAGGTTCGGGATTTCTATCCCGATCAGGCCACGGCCGGGAATCGGTGCCTGCACGCGGATGGCCTTTGCTTTGATGGCCAAAGCGAGGTCGTCGGCCAAGGAACTGAATTTACTAACCTTGATTCCCTTGGCTGGTTCCAGCTCGTATTGGGTGATAATTGGCCCAATGTTTACGTTGCGCACTTCCGCTTCGATGCCGAATTCCGCCAGTTTGCCTTTAAGAATCTGGCTGGTGCCGATGATCTGATTTTCAATTTCCTTACGGTCTTTGTCCGATAGCTTGAGAGGGCTTTCCAGAAAATCCGAGATCGAGGGCATCACATATTCCCGCTCATCATCATCTTCGTCAGGATCGGCAACCGGCTTTGGTTTTGCCTCTTTGCGGGGTTTGGGGGTTTCGGGGGCCGGAGGTTCAGGCTGGGGAAGCTGAGTATGGCTTTGGATAACAGGTTTTACCTCTTCCTGAGCCACGGGTGGCTGGATGGGAGCTTCCTTGTCGTTATTGATCGTGGGTTTGTCGGTTTTTACCTTTGATTCCTGTTTTCGTTGAAAGTCTTCGATAGTGATCAATACCCAGCGTTTCAATCTGTCGTATTCTATTATCAGAATCGCGCTTAGCACCATGCCGCCAATCAGGATGATGCGAGAGCCGGTTCCGGAAAAAACTCCGGCCAAAACCCGGTAAAAGAAAAGCGGGATAATGCTGTGGACATATCCTTCCTGTTTGGCAGATAGCAGCGCTTGCAAGAGGAAAAGCACGATCAGCAGCAGATAACCTTTCTGACGGCTACGGTCAAGCTCGGGAGCCAGAAAATACTGCAGCGACACAGTGGCGATAACGATAAACCCGATCAGCGAAAACCAATAGCCAAAAAGATAGATGAACATATAGCCAAACACGATTCCAAACACTCCAACCGGATTGCTGGTATCGTTGGCTTTGAACCAATTGAACACCGAACCGCCTTCCTTCAGGGTGTCCAGATCGGCTTTGATGGAGCTATAGCCCATGACTAAGGCCAGGATCACCAGCACCGAAAGCAGGCAGATTACTCCGCTGATAATGCGCTTCTGTAAAGGGCTGATCTGTTTGCGCTGCGGCTTTTTCTTCTTCACGGCAGCTCCTTTTTTCACTTGCTGTCTCCAGGGAGTCTTACCGGAGTCATACCGCATGAGCATCCGGTATGACTCCGGTATGATAGGGTGCTATTATTTAGTGCCCGTCCTCTAGGTTCAAAGGTTCCAGGGTTCAAGGGTTCAAGGGTTCCCAGGTTATCGGGTTCAGCGCTTCGGAAATCAAAACCATTGGTGAAAATCAATTTGATCCGTGCAAATCCGTGTAATCTGTGCAAATCCGTGTTCCTATTCATAATCTCTCAACTTAATGAAGTTCTGAAGTCAAACACATCCGTGTCCATTCTTTACACATTAAACCGGATGGAGATAATATCACCGTCTTTAACGATGTATTCTTTGCCTTCCAGGCGGAAAAGGCCTTTTTCTTTCAGCACTTTTTCGCTGCCGTGTTCCATCAGTTCGCCATATTTGAAACATTCGGCGCGAATGAAGCCTCTGGCCAGGTCGCTATGAATCTTACCTGCGGCGGTAACTGCGTTGCTGCCCTTTTCCAGGGTCCAGGCACGAACTTCATCGGCACCCACGGTGAAAAAGCTGATGTAGCCTAAAAGCTGATAGCTCCAATGGGTTAGGCGATCGCGAATCGATTCGCTGAGTCCCAGATCGGCCATAAAAAGCTCCGCTTCTTCGCTGTCCAGCTTGCTGAGTTCTTCTTCGAATTTCCCGGCTATGGCATGCGCTTGATAACCCAGGCCATTTAGCTCTGTGGCAATACTATCCGCAATTCTCAGCTCACCTTCGGAGCTGTTTACAAGCAACAAAAGCGGCTTGGAACTGAAAAATTGAAAACCTCTGATCGCTTTGGCTTCCTCGCCGGAGAGCTCTAAAAGCCGAAGCGGACGGTTTTCCTGGAGGCAGGCGATAATCTCTTTGATTGCCTTTTCCTCGATCTGAATGGCAGGGGTTTTCACGCCGCGTTTGTAGCCAAGTTCTATCTTTTCCAAGCGTTTTTCGGCTACGATGAGGTCGTTTATGATGAATTCTTCTTCCAGGTGGTTAAGCTGCTGCTGAGGAGTTCCATAGGCATACAAACTGTCCAGCTCTTCATCAGCAAATCCTTTAAGCACCACCAGAAATGCGTCGGCGCTCTTCAGTTCCGAAAGCAGGTTATTGTCTGCAGTTTCGCCTTCCCGGCCAAAAATTCCGGGGAAATCGTGGTATTCAATGGTGGCATGAATGGTCTTCTTCGGCTGATAGAGCGCAGAAAGCTTGTCCACCCGCTCATCTGCCACCTGCACGATGCCCACATAGGCTTCGGCCGCTGGCGGAGCATACTTGTCGGTGCTATGCTCGCTATGAGTAAGCGCATTGAAAATCGTGGTCTTTCCAGTTTTTGGCAAGCCGATCAGGGCTACTTTCATTGATACTCCATTGTTCAATTAGGCACACGGATCAGACGGATTGAACGGATGGACACGGATTTTCAAAATAAGTATTCATTTCTATTTCTATAGAATCCGTGTTAATCCGTGTAATCCGTGTTCCAAATAATTTTCTCCGTGTTAATCCGTATGATCCGTTAAATCCGTGTAACTATTCAACCCAGCTCAGGGTAAAGCGGGAATTTGGCAGTCAAGTCGCGTACATCGGCTTTCATGGCGGCCAGGTATTCCTCGTTTTCGTGGTTATCGCGCACCCGTTTGATCAGTTCGGCGATGGTTTCCATTTCGGCAGTTCCCATGCCTCTGGTGGTTACGGAAGGGGTTCCCAACCGGATTCCGGAAGCCACGAAGGGACTTCTGGTGTCGAAGGGAACGGTGTTTTTATTGGCGGTAATTCCAGCCAGATCGAGGGCTTCTTCCATCTTTTTACCGCTGGGTCCACCGCTTTCTTCGGGGCCCAGATCGATCAGCATCAGATGGGTGTCGGTGCCGCCGGAAACCAGCTTGAAACCTTTGTCCATCAGGGCTTTTGCCAAAGCCTGAGCATTGGCTGTCACCTTGCTTTGGTAGGCTTTGAATTCTGGCTGCAGGGCCTCATGGAAGGCAACTGCTTTTCCGGCGATGGCATGCATAAGCGGACCGCCTTGAATGCCTGGGAACACCTTTGCATCGAGGTCTTTGGCATATTCTTCTTTGCAGAGCACTAACCCGGCACGAGGGCCACGCAGTGTCTTGTGAGTAGTGGTGGTAACGATGTCAGCATAAGGAACCGGGTTTTCATGCAGTCCGGCAGCCACCAAACCCGCTATGTGTGCCATATCGACCATGAACTTGGCACCCACTTTATCCGCTATGGCTCGGAAGCGGGCAAAATCGATCTTACGGGGATAAGCTGAAGCTCCGGTAAGGATCATCCGGGGTTTATGCTCCAAGGCCAAAGCTTCAATCTGTTCGTAGTCAAACTGCTCGGTATCCTTGGCTACGTTGTAGTGAATCACGTTGTAAAGTTGGCCGGAAAATGACAGCGGATGGCCGTGAGTAAGGTGGCCACCATGCGATAGCTCCAGAGCCAGAACTGTGTCGCCCGGCTTGCAAAGCGTGAAATAGGCAGCCATATTGGCTTGCGAACCGCTATGCGCCTGAACGTTGGCATGCTCTGCTCCGAAAAGCTGCTTGGCGCGTTCGATGGCCAGGCGTTCCACGTCGTCGATGTATTCGCAGCCGCCATAGTAGCGTCCGTAAAGCTTGTAGTTTATCTGGCCGGTCTTTTTGCTCCAGCGGTAGGGATAACCTTCGGCATATTTATTGGTTAACACACTGCCCTGAGCTTCCATCACTGCCAATGAGGTAAAGTTTTCACTGGCTATAAGTTCCAGGTTTTCACGCTGCCTTTTCAATTCGCTAAAAATGGCTTCGTAAAGTTCGGGGTCGGTCTTTTGGATATGGATCATGACCTTTCTCCTTGATGTATTTTATTTATTCTGTTATTATGTCTTCCGCCTTCGAAATCCGTTGCCAGCCAGGTGGAAACGATCTCCAGGGCATAGGGAATGCCGGTGAAGCGTCCGGCCAAAACCAGGATATTGGCGTCGTTATGCATTCTGGACAGTCTGGCTACGTCTGTGCTGTTACAGAGAGCTGCTCTAATATTGGGAACTTTATTGGCGGTGATGCACATGCCAATTCCGCTTCCGCAAATCAGGATACCCTTTTCGCAACTGGCATCTGCAACAGCCTTGGCTGCCGGATAACCGGTATCTGGATAGTCCATGCTTTCGGTGCCGTAGGTGCCAAAATCCACAAATTCGTGGCTGGCAAAGGCCTGTTTGATGGCTTCCTTCATTTCGTATCCCGCATGATCGCAGGCAATGGCCAGCTTCATTTTTCCTCCGCCATCAGGCAAGCCAGAGACAGGCAGTAATACTTGGAATTCTCGCTTTCGCTGCGGCTCATCACCACCACGGGTTTGATGGTTCCGCAGATCAGGCCTGCCAATTCCCCTCCGGCAAAGAGCATCAGCCCTTTGTAAAAGCTATTTGCGCTCTCCAGATTGGGGAAGATCAGGATGTCAGCCTCGCCGTTTAAAGGGCTTTGGACTCCCTTGATCTCCAAACTGGAAGGGTCGCAGGCCAAAAATACGTCCACAGGGCCATCCATAATGCAGTTCTTGATCTGGCCGCGCTCTGCCATCTTGCACAGCATGGCGTGTTCAAAGCTGACCGGCAAGGCAGCTCCGACCTTCTCGGTGGCGGTAATCAAAGCAACTTTTGGCTTTTCGATGCCAAAGCGGCGTGCCATATCAACGCTGTAATTAATCATCGCGATCTTCTGATCCAGATCGGGATTGGTAAGCACCGCAGTGTCGCTGATAAAAAGGAGTTTATGATACTGAGGCAATTGCAGAGCACAGGTGTAGCTCATCACAGCTTTAGGGGGCAGCAATCCTTTTTCTTTGTCCAAAACTGCCTTCAGGAATTTATCGGTGCCCACCAGACCTTTCATCAGCACGTCGGCTTCACCGCTTCTCACCATTCGCACGGCTTCTTTGGCGGCCTTGGTTTCGTCTGGAATATCGATGATCACGCACTCGTTCAGATCGAGTTGATTGGTAAGCATTTCTTTGATTTTTGCGGCGTTGCCCAAGAGGATCGGCCTGATGAATCCTTCCTGGGTGGCGCGCACAATTGCTCCCAGGGTGTTGCTGTCTTCCGCACAGGCTACAGCGATGCGGGTTTTGCGTCCCAGCGTTTTGGCTTTGGCGGCGATTTCGATAAGCTTGGTAATCATAGGTTCACGCCAGCATAGCCGCCAGGGCTATTGAATATAGTTTGCTTTGTTCGCTGTCTCCCCGGGAGGTGAGCACGCAGGGAACCTTTGCGCCCATCACGATGGCACAGAGATTGCTTTTCAAAAGTTTTACGATAGTTTTGTAGAAAGTGTTTCCGGCTTCGATATTGGGGAAAAGGATGCAATCGGCGTCGCCGCATACTTCGCTTTTGATGCCCTTGATCTCGGCACTTTCCTTGTCGATTATCAGGTCCAGTCCCAAAGGGCCTTCCACTGTGGCACCTTTAATCTGACCGCGTTGCGCCATTTTGGCTATTATTGCCCCCTCGGCACAAGAAGGAATTTTGGGCAGAGTCTGTTCGCTGGCGGCCTGAATGCCTACCTTGGGATTTTCGATGCCCAGAAAATGCGCGGTTTTTATCAGGTAGTTGGTTATAGCCACCTTCTGGTTCAAATCGGGCAAAGGAATAATGGCAACATCGCCAAAAATGAGCAGTTTATGGTAATTGGCAGGTTCAGCTACGGTTACATGGCTCAGGATAGCGCCATTCTCCATCAGACCGGCTTCCTTATTCAGAATTGCCCGCATATAGCGGTCGGTGGAAAGCAGACCTTTCATCAGGAAATCGCCTTCGCCGCGGTTGATGAGTTCCACAGCCAAGGCTGCTGAAGCTGTGTCGCTTTTACAATCCACGATGCGCAGTTTGCTGCAGTCCAGCTTTTGTTTGTTGCAATAGTCCGAAATCACTCCGGCATCGCCTACCAGGGTAGCTTCGATGATACCCATTTCCACTGCATTATACACCGCTTCGATGGTATGTGCATCGATCGCCCAGGCTGCCACAAGCCGCTTTTTTGGCCGGCTGGCCAGAACTTCGAACATCTGATCAAGTTTTGTAATCTGCATTCCTTCTTTCCTTTATGTTTTCAATTTATGATTTATAATCGCTTTGCTATACACAATTTCCGCTGTTGCCAAATCCAGAAGTTCAAACTGCACGCCGCTGTCTTCAAAATCCAGGAAACTGCAGTGTAAAAGGTAATCCGCACCACTTTCCTGATGCAGGCTGGAACTGGTCTCCTTGTCTCTGGGCAGAGTGAAGCCTTCCCAGTTGTCTTTGGGCAACACCAGATTCAGCTTGCCGCTGTCAAGTATGGTCTGGGTTAGCAGCTCTTTCAGGTTTGCCTTCGCTTCGCTTTGCTCGGTTGGAGAAAATACTATGAGGAGATATGGCTTGCGGGTATGCTGAACAGCAAAGCTGGACAGCCAGGAACCGGCCAACAGCTCTTCGCTCATCTGCTGAACCGTTTCGGCATAGCGATTCTCGGCATACTGCTCCGCTCCAGCTTCAGCTGGTTCTGGCTGGGCCAGATTAATTTTCTGTGCTGAACAGCTCAAGCTGGCCAGCAGAAAGACTGCTGCCAGCAGCGAAGAAAGGACTCGCATATCTCTCCCATGCACTGCAACTATGTGCAGAATAATAAGTTATCCATTTATCGGTAAGTTTTTATACTAATGGTTCATTTTCCTGTATTCTGGCATATTCTGTCAAGGCCAATATTGGTAACTACTGTCTATACTGCTATCGTCTGCTTGTGCCACTTCTTGCATATCAAGCAGAACGCGGACTAACAAGATCTGATTTGAGCTGGATCCTCTTAATCCGCGTAATGAATTGTTTGACGGTCGGTTGGGGCTACTTCAGTTTTTCTGCTTCCTCGATGGCCTTATTCAGTTCTTCGGTTCCTGGCACCACAAAGCGGCGGTTTTTGATGATGGGCAGCTTGGTGCCATCTGCTTTCACGGCGGTTATTTCAGCCAGCATATCGTAGGGCAGGGTAACGTCGGTATGTTTGAAAGTATAGGCTTCCAGGGGGTCAGTTTTGCGTTTGCCGCTGAATTCGTTTTCTTTGGCAACCATCTGTTTGCCGCTGATCAAGCCAAAATGTTTTTCGTCTTCTTCGTGGCTAAAGCAGGTATCGCCGATGGCGAAGTGTGGCCCCATTTTTTCGATTATCAAAACCGGCATCAGGTATTCAATTTTGTATTTGCGCACCATCAGATAGGCCTTGGTATTGGTGCCGATGGCAAACTCACCCATAGGCAGGGTTTGCTGGGGTTCGAAGATATTTTCGTAAACATAACGTTTGTTTTCTTCCTCAGATGCGAAGTTTGTGCAGCTATAGTCCGTTACCATTCCATCCTTGAAAGTAAGCTTCAGATTGTAGAAACGCAGGTCGTTCAGATAGGTGTCACCTATATGCAGCACTCCATTGGTGCCTTTCAGTTGCGGAGAGGTGAAAACCTCGCCAACAGGGATATTCATATCTGCAACGCAGTTTTCGAAGTTAGTTTCCTTGGCAGGATTTTTCAAGGGATGCATTTTTATCTTGATATCCGTTTTATTGCCCTTTACGCCTTTGATGTGCACATAGTCGGCCTGATCGAGCAGGGTAATGATGTTTTCCTGCAGTTTTGCATAGTGCATGCTATCCAGATAGTTCAGTTCCAAGGTATCCTTGAAGATGGCTTCGAAGTTTTCGCCGATCTCGGGATGCGGGAAGCTGATCATGCTGCCAGCGGTATTCTTTTGAGGGAAACTGGAGAAATACAACTGACTAAGCTTAGCTTGCTGCTTGCGTAATAATTTATCCTGTTTTATGCTGTATTTTAGTGCCGTGCTTTTGATAACCGGGACGAAGGGTTTCTTGCCAAATGTATCCACATACACTCCTCCACACATCTTTTTAAAAAGCGGAGAAAGCTTTTTAAGGGTGTTCCCATAGATCTCAAAAACGGAATCAGCATATTCCTGATCATAATACAAGGCGGCATTCTGTTTATTATCATAGTTATATTGCTCATTTGCTCCGGTGATCTCGGGATCGCTGACAATGGCAGTTAGACCCAGCTTCTCGAGCTCTTCCATCAGCATTAGCCCCAGCTTTTCCATGCCCATGGGATACGCAACGCTGGCATACTTCTTGTTTGCATAGCTGTAGTTTTTGCGTTTGAAGGCATTCTGGAATGCTTGCACGTGATACTTGGCAAGTTTCCGCAGCTCTCTTTGGGGGTATTTGGCGATGAACTCTGCCAGTTTCCAGGTTTTTTGGTCCACATAGATACCAAAGCGGAACAGATAGCGGACATCCCTGAAATCGGAGCTGTTTAACAGATCCCGATAGAGAGCAAACTCGGGGCTGGAGCCAAGGTAAATAGTTGTCAGCATACGGTTTTTCAGGTCTTTATTGATCATCGCTTTATGGGCTTCCAGCCATGTTTTATAGTCCGTGTTCCCTTTTTGCCAAAGCCCATACAGGGTGAAAAAGAAATCCGCATGCACTTTTGCCTCATAGTAGTTGCCTATGCGCATGTAATAGCGGAAGGTGTGCATATTATGATAAATGGCGGTGATCAACTGGCCTTTTTTCTTGCCAAAGTGTTTCACGCTGTAGTCCGGATTGCCGAAGCTGAAGTCATATCCTTTGTTGCTGCCTTCCTCTGTGGGAAGAATGTCCGCATAGTAGGCTTTATTGCGTTCGGCCAGATATTCCAACTTATACTTTTTAAAAGTTGGGTCTGCGGTTATCATCTGTTCAAATTCCGCACCATATAGAATCTGGGTGCGAAGGGCCGTAAAAAAATCAGCATAATTGCTTTTTCCAGGAATCTGCAGCTTTTCAAGCTTTGACACAGCTTTTTCCCAGCCGGGTTTTCCGCTTGCCATCCATTTTGCGACGGTTGAAGCAAGGTTAGTCATATTTTTCTCCTATGTTTGTCTAATATTCTCATGGTTCGTTTATGGTTCTTGTTTGCCGGTAAACCAGCCATACTAATAGCAATAGCAAGAGATAGGACACAAGGTTCGAGCTTATCTGCCAGGGATACAATGATCTTAGCCGGGCCAGCATGGTTCCGGCATAGATTATCAGGGCTGCCAGCACGGTTTGCCGGGGATTGCAGATGCGGTATAAGATTGATGCACCATATACCATCACACCGCTAACCGCCACAAACATGGCCAGTGTGAGCAGTTGAGTGCGTTCCCAATAGAAGGTGGAATAGCGGAAAACCAAACCATAGCCAATCACAAAGGACAGTAAGAGGGGCAGCCAACTGCGTTTGGAATGATTTACCGTCCATTTTTTAAACAATTCGAAAACCAGGAATGCCAGGCCGAAGAATAGCCAAAAATTACTGACCACCTTATGCAATACCGCCATAAAACCAAAGTCCGACAGTCCAAAAGTCCAATCTGGAATCCTGAGATAATCTATTACACGCGGTGAATCCAACAGATTGATGATGATTACCAATATTAATCCATATCCTCCCAGATACCGGGGAAGCGTCATGCTGCTATGATGATGCTTCAGATGGAAGAATGCCATAGCTGCCAGAGCGGCGATAAAGCCATTCTGGAAGAGGAAACCCACCAGGAAGGAGATAATGCTGGTAATCAACTGATTGTTGTATGGTTGAATGGGATTGAACAACTGACCTTCCTTGTAGTTCCAGGTGCTGATATAACTGGCAACGAACAGCACCGCCAAGATCAGAAACACCCTTAGCAAAACTCTCTTATCCATCTGCATGCGGCTGAAGGCAAGGATACCTTGCGCTGCGGCAAATACGAAAAAACCAAACAACATGATGATTCCGATCATGCGTAGGACAAAGGCCATCTGGCTTTGTTTATCGAACTGTCTTTGGGTTTCTTCGGGGATGAACACATAGCTTTTGATTCCTGCCAGTTCATCTCCCCTTACCGTGAAGTCCATTCTGGCTTTGCCTTCCTTCAATCCATAGGTTTGGCTGTCCTCATAGCTAAAAACCCAGTCCGTGCGTTTGGGCAGTTTGCTGGGGCTTACGGAGATTTCTTTCAGGTTCGGGTAGCGGGATACATACTGCTTCAGAATGGCTTGTTGAACTATCGCCCGGGCCGAGTCTTCGCTTACGCTTGCCCCGGCTCTGGATTCTGGAAGCTCGTGGGCATAGGATACAAAGTCCCCTTTGGAAGTTAGGAAAATGCTGTAGTTTTCGCCTTTTTCGTCCAGAGTTCCCTTCAGGCGTTTGAACTTTATTTCCCAGCCGTCGGTGAAGAGATACTTGTTCCTTAGTTGCGAATACGCCGTATGGTCTTTGGGATTTTGCAGAACGAGATAGATTTCATCCTGGCTGCTGCGAAAGGCGTCTGCATAGGCTTTATGCCGGCTGGAAAAGGCTTTGCCTTGTTCTCCCAGGATGCGCTTCAGTTCTTCCGTGGCGATTTGTTTGGCACGGATCGCGGAAATCTGCAAACGCGGAACTTCGAGGTTAGACAAATACTCCTGGCCGCCAATGTGGAGCTTCGAGATGTCGCTGATCTCAAACGGGGTGAAAACCATGCAAAAGAATCCTATAACCAATGCCCAAAGATACACAATCGCCGGTTGAGGTTTAGCTTGATTCTGATCCGGATTATCGGGTTTTTCTGGCTCTGCTTCCGGTTCTTCCCCAATCTCCGTCGCGGGTTCAGGCAAAGCTCCGAAAGCCTGGTTTTGCTTGCTTTCCGGAACTTCGCCCCAACCACTGAACAAGGCAATCCAGATAGGGACTCTGCCCTGTCTTGCAGCAGTTTCGCGGAACTTCTGGATCAGCACCACCCACAAAGGAATCAGCAGGAAAAGGAAGAAGAGGATTCTATCCAGATTCATGCCCGGAGAGGTGGATAGCAGAGCTGAAAGGTTCATCAGCACTGCATCGAAGGTAAAGTGCAGGATTACCCCGGTTAGCAAACCAAAGTATATATAGGCAAAAGCAAAGAGCAAAGATGGCCCGATCAGCTCCACCAGCCTGAAATAATACGGTTGTTGCGGATAATTGGCATGGGCGGCGCTGAAGACCAATACTTGGATAACCATACCGATCAGCAGAAACAGGCCACGTTTATTGTATTTTTTCCCCAGGATCGCACAGGTGGCCAGGGGCAGGGCGCGGAACAGCGCTTCTTCCCAAAACCCGGGTTGCAGGGCATTGCCGATGGCCGAAATAAAAGGCATGAAAGTGGAGAGGATATTCGGATCGCTCATCACACCGGAAGGTGCCCACCAACCAAAGCGAGAACCCATCAAGCCGTAAAATCCCACCACATAGGCAAGCTGCAAGGGAAACAGCAGATAGCCCACCAGGACCTTGGACAGCACATCTTTGCTGGACGCCACATCCTTGTCCGCCAAACGCCAGAATTGAACTTGTTTAGGATAAGCTTCCCGGGTTAGGGCTTCCGCCACCAGGATGGTAAACCAGGCCAATGCGCCCATAAACAGTGCTGTGATCACTATCTGAGCAATTTGCTCGGCCAAAAAACCTCTTGGAGAAGCGGATGTGTCGTAATCCAGCCAGAGAAAGGAGAAGAAATTCAGAGAACCCAGGATCATAAAAACTGCGATCACGACACCCCACCTCAGAGGAGGAGCAAAGATCAGCTTTTTCTGCCTGAGTAAGATGACAAACCAGATGATAAGACCCACCAAATATACCAGTTGCATTACGCCGGAAGCAACGCTGGCCAACGTTTCGTTGTAGGAACGCATTTCCTCGAATTCCTTCAGGAATTTATCCGGAACCTTGGCAAAATGTTTCAATTCAGTAAGCTTATCGCCGCAAACGGTTAATCTCAGCCGGTAAAGCGCTTCGCCGATTTTTGCATCTGTGCGTTCGTAAACGAAACTATGGTCAATTCTGCCATTGGGTCGGGTATCAGCTTTGGCTTCCACCAGTTTGTAGGGCCGCATGCTCAGCTTCCATTTGCCCTGTGCTTCGCTTTCGGCCAGGCCTTGAGCAGTATTGCGGTCTAAGGCCGCACCGGGTTCGGATTCGGGAATCTTCAGCTTGAATGAGAAAAAATCACCAGTGGGAGTGTAATAGGCTTCCAGTTCTTTGGCTTCTCCAGGCTTGAAAAGCCGCACATACCAATGGATCGGATGGTATATTCCTGAGTCCAAAACTCGCGTAAAAGCATTACGGCCACCACATTTCAGTTCCACATAGTTCTGAAAATCCTCGTCGGTTGTAAATGCTGTGGCGCTTTTGTAGCCATCCATCAACATTGATTGTGACTTAGCCAATTGCTCAGCGGCGAGCCTGGCGTTTTTGGCATTCATGGTGATATTCAAATCAAAAAAGAAAACCCGGTTGCCATAACGGGATATAAACAGGCAAGACAAGACTACCAAAAGGATCAAAGCGATCCAGAACAGCGGTTTGCGATATAGCATAAGCACTCCTATCGGGATACAATTCTACTGTATAGATGCAACTTTAGTTCCACAATATTTGTCAAGCAGATTATATTAAATGGAGAATTCACTAAGAATTTCCGTGTTCTGGCAGCCATGAGATTCATGCTTTGGGGATCAGACCATGGGATATAACTAAGAGTGGAATTGATAAACTCTTCTTTTTTTGTGGAATCCGACGCTTGGCACCGAAATTGCGCTAAATGTGCCAATGAAATGAATGGGACTATCGGGAAACAACGTAATATGCTACGTTGCATTATAATAACCTTGTTTACGATAAGCCCGGGCTTGACAAAATAGGCATTCTGAATCAGACGGAACAGGAATTGAGAAAAGAGAGGAACTCATGTTAAGAACACTTGAGGTAAGCACCTATATCAAGCCAGAGCGGGTGATATCCCTTGCATCTGCAGACAAAAAGCAAGTGATCGATCTGCTGGCAGATTTGCTTGCCACGGATCCAGTGGTAAAGAATGGCGAGCAGATGAAGAAGGCTGTCTGGGAACGGGAGAAGCAGCTCAGCACAGGTATTGGTGATGGGGTGGCCATACCTCATGCCCGAACGAATGCGGTTTCGGATTTTGCCGTGGCTCTGGCCAGAATCGAAGCTGGGGTAGATTTTGGGGCGGTGGACAACAAACCCGTTCACCTGGTCTTCATGATCGTGGCCAGCGATACGCAGGACAAAACCTATATCAAGCTTCTTTCACGTCTTATGTTGAGGATGAAGAATACGGAACTTGTGGAAAAACTGCTAAAGGCCAAGGGCGAGAACGAGCTGTATCAGATTCTGGTTGAAACAAGATAATGGATCAAATCCATATCCTCGCTTTTATCGGGGTAAGCCTGCTTTTTTCCTTGTTAACCGGTCGGGGAGCTACCCTGATCAGAGTTCCCCTGATCATAGGCTATATAATTGCCGGGGCATTTTTGGGGCCGGCCATAATTGGATTTGTGGGCGATAAACAGGTAAATTCTCTTGCTTTCATCAATACGCTTACCCTGTCCCTGATTGGTTTTAATGTTGGCAGTGAGTTGCGGATAAAAGAACTGCGCAAGATGGGCAAAAAGATAATGATCATTACCGTTTTTGAGGCTTCGGTTGCTTTTCTGATCACAGGAATCGCTACAGCAATAGCTTTGAAAAGCATTCCGATGGGGATCATCTATGGTGCCTTGGCCTGTGCCACAGCTCCAGCCGGAACGATCGACGTGATCAGACAATACCAGGCCAAAGGTGAGCTGACCTCCACCCTGTTTGCAGTAATGGGACTTGACGATATTTTCGCTTTGATTTTGTATTCTCTGGGGATTCCCTTGGCAGGGATTATGCTGGGTTCGCATGAAGTTAGTGTTTCTGTGGCGCTCTTGGGAGCTCTAAGGGATATAGGCTTGGAACTGGGTTTTGGGGCGGCCATTGGATATCTGATGGTGTATTTGGGCAGGTTCATTCATGAACAGTCTCTTTTCCTGATCTATTCGCTCGGAGCACTTTTTGTAATGTGCGCCCTGGCATCAGTATATAATATCTCGCCAATTTTGCTTACCATGAGCGCAGCGATCGTAATGACAAACCTGAATGGAATTGTTACCCGCAAACTGGCACAGGCTTTAACGCAATGGTCCCCACCGGTTTACCTGATGTTTTTTGTGCTTTTGGGCTCACGGCTTGATTTTGGGATTATAGCTTCATACTCAGTTCTGATCATTGCCTACATTATCTTCAGGACCTTGGGCAAGTTTAGCGGAGCTTACTATGGATCAAAACTGGCAGGAGCGTCATCCAAGGTTCAGAATTATCTGGGTTTCACTTTGTTATCCCAAGCCGGAGTAGCCATCGGGCTTAGCCTGGGTGCGGCAAATATCCTTGTTTCCATGAAGATGGAGCAGCAAGCCAGGCAGGTGATAAGCGTTATGACAGCTTCCACCTTCCTGATCATGCTGATTGGCCCGGTTCTTGTAAAATACGGTCTCTCCAAAGCGGGAGAACTAAACGTAAAAGATTGAAGGAGAAGATAATGATGTATATGGTGCTTCATCTCTACAGCGACAAATATCTGGATGATATCCTGCTGGCATTGTCTGAAGCGGGGATTTCTGATACCCTGGTGCTAAATGGTGAGACCCTCGGAAAGAAGATGCTGTATGACATCCCACTTTTTGCCTCCTTCAAAGATTCCCCGGGATTGGTGCAAAGCTATGGCAGCGTCATCATGGGGGTGGCGGAAAAGGAGAGCGTGGAGTTTGCTCTGGAAGAACTGAAAAACTCCGGCCTGGATTTGCAGAAGAAGGGGCTCATCAAGGTGTATTTGCTTCCTGTAAGCACAATTATTGAATAGACAGGTAGCTACAAGCCTATTGGCACAAATCAACTCAGCTTTTCTTCTTCTTTATGCTTTCCTTGTCCTTCTTATCGGGCTGGCTGCTTAGTTTAAGATCTTCTTCTGATTTATCCGGTTTTTGGGGTTTGATTTGTGGCTGGTCAGTCTTATCCTGCTTTTGCGGTTTGATAACTACGCTCTTGGTGGGAGGCTTGCTCTTTTGCCCCTGGGGACTGATCAGCGGAACATCCGGTTTGCTTGTGCTGCTGCCTGGGATGGGAGTGGGAGCGGTGGAGAGGCCATAATGGGGCGGCACAAACGGGCTTCCATTTCCACCATTGGGGATGGGAGGGCAATCTCCATCATGGTGATCGCCTCCACCACCGTGAGGGGGAGGAGGGGGTGGAGGTGGAAAACCATCTCCAGAGTGATGGCCATGTCCGCCGTGGTGATGGCCGGGAGGAATCCAGGGAGACCAGTTTGGCCTGCAATGCGGACGTGGATGGCGGTGCCGGTAGGAATAGAACAGGCAGATATGCCAATACCTTCTGTAATGGTCTTTTTTTAGCTCAAAACTGAATTCGGAGGGATTATCCAGCGCTTCTTGCATATCCTCGGAAGTGAAAGGAACGAAGATCTCCTTTTTGAGAGGCTCATAGCCACGCTTGGTGATCATCAGCATGATCGAACGGCCGGGAATACCTTCCCTCAGTTCCATGTATTCATCCATCATCACCGGATACACGGGGCTGGGAGTTTCGCAGAGATAAATATCCGGATCATACAGGGTAACGTCGGCACCCTTGGGCTTGGTGGTGATCCGGAACGCACCGAACATGCTGTCTTCGGCGCAGAGCCAGGTAAGGGACAGCAGGATTAGGGCTGTTGCAAGTATCTTTGGCTTCATGATAGCCTCCAGCGGATAGTCATTCTACTATGCTATACTCAGCAAAATCATTATCCCTGCATTCCGTGCTCGCCACCCGGAAGCCTCGCGGACTCCACCCGAGGGCCACGCGAATGAAGTTGGCGAGGATTGCGGGAGGATGGTGAGTGGAAAGGGTGGGGGAAGAGATGTGGAAGCGTCATCCTGACGCTTTACGTAGATACGTCATCTTGAAGTATGTTATAAAAAAAGCTTCAAGATGAGGCTTCCACGTCTTCTTCAAGCTTCGAGACGAAGCTTCCACGTAGATACGTCATCCTGACGTATGTTATTGAGAAGCTTCGAGATGAAGCTTCCACGTCTTTATCAAGCTTCAAGATGAAGCTTCTACCTCGTTCTACCAAGCCTCAAGATGAGGCTTCTTCACCATTTTTTATATTATGCTTTCTTATGTAATCTACGAATTTTAAGTAATGCTCTTCACTTCTTACAATATGATCAAAATACTCTTTTTGCCAGAAGTGTCCACTCCTCCCCAGCACTTTATTTATCTCCTTTGCAGTAAAGGATTTCAGAGAACGCATAATCTCATCAAGCTGGAAATTGAACAAAGGTTCAATGAGAAGATGAACATGATTAGCTGCTACAGTATATTCCCACAGCGTGTATCTTTGGTTGTTAAAATAGCATAAAGCACCAGCCACTATCTCTTTACACTTAGCTCCTGCCAAAACGCACTCTCCGTAACTGAGATCCAGCCATTGCTCGATTTTTCGGGAGAAAAGCTTATTATACTCTGAAAGCTCTGTTTCAGACCAGGGCTTAGGATGATCAAGCAGCCATTCATCGCGTTCTTGTATCCATTGCTTCAACTTCATCTGTGGAATAGAATCTGCTGTGCGGAAGGTAACAAAATAGCAGACAGTATCTTGCCTCCAATGAGGGAGATTGCCATAATAAACCCCTCTGTCTGCGGATCTTTCATAGAAGTTCATGGATAGGTCTCTTTTGTGGCAACGTCATCCTGACGTTGGAGATATATTTAAGCTTCGAGACGAAGCTTCTACGCATTTCTTCAAGCTTCGAGACGAAGCTTCCACGTCTTTTTCAAGCTTCGAGACGAAGCTTCTACTCCCTTTCAGCCAGCCTTCTGGACAGCACAGCCAGGGAAGCGAACATATCCACATATTCCACGATGATGTTTGGCGGCACGATAATCTTTTGGGGAGTGAAGTTCCAGATTGCTCTGATTCCGCTGTGCACCATGATGTCCGCGATCAATTGGGCTGATTCTGGCGGCACGGTGATGATCCCGATATGGATATTGTCCTTTATGGCCATGGCGGTGAAATCCAGGGCGGAATAAACCGGCACTCCATGCACCACAGAGCCGATCAGATCAGGATTATTGTCAAATCCCGCCACAATGGACAGGCCCTTTTGGTTAAACTCCTGATATCCCAAAAGAGCAGAACCGAGGTGTCCCACCCCCACCAGATAGCTGGTGGAGGTGTCGTTCCAGTTAAGCAGTTTTTCGATCGCAGCGTAGAGCTCGCTAACTTTGTAGCCGCTTTTGGGGCTCGTTTCCACGTTTGCAAAGGAGAGGTCTTTGCGCACCAGAGTGGGATGCACATCGGCAAAAACCGAGATTTTGGTAGTGCTCACTTCCTTCAGGCCTGCCCGTTTTAGCTGACGCAGCACCTCCAGATATTGGGGCAAACGCTTCAGGGTGCTGGTAGGGATCTTGATCATGGCTTACTCCACGGGGAAAAACTCGATGAAACTATTGATGTGCAAAGTGGAAAGCAGGCTTCCCAAAAGGATGATAACCACCAGGATCAGCTTGTAATAATCCTGGGTTTTCAACATGCAAACCAGCTCGTGGTTATGTGAAAGGTATGCCGAAGCGGCGTAAAACTCTTCTCCGATCAAGGTGTAGTCGCAAGTGGTAATGAAGAAGGGAATTTGGGTGGTGCTGTCCGTTGCGGCTATCTGGATCGAGCCGGCCTGGTTTCCGGTTTCGGTCAAAAGCAGAGCTTCCGCATTGAAAAAGCCCATATAGAAGATCGTGGCAACCCGTTCACGCACCGTGATGCCGTTTACGCCTGCGCAGAAGGGGAATTGATCGTAGGAAACGAAGAAAATGTCGTTCTGGTTATAGGCATCCGGTCTGCCCACTTCGTTATAGGAGGTTTGCACCAATTCCTGGGCCAGGGGCAAAACCATGTAGTCGCAATGAGGAGAGATCAAGCGGATATCAAATTCAGCAGCTTTTTTGGCCACTTGGGACAAGATCATCAACGATGCCACTGTGCATGGTTCGCCAAGGGTTCCCCACCCTGGCACGAACATAATTGGCCGTCCCATTTCCGTAGCCCGGCCCACAGCATTGTCGATCTCTTCCAAACCTGCGATCGGCCTGATGTAAGCTTCCTTTCGCCGGAAGATGATGATGGAATAGATCAATAGCAAGGTGATCAGGATCATACCAAGCAAGGTGCTTACCTGATTGCTGTCGAACCATTCGCTTTGGGGAGTAAACACCTTATTGGCTTTTTTATCCTGATAGGGTTCTGATATCACCAGCGCACCCTTGCCGTCGGTTTTCAGCAGCCGATAGCTGTAGCTGCGGGTATTCTGGGTGCGGGTATTGAGCAAGGTTTTCAGCCACAGTTTGTTATTCTTGGCTTTTTGGGCCTGCAGATAGGCAGGATGCTTTGTGATGTAATCCAGAGATGCTTGTAATTGCTGGATAGCCAGATTGATGCTATCCGGAACTTGGCCTGCCGCGAATTTTTCCTGGCTGGCCTTCAGTTCTTCCAGTTCCTTGCGCTGTTCGTTCAGCGAGTTCTCAAATTTGTCTTTAAACACGGGTATAGTAAGGCTGTTTCCGGTTTTTTCGTCCACGGCGATGTTTACCTGGGGATCCATGGTAAGCCGCTTTGTCGCTGCATCGAAGCCCAAAATGCTCTGGTATAGAATATCTTCATAAGGAACGCTGTGTTCATAGGCGCGGGTGATGCCGTTGGTGCGGTTGCCAAAGAGATAATCGGGATCGAGGGCGTTTTTAGTGAGGATTTCCAGATATTGTTTGCTAATGGGTTCGCCCTTATAATGAAGATCGCGGCCACGGAAAAGCTTGTTGTCAGAGTCGTAAACCACTACTTGTTCTGTGTAGTCTTTATCGAAGGCTGTATTACCCCTGGTTTCCAGGCTGATCTGCAGATCGAACTGTTGCAGGCCTTTGTATTTGGCTGGCAGTTTTACCTTTACAACCTTATCTACAAAGTGTTCCATCACCTGGGCTATCTCTGCTCCGTTTTTGTCCTTCAAAGTAAAGCGCAGTTTTTCCACCGAATAATGTTCGTTTTCGGATAGCTCATAGTTCAGGCGCAAGGCGGTTTTTGCGCTGTTGCTGAAAGCAGCGGTTACCAGATAGGCGATGGGCTTGCCAACTGATACCACCAGATTATCGCCTTTGTCGTTCTGCTTGTCTTCCACCGTAAAGGCTGGAACCGAAGGCAGGGCTGCGGAAGGGATATTCCGATGCTGTTTGGCCACTACTGCCGCACTCTGGTTTTGATAGTCGCTATAGGAAAGAACGGTTGTCCAGTTTTCGGGGTCTGCCGGCAAAGGAATATTGGCGTTTTTGGTATCAACCTGGTGATAGTTCGAAACCGCGCCATTCAGATTGGGAATCTGGAATAGTGGTCTGGCGCTGCTTTGCCAGTTTTCCGGCAGCCCTGATTCACCAAGAATGCTTTTTGGCAAAAGCCAGCCTTCCCACATGGCAATATCGGGGCTCGAAACAGGAGGTGTCCATTCAAAGTTCAGCACGCCGGTATCTTTTACCAGGGTGCTGTAGAGAACCGCACTGGCTTCCGGAGCATTATCCTCAGGGCTAAGCTTCTGGATATCCGCATAGGGCAAATACTTGCCTTTTTCATTGATGGGAACCACCGTGTAATAATACGTTTGTCCGCTGATCGGCATTGCCAGTATGAACTCGAAATGATGGAGCTTAAGGCCTGCCAGAATATCGTCTCCCGATTTGATAGGGCGGGATTTGTAATACAGGTTGTTATTTTTTACGGCTGCGATCAGATTATAGCGCCCTACCAGGCTTCCCAGCAGTTTGGCATCCAGGGGAAAACGCCTGTATAGCGGACTGCTTTTGGGTTGTTGCTTTTCCTTCTTCAGATGAGTTGGTGAGTTTTCAAACTCCACCACCGGTTGTTCTCCCCGGTCGTAATAAAACAGCTCAGGAGCCATCACGCCCAGCTTGGGGTCCACTTCCACGCTGTTGATCAGAAAGAGAGTGTCGGGGCTAACCCCACGATATATCTGGTAGCTGATGATGCGGTGTGATTTATCCAGAGGTTTCCATTTCAGGATAATTCCACCTCCGTCGTCAAAAGGCATGTCTGAGAGAGATAGTTGTTCGATTTTTCCGATCAGGGCTTGGGGTTTTGCCTGGTCGCTGGAGAGTAAGGCCAGACCGATCAGCAGGAGCAGGCTGGCAAGCAGCAGGGCTTTCTTCATAAGGCTTTCCTTGGGGTTATGGCAATTTATCTGATAAGCAGCGCCTGAAACCCCTTTTGCAGAAGTTTCAGGCTTTATCTATAGCTTTGGGTTTATTTAATGAGTCCCAGAACGTCGCTAACCAGAAACTGGATGCGGCCGATTAAAAGAGAGATACGAGCCATCACGGTCATGCCGAAGGAGGCTCCGAATCCGATCATCATATACCACTTTCCGATTCCCACGAACTTCCCGTAAGCACCGCTATGTGCTTTTGAGAAGAAGAAATAGAGCAGCACGGTGATGGTGCCGAGCAGGATGAGGAATAGGTTCAGAGTTTCGATCGGAACCATGGCCTGCCGTGCCTGCACCAGAATACCGGCATGAATACCGGCCGGAACACCCATTCCAACGCCGATCATCGAAAAGGCAATTGGGTAGCGCGATAGCCAGCCCAGCTTGCGGGAAAAGCGGAAGAGATACAGCATACCCAGTATGGCAGGCAAAATCAGGACCCAATTCTGTTTCAGGATTATCGGTTGCCAAACGTAAGGTATGAACAGACGTTCGTAGGTTACTACAATGCTATAGCCCAGGGATACACCCACCAGAAGCTGTTCCGCCATCTGGTAGAAAGGATTGTCCTTGTAAAGGAAGGAGAAGATGCAGAGGGTGAAAAACGCACCAACCAGATTACTTAACATTTCGTATGACATGTTTGTTTCCTCCCTTTATTTCTTGGCCATCTTGGCTTTCTGGATAAAGTAGCCGATGTTGCCCAGCACGATAAACACGATGATCATGATGTGGGCTACGGATTGGGCATTCATGCCGATGCGGGCTACCTTGAATTTATACACAATGTTACGGGTAAGCCGGTTGATCTCCGCAAAGGCGGTTTCGCCCATCTTATTGCGTAGATCGGGAGTAATCTTGGTTACATCCACGATCACTTTGCCGTCTTCCTCGGTTTTCAGGCTATTGAAGATTGGGGTTTGGGCTGGATATTTGGCCAGGAAGGCATTATATTCATCCGGAGTAAATTCCGCCTTGGTTTGAGTGGTGATATTGATAAGCTTCTTGGTGCTTTCGTCGTTCAGGATCTCACGACCGAAGGGACGACCGGGAAGCAGTTTATTGCCATCGGCATCGTATTTTATACTATAGTCGCGTCCAGGCTCGCGGTATGCTGCGAATACATCCACCAGCTTTTCGTATTCTGCAGCGCCTTTCAGGCCAGCCAGCATTCCGATAAGCTGTCCGGATTGCAGATAGGGATATTCATCGGCAGCCATCACGGCGGTAACGCCTACGGCTACATTCAAGCCGAATTTTGGACGGGCATAATACATCCAGTAGTATCCTGCCACGCTTCCGGAGAATTCCACGGCCAGATTCATTTCGTTGTAGTTGTTTATGCCCTTCATGATCGGCAGGCTTTCCAGTTTGCGGCCTTCGGCGTCGGTATTCATGGTAGTGGCGATGTTGTCGCCCATACCCAGCACCATGGCCATGATCTGTGGTTTATAACCGAAGTTACAATAGTCCACTCCGCTTTTGATATCCGGATATTCTTCCTTAACGGTATTAAGGGCATAATCGATCAAGGGAGCCGTGGAGGTGTACCATCCGACGGTGAAGACCTTGATGTTGCGCTCAAAGCAGTGTCTCAGGATGGCCACTTCCATGGGGAATAGCTCTGGCATCGTGGCAGCATCGTGGTAGAAGCTGAGCAGCACGGCACGGTCTTCCCGTCCGGCGAAAGAATCGATCATCTGATAGAGA
>CAZGWB010000023.1:0-34428 GCA_964529335.1 uncultured Candidatus Cloacimonas sp.
ATATAGTGATCAGGGGTAGCTCCGTCGTCTCGACGGAGAAGTGAAATGGTGAAATGTTTCCAGTTTTCAGATATCAGGCATAAGTGGTTAATAGTTAATGGTTAATAGTTAATGAATGGGGGTGAGATGATTGTTTCTTATCCTGTCCTCAGGAATCAGACCTTGTTTCACTTATCCACTATTCCACTTCTTCACTTAATTACCCTTTCAGCGAGCTGCAGGTGTTCCACCCATGATTTCCTCTGGCTTGGAATGCTTTATGCATTAGATTATTTGACATCAAACAGATTTATCTGTGGAGGAATAGATATATGCGCATTAGCCATAAGCCATTAGTGATATTGGGGCTTATCTTGCTGCTGAGCCAGATGCTGCTGGCTCAGAGCGTAAAATTCTCTCTCGAGCCGGCTTCGCTGAAACCCGGGGAAAAAGGTAGTATTAAGGCCACTCTTACGATTCCAGAAGGTCAAAAACAGTCTTTTAATCCCAAAGACCCGGAGTATTTCTTTCTACAGGCCAGCCATCCAGAACTCAGCTTTGGCAAGGTGGTTTATCCCAAACCCACCAAGGCGGTCAGTGATGAGGAGTGGAATTATCATCCCACAGTTACCCTAAGCCTGCCCTTTACCGTAAAAAGCACCGCCAAGCCAGGCTCCAAGCAGATTACAGCTCTGATGGGCTACAATCTCTGCTACGAAAGCGGCATGTGCAATCCTCCCGAAGAAGCGGAAAAAACCCTCAAACTTACCGTGCTGGCCGCTGACCCTACGGCTTCGGAAGCCCTGGCTGAAAATCCAGAGACTCCGGAGACTCCGGATTCCAGCCTGCAGGTTGCCAGTCCTCCGGAATCTCAGGAAGCAGATAGTCCTGTAGTCCCCGAATCCGCAGCTCCGCCTTGGAGTCAAATCCTCAAATACATCTTTTTTGCCTTTCTGGGCGGAGTTATTCTGAACATCACGCCTTGTGTGCTGCCGATTTTACCGATACGGATCATGAGCATTATGAATCAGGCGCAGAAAGACCGCAGCAAGGTATTGAACCACACTTTTGTCTATACTCTGGGTGTGCTTGTCTCCTTTGCGATTTTGGCGGGTATCTTTATCGCGCTTCAGCAGGCCGGCGAATCGGCTGGCTGGGGTCTGCAAAATCAAAATCCCGGTTTTGTGATCGTACTGATGTCGATTGTCTTTGTGTTTGCCTTGTCGCTTTTGGGGATTTTCGAGATTCATGCTCCTGGCATGGGAGCAGCCACACAAGCCACCAATAAAGGCGGCTACAGCGGTTCTTTCTTTGGTGGGATTTTTGCCTTTTTAATGGCGATTTCCTGCACCGGGCCTTTTTTGGGTGCGGCTTTGCCTTTTGCCCTGAAGCTTCCTCCTGTCCTGATGATGGTATTTTTCCTCACCATCGGCCTGGGCTTTGCCTTCCCCTTCCTGCTGATCGGTTTCTTCCCCAAAGCGCTGAAGATTATTCCCAAGCCAGGCGACTGGATGGTGATCTTTAAAGAACTGATGGGCTTCGTGCTGCTTTACATAGTATATACTCAGCTAAAGACCTTATTGATGCTGACCGATGGGGATTATCTCCTTAAAGTGATCTGGTTCATGATTATCCTGGGATTCTCGATCTGGCTGTATGGACGCTTTGTCCGCTATGAAAACAGTAAGGCCACTCAGTGGATATTCACCCTTATTCCGCTTGTCCTGATCATTTTCGCCGCAATCACTTACCTGCCCCTGCCAGAAAGCAAAACTCTCGAGCCACAGCAGGAAATTGGCGGCTTGATTCCCGCTCCGCACGCTCCTGAAGGCTGGTATGTATTCAGCGAAGAACTCCTGAATAAGTCTTTGGAAGAAGGGAAGCCTGTTTTTCTTGACATCGGGGCTGCCTGGTGCAAAAATTGTATGACGAATGAGAAAACCGTGCTCTTTACCGAAAGCGTGATGCAGGAATTCAAGAGTAAAAATGTAGTTCTTTTGAGAGGAGATTTTACGAAGAAAGATGAAACGCTGTTCAACTGGATAAAGAAACATAACCGGGCCGGAGTTCCCTTTAACGCCTTATACATTCCCGGCAAAGAGCCGATCCTGTTTGGCGAATTGCTCTCCAAAGCGGAGATCAGCGCCAGCCTAAGCCAGATACAAACGCCGTAAGTAAAGACAAGGAAGAGATAAAAAATGAAACCAGTTGTTTATGTTCTGCTGTTGATGGCCATCCTGCTGGGGCTGGCTTCTTGCGACCGCTTTGATCATGCCTTCCAGCCAATGGCGGAGGTAAATTTTGCCTTGGAGCTGTTTACGCCGCTTCAGGCAGGTTTTGATTCCTCCTCGGCAGCCGATCTCTCCAATGCGATGAACTTCTACTCGGAAGATTACCTGCATTACGGAGTCACCAAAAGTGCTTGGGAATCCATGCTGCAAGGCTACCTTAGCGGGATCAGCGATCCCCAGATTGAGGTAAGTTTTTCCGAAACCGAACTGCTGAGCGAAACCAGCGCCAAAGCAACCTGGCGGCTGAAAATAACCGATCCCGCCACCAAAGCAGTGGTGATGGACAGCAGCTATGTGGCTGAGAAGCTGGTAAAGACCAACAACAGATGGCTGCTGAGAGGCAATCAACAGGAAGGTGGAAACAACGCCGGGAAGCAAAAGGTGGTGGTGGAATACGTTACCAATATCGGCTGCAGCTATTGTCCGGCTGTGGAAGCCAAACTGCACGAACTGCAAGCGATGTATCCCGATCAGTTTATCTATCTCACGCACCAGCTTACCGGGCCGGTTGCGATTGCTGATATTCTTTTTCAGTATTACAACGCGTTCAGCGCACCCACTTCGATCATCCAGGGTATTCATAAGCTGACCGGTGGCACTCAAGCCGAACTGGATCAATACGAACCTCTGGTTGCCAACCTGATCAATGTGGATAATCCCCTTGCCTACACTCTAATGAGCCATCAGATAAATGGCAATACAGTGTCCGGCAGCCTGGGGCTGACGCTTCAAACGAAAGCTCTGCCCAAAACAAGTATGATCCTTAATCTGGCCCTGCTGGAAGATGTGTCTTCCGCCACCAGTTTCAGCGGTGAACACCTTACCAACGTGGTTTTGGCCAGACAAAGAATAGACCTGACGAATTTTGACCTGGCCGAACCGATCGAATTTTCCATTACCGACGACCGCACTTTGCCGGATGACCTTTCTCTGGTTGCCTTTGTGCAAACCACCCCCGAAAGCTTTGCCAATGATGCAGTTATTCACAGCGGTCTGCATTATCCGCTTTCCACCAAAGGAGTAAAAAAATGAAAAAGATAGTGATGCTTGTTTCGTTGCTGCTGTTTGCGGCATTTATCCTGGCTGATGCCATGCCGGATTTCAGGCTGCCCGATTTGAACGGAAAAAACGTGAGCCTGGAAGAGCTGCTGGGCAAAGGCCCTGTGTTGATCGACTTTTGGGCGGATTACTGCAAACCCTGCAAAGATGCCATGCCGGTGCTGAATGCCCTGGCCGAAAAATATGACAGCCTGACTGTGGTGATGGTTTCCATCGACGCCCCCAAGAACCAGAGCAAGGCAAAAACCTATTTGAAGTCCAAGAATTACAAGTTTTTGAATCTCTTCGACTGCGAAAAATCCCTGGCTAAAAAACTGGGAGTCGGAACTCCTCCGCATACCTTCATTATGGACCAAACAGGCGAGATAGTTTATTCCCATCTGGGCTATAGCCCTGGCGTGGAAGCAGAATACGAACACCATATCCGTAGTCTTTTGGGCTTGGAAACCGAGGCGGAATAGTATAATGAAGCGATTTCTATCCATTCTTCTGGTCTTGCTTGCCTGCAGTTTGTTGCTGGCTCAAAACTCGCTGAGCATCAATGGCCTGAATGAAGCCAAATTTACCTACCGCACTGCCGAAGACAGCCTGAACGCATATTTTTCAGACAGCTTTTCCTTTGCCCTGGCTTACCGCAATTTCAGCTTTGGCATGAAGTTCAATGCCGATCTACCGCGCTATCCGGTGGAACAAACCGAACTGATTGACGAACTGGACAGCCAGCGTTTGAAACTGGCTTGGGAAGAATTCACCGCAGGCTACAGCAAAGACGCTTTCAGCATCATGGCTGGAACCACAGAAGAGAGCTTTGGAAACGGCATGGTTTTCCGCAGCTACAAAGACCTGGAGTTCGACCTCGATCATCGTCTGGACAGCTTTGTTTTCAAATACAATGAGGATTTTAAGTTCAAAGCCCTATATGGAGCGATTGAAAATCCCACGAATGCCGGTAAATATGACCTGGCTTATGGTGCCGACTTTCAAACTCCAGCCTGGAATGGGCTCAGCCTTGGCGCTTCCGCACTTGCCTTCCGAAATTACAGCGCTTTGGGCTACAACCAACGCGATGTTTTTGCCGCAAGGCTTTCTGCGATAATGGCCGGACTCGATCTGCAACTGGAAGCAGCGCTTAGCGAGCTATACCATCAACCTTCAGGTAGCAAAGATGGTAAAGCTTTGTTCGGCACTGGCAGCTATAACCTGGGAAGTCTTATCCTGGGTGGCAGTTACAAGCTTTACGATGGCTTCCAATACCGCTTGCAAGACCTTCCCCTGGCCAATCATCACGGGGAAACGCTTTCCGACGGACAAGCCAGCGGTGAGGATGAGGAAGGCTATCAGGCCTTTGCCAGCCTGGGTGTAACCGATTGTTTGAGCCTTAGTGGCGATTATGCCGAAGCCTGGAACAGCGATGAAAGCCGGAAGATGAACGATGGCTATGCCGCACTGGATTGGGAAAAAGGGGACACTCGATTTGGCCTTTCCTGGAGCCACATCGAAAAACTGGATGACAACCTGGATTTCTGGCAGCAGGAATTAATCCCGGCTTTTCTGGCAGGCTTCAAGTTGCTGAATGTGCCGGTGCAGCTACAGGGTGAATACAAGCTGGTTTCCAAACAGAAGCATGAACTGGAAACCGAGCACGCCGAACCCAAACTGCAGGCTGATCTCAGTTTCGGTAAACTGGCTGTTTCGTTGGCCGCTCAAAGCCAGTGGGAAGAGCTTTCTGAGCTTATGGAAAGCAACTACTGGCCAGCCATAGAGCTTAAATATCCCATCTTCAGCCATAGCGACCTGATCCTCTTTGGAGGCAAGGAAGCCGGCGGAAAGGTATGCCGCAACGGCGTTTGCCGCTACGTGGCACCCTTTGAAGGTCTGAAAGTGGAACTGAACACCAGGTTTTAGGTGAAGAGAACGCAGATTCCCGACCCCTCGACTTTTCATATGACAAGGAGATATAGATGAAACACATAATATTCGCAGCGCTGCTGCTCTGTCTGGGCATCCTTTTTGCCACCCCGGGCTATGTGCCCACCACTACCCTGGCTGAAGATTTTGGGGCAACCTGGTGTCCGGGCTGCGCTACTGCCTGGGAAGGTTTACAGGTGTTGCACAGCCATACGCACAATGGTGAATTCCTCACTGCCAGGCTCTATACCGAAAGCGGTGACCTGAGTAATCCCACTATTCAGGATCGCTTTAATTATTATGAAGTGATCGGAGTTCCGGAAGTGATCTTTAATGGCAAGGTCAGCGTTCTGGGCAGTGATGTGGGGATCGGGGATGGAGTGCTTTACAATAAAGCGCTGAACCAGTTCCGATATACTGCCAGTCCCGTCACACTCAGCATCAGCAGTTTTTCCCCCAGCGCCGGAACTTTGTCTGGAAGCGTGCAGATGGTATCTCCCACGGCAAACATCAGCAATGCCAAAATGGTGTATTATCTGCTGGAAGACTATGTAAGTACCAATGATACACACGTGGTGCGGGCGATCCTCTATGACGAAAACGTTGCTCTGAGCGGAGCAGGAACCAGCTTTGCCTTCAACAAATCCTTTGCGCTTACTCCATCTTGGAACACTGCCAATCTTTGGGCGATAGCCGCTCTGCAATTGGAAAACAAAGCTATTATCCAAAGCGCATCCAGCTTGCCACTGCCAAACTACAATTTCCGGGCGGCCATGGACTGGAATCCATCCGTGGAAGGCCCTGCCAATACCAGCTATCTGTCGTCGCCTTTGTGGTTTTTCAATCTGGGTGCCAGCGATAACTACACCATGCGCATTCAGGTGGACCAGGCTCCTGATGATTGGTATTTCAATTACTGCGATGAAGAGGGAAATTGCTATCCTGGCAGCATGGACCGTCCATTTAGCCTGGGAGCGGGAGAAATGGCTTCCTATCACCTGAATCTGTGGATCGGTTCTCCGGGTTTTGCCTATTACCGCTTCGTAATCTCCAGCCCCAATTTGGGAGAATATTCCATACCTTTCCATTACAAGGTGGAGGGTGTGAATAACTCTGATGAAGTGCTGATTCCCACGGCTTTGAGTTTGGGAAATCTGTATCCCAATCCAGTGGCAGCTATGGCGGAACTGAACATCACGACTGCAAAATCCGGTGCTCAAGCCAGCCTGGAGATCTATGATCTGAAGGGACGCAAGGTGCGCAGCCAGGATTTGCCCAATCTGGCTAAGGGCGACAACCGCATCAATCTCCAGTTGGCCGATTTGCCAAACGGCGTGTATTTTTACAAACTGAATGGCAGCAAGGAGCCGGCCCGGAGATTTGTCCTGCTGAAATAAACTAAAGATTCATGTGAGATAGAAAGGAAAAAGCCCTCGAAAGGGCTTTTTCCATTTTCATTATCGTTTTAGGTAAGGTATGCTTAGTGCATTACAATTTTCCTGGTTCTTTCGGCTTCGCCGTCAATCTTAACCTTCAGGAAGTAAATCCCTGCCGCACAAGATTGAGAGCGATTGTCCCTGCCATTCCAGAAATATTTCTCGTCGCTTACCAACTGGCTGTGCACTTTTTGTCCTTTCAGATTGAATACCGATATTTCAGCTTTGCGGTTCTGCAGGTTTTTTATCTCAATCTGCAGGCCGGAATTCCTGAGCACGGGATTGGGATAGCAGAAGACCTGCGCCGGGATTACCAACTCGTCTTCATTACCGGTTGAATAGATCAATATGTTGTTTGTGGGTTCCGAAAGATTGCTGCCATCCCAGGCGTAAACTACGAATTCCGTGGTTCCCATGCTGGGATTCCATTGCGTATCATGAATGTAATGGCTATTGAATGGCTGGGTTCCCCAGAGCTCGCCATTGCGGAAAATCTTGTAATGCGTCCAGTTTCCTCCTGCTGGTGGGATCCACAGAATACGCAATTCCCAAAAAGTTCCATCATCTCCCAGGATATCGGTGTCATAGGATAGGAAAGTGGGGTTGGGGCTTGGTTCCTGGGGAATAAACAGCTTCAAAGGCGGCAAACCGAGGGCATTTGGAGTTCCCAGTGGCAAAACTTGCTCTTTGGCCAGCAAACTGCCGGTCTCTGAGATTCGATAGAGAAAATCCCCATCTGGGGTTTGCATCAGCATATCCAAAGTCCGGTTCAGGCCTATCCGGCGTTGGGTTACCGAATAGGCTGTCATACCCAGATAGGTGCTGCGGGGGCTGCGTTCTGCCAGGATTTCGGTTTCCAGGCTTCCGTCTTCCCTTACGCGCACTTCGTTCCACAAATCATGCTCGCCGAAGTTTTGGAATTTGGCATACTGCGCGCCATCCGGCAGCTCGGTTACCTGATCTCCGACAGGAGTGCGGCGAACATTCCGCTTCAGATAAAGATAGTTTTCCACGGCATACACCCAATCCAGGCTTTGCCAGGAG
Organism: uncultured Candidatus Cloacimonas sp.; assembly: GCA_964529335.1. GTDB lineage: Bacteria > Cloacimonadota > Cloacimonadia > Cloacimonadales > Cloacimonadaceae > Cloacimonas. Next base: position 7,718 of record CAZGWB010000023.1, read on the forward strand.
TAAAGCCCTTTACCATGCATCAGGGGATACAGAGTCAATCCGTTTTCCTGAATCGCTTCGCCAATCAGTTCATAGCGGGGAGGTGGCGTATCCGAAACCGTTATGGTGCCAAGCTCCACAGGCACCAGATCGCCGGGATAGAAAACGGTTGGATTAAGGTAACCACCGGCGCAACCATATAAACCAGGGATGGCTGGGCCAGATAGGACTACCTGAGCATAGAAACCGCCTTCGATAGGCAGGGTAAGCTCAATGTTTCCAGTGCTTAGAATACAAGTATAGAAAACCTCTCCGGTTCCGGGACGAATGAGTTCCAAAATTGCATTTGTGTATTCCTGAGAGCCATTATAAACCCAGTTTCCGATCAGCGTGGAAGGCAAAACCGGGATCAGGAAGGGTTCAAAATCTACCGTTGGCAAAGCAGCATTGTCGTTATGGTCATTTATCCCAATCGCGATCTCAGCAGCGGTAGCAACTCCCCATTCATTGTTTTCGGCCATGATGATATTGGCGGCTTGAGGATAGGCGTCGCAGTAAACCGAATGCAGGATTCCATTGGCGTCGATATTGTTCATGATCACGTTTTCGCCTTGTGCCCAGGCATGATAGATGGAAAGATTTCCCAAAACCGGTCTGGCGTTGTTGGTAATATAAAACCCGGTGTAATTGCCTTCAATGTGGTTACGTTCAAAGTAGGGTTCCGAAGTAGCTCCGGAAACCATTACCCCTGCTCCGGAATTCATATCGCCGGGAATGAAGTTGTAATTTATCTGATTATCGGCCACATAGCCCGAAGTCTGCAAAAGATAGATTCCAGTGTAGTTGTATTCTATTATGTTGCTAAGGATATAGGGGTTTATTGCCCCGGAAGAAACCACATCCCAGGCTGAGATTCCCTGCTTATAGTTATGATGGATGTGGTTATTGTCGATAACCGGATTACAGCTTCCGCTGGCGGATTGATTGGCCAGCTGGATGGCAGCCCGGAACTGCGAGCCGGTGCCATTGTAGCGGATTTCGTTGCCGGTGATGGTGGCTTCGCTGTGCTGAGTGATCAATATTCCGTTCTGGACGCAGTTTTCTATCAGGTTTTGCTCAACTATTACTGTATTGGGAGTAGCTGCGCCTATGCCATATAGCTCCATGCCTTTTTCGCAGAGGTTTATCCGGTTGTGGCTCACCGTTAAAGGCGCATTCATGCAGCGGATTCCGTAGGTGGCACGCTCGATGTAGCTATGGCGGATGGAACTGGGGCTGGTGGTATTTTCAAAACGTAGTCCAGGCCAGAGGGAGGTGGGATTGGGCTGCATATTCAAAAATCTGATGCTGTCTGCCACAGTGCCAATGCAAGAAAGGGTTCCCGCAATGGTGATCTGATAGTTTCCAGTGATCTGAACGATCACTCCCGGCAATATGTTGAGATTTGATCCATTGGGCACAGAGATGGCACCAACTACTTCGTAGGGATTGTTTTCAGGACCCCAGGTGCCGGATTGATTTCCGCTTACCTGAATACCGCAGATCAGGGTAAGACAGATGCTAAGCAGAATTAATAAAGCTATGCGTTTCATGATAACCTCTTTATGTGCGTATAAAACAAAACCGGAAGTGAAAACACAGATTCTCTCACTTCCGGCAAACTAGTAAGTTAAACTTTCCGGACCTATTCGGAAATGGCTTGCACGGGGCAAGTGGCAATGCAAGCACCGCAATCGATGCAAGCGCCTTCATCGCACTGAGCCTTTCCATCAACCATGCTGAGTGCACTGACCGGACAAACGTCCACGCAAGCGCCACAACCGATGCAGGTTTCTTTATCAATCTTAACTGCCATGGTGTATCTCCTTGAGTGTTTTGGGCTATCTTTATTTATGCCAAGGATTAGTCAAGTGAAAAGTGTTGGAGTGCGGGAGTGCAAGAGGGACTAGGGGAGGGGAGCAGAAGAAAACAAAGGCCTGTTAAACAACCCAAACGAGGGGTTCCACAAGGCTTAAAAGCCTTGTTTCACCACCATCGCTATAATCTATCGCCCTGCGGGCTTTGTCAACAGCCTGCGCCATTCGGGCTTGTTTTGTCTGACTTGTGGTAAATCTAATGCCATTAGTGAAAAAAGGCTTAGTCAACAGCCTGAAGTGCGGAGCATTATTACTTCGTAGAAAACCCAATAGCATGCGACACAGACTGTTTGACATGGCACTTGCCTAAAGCTCAAGAATATGAATTTGATACCATCCCGGAGGAAGTTAACCGTGAGGTTGGCTTGTAAAAATTCTCCTTAAAACCGGGTTACTTTCTTCAGAAGCTTGTGCCTGCCATTCTCGAACCGGACAAGGTAGATTCCCACCGGGACATCTCTGCCACTTTTGTCTTTGCCATCCCAGGTGAAGCCGTGCTGTCCCTGAGCTTTATAGTCATCGCACAATTCTCGCACCAATTGCCCTTTAAGGTTGTAGATGCTTAGTTCCACCCGGTCGGCTTGGGGCAGAGAAACGGCCAGCTTGGTATCTGCCACAAAGGGATTGGGGTAGATGCTTAGTCCTGGCTGGGGAACCGCCACAACATCATCTATTGCGTCCATTGCGTTCAGATCATGGATATATAAGCCATAAAAACCATTTGCAGTAAAGAGGGTATTGCCGCTTATGCACAAACTCAAAGTACCTAAGTTCCATGCATAGGTGTGCAGTAAAACTGGAGATTGGGGGATACTGATGTCGTAGACGTTGATCTCATTCCAGCCGTTATCGGAGACATACAGCCGGTCACCTTGCACGGTACAGGTGTTAACAAAGCTGGTGGCGTGCGGCATTATACTACCAAGCAGCACGGGGCTCTGGGGATTGGCAACATCGATGATCTGCAATCCTGCATCTCCATCTGCCAAATAGGCTGTCGTGCCTATCACGCTAACCGAGTTAGCATTGCCGGGAGTATCATAGGAACCAAGCAACACCGGGCTCTGGGGATTGGCAACATCGATGATCTGCAGCCCTGCCCTATAATCTGCCACATAGGCTGTCGTGCCCACTACAGTAAGCGACCAAGCGTAGCCGGAAGTATCATAACCACCTAACTTGTGACACACTGCCCCAAGCGATAGAAATAAACTGAAAATGACGACGGCTATCAATATCCTTTTCATGGAACAGCTCCTAATATGTTTTGGTAAAGAAAATTTTCGTATTCCACAAGGCTCCGGACTTATCACATTACGAAGCCATCTGTATGAAACAAACATGGCTTTGACGCTACTAAGACATTTGCTCCTCATCACGTCTTTTGTCAAGTTGTTTTATTTGCCGTGTTTCTGGGACGTTGGCATGGCTTCCAGCGTCCCAGCGGATAAGTTTTGTAGTCCGGGAGTGCCAGAGTGATTAGTGATGAGAGGGACAGGCAGGTTTCAGTGCTATCTTGCTGCCAGCATGCTCCGTAGATCAGCCAGCCACAGTTCGGGATCTTTAGCTCATTATTGTCTGTAAATGACAATTTCTCAGGCCGTAATCTCATCATTCCAACTTTTTAATAGCCTGTCCACTTTAAAGGGTTACCACTCAAATTGCTCTCCAGTGACTCTCCATAAAGAAAGAACAGTTTTCTTCACTGCTTGAGAGCATTTATCACATCATAATTTAACCTTAATCAAGTCTTAATTATTAACGCTTGATTAAGGGTAGATAAATAACTGATTGACGCTCTCAAGCAAGGGGGAAAAGCATGTAAAAAAACCTTAAGCAAAAAAATCTTAAGCGAAACACATTCTTAATATAAAACACCCATTATTGGCAAAACACATTACAATAAAGGGTTCGGTAAGCTGCTTAACCCAGGGTTCTGAACCTGTTCCAAGTATGGCGTAAATTTCATTTATGAAATTTCAGCTCACATGAAACTGGGCTCGAAACTGAAATTTCTATCTTAAGTTTTTTTGGCTGCTACGCATTACATTGATATGCAACAAGATAGAAAGTGCAATAAAAGATGTGAGCTTGGCACGGGCTCTGCTTTATATATAACAAAAGAATTTCAGTAAAGGAAAATGAGCAGACGATGGAAATGCAAAACCCGGATTATTCTGAGCAGATATACAAGGTTAGTCCGATCTACGAAAAAGTTTTCAAAGCCACGGGAGATGGCTTTACGGGTTTTACCGTCTTTTTTGACGAGGACAGATTTGCCAATCATATCCGTTTCTTTGAAAAAGAATCCTATGCTGAGATCTCGGAGCAGGTGATGCAATTGCATGCCAGCTATTGCGATGCTCTCAACCAACAAGCCAATCCTCAGAGAACAAGTGAGAAGGAACAGTGAATACAGCGCGGACTGATTATTTTTCCTGGCTATCGTCTGAAGAAGTATGGCTGGGCAGTAAGCTCTGGCATTCCGATACCCCGGTTATGAGAAACAACGCCAGGCTGTTGGCCGTTGCAAACCCTAATATTTCGTTTTTTGTTGAGCTGTGTGACGCTAGAGAAATGGCCGAAACTTTTCCTTCCACTTCCTTGGTTTCGGCCGTTTTTTCTTTTACTCCAAGCCAAAAAAAGGATTAAAGACCCCAAGACAGTTTTATAATAAAACTTCCAATCCCCACAACTGATCCCCAAAACCCCGAGACTCAGCCCTGAGTTTCGGGTGTTTTTTTGCCATTTTTCCTTAGGATATCCCAACCCAAGAGATTTGTCTCTTAGCTTTTCTCATCCTTGTCCCAGCTAGCCATGGCCATGAGCGCGGAGGATGGAGGTCAAGCTGAAAAGTTACAAAAAAATAGGCTCAGCACAGAGAAAATTTCAATATTGAAATTTCAGGTCTAGTGAAATCTTTCGTTTAATTGCAATTAACTGCTTCTGCGCTGACCTGCATACGGCTAACATTTTGATAAACGGCAATATATACATGTGCCGTGGTAGTTTGGAATTGGTGCGTATCCTGCATTTTGAATGCAGTGGTAAATTCATAGATCAGGGAAGGAACAAATAACCGTGATGAATAGCTGTAATCAAAAGCCCCTCGGGGCTAAAAGCCAAAGAAATGACAAGCTTTTTGCACAAGATAGGCACTTGGCAACGCTGCTGGGCAGCGACGCCAAAGCCAGCAGAAATCAACAACAGACAACATACAAAAGGAGCTAAAACAATGAAGAAGCATTCACTAAGAGCCATAATCCTGCTATTCATGGTGGGATTATCATTAGGAAGTTTATCTGCACAAGCTTTAACCGGCACTAAGATTGTTGGGCCGGGGGGAGACTACTTAACTTTCAGCTCTGCCATCAATGCCCTGAACACAAATGGAGTGGGGGCTGGCGGAGTGATTTTTAATGTATCGGCAGGAGCCACGTTTGCCGAAAGACCACCTGTGATTACAGCTACTGGAACCGAGGCCAATCCGATAATCTTTCAGAAATCGGGAACGGGCAACAATCCGGTTATCACACCTACCGGCACTTCAGCCAGCAATGAAGCCGGAATCATTATCTCTGGAGGAGATTACATCACTTTCGACGGCATAGACATCAATGCTTCAGCAGTGACCAATGTCGAGCATGGATATCTGATCCGCAATGCCAGTGCTACCAACGGAGCACAACACAATACCTTCAAAAACTTCACCGTCACTCTCAGCAGGAACAACAATACTTCATTCTACGGCTCAGGGGTGTTGCAAAGCACTGATTCAACTTATGGCGGCGGCACCAATCCTACTGCTCAGAGTGGTGCAAACGACAATAACCGCTATCTGAATTTCACAATTCAAAACTCTGCCAGCGGAATCGTAATGCTGGGTGGAAGCTACCTCGATCAATACTGCGAAGTTGGCACCACAGCCAGCACTATCCGAAACGCCCTGATCAATCTGGGCAACACAAGCGGTATCTATAGCTTTGGTATCTACATCTACAAAGGTTCGGATTTCAGCATTAGCAACTGCGATATATCTGCGATTAACGGATACGGAGAAAACATTATTGGCATAAACCTGAAGGAGTATGGCAATAACGGCATCGTGAATAACAACTCCATTCGTGATTTGAATAACACCTCAACTTCTACCAGCTCTTATACCATTGGGTTTAAAACCAATCATGTGTATGCCGGAACTGGTAGCGTAAAATTTTATAATAACACGATCAGCGACTTGAGGTGTGCCAGCAGTGGCCCCACCACCACTCTCAAGGTTATGGGTGCATATCTTTGCGCCTATGAATCCAATGAAATTGTTGATTTCTATCATAACACTATCAGCATCGGCTATGGCAGAACCTGGGATTTCAGGAGTGCAGGCATATATAACAATGGTCGCACCCCTGATATCTATATGTATGGGAATATCGTGGCCAATTATGCCGCCATTACAGGCTCTTCTGCCCGCACCTATTGCGTTTCTGCCCAGCATAAATACTTATCCGATGGCTTTACCGATTATAATCTGTATTACAGTAAAAATGGATATGTTGGCTATGCAGAAGGCTGGGATGCAGTTAATATGACTGCCTGGCAAGCTCTGGTTACGTATGATAAGGATGACAATTCCGTATATGGCGATCCCTATCTGATCGAGCCGAATACCAATCTTCATGGCACAGGCAGCCAAGCCATCGGCCAACCCGGCTACACGGTTCCTGCCTATATAACCGTAGATATGGATTATGAAACTCGTGGTGTTCCTACGGCAATTGGCGCAGATACTTACGTTCCCTATGATGAAGACACCACCATCCTGGCTCCCCTTACCCAGATACCTGCCACGGGGCTAACATCGATTGCCAATACTGCAGTAGCGGCTCTTGACGTCTTTGATTTCCGCATGGTGGATTACGGTCCGGATGGACACCCTACCAAAGTAACCAATGTGAAGGTCCAAAACGCCAATCCCTACAACTCAGCAGTCTGGACTACCGTCCTGCAAGGCGCAGTCCTGAAGGTGAATGGCAACCCACTCGGCACAGCCACGGCTGTTATCACCAATAGCGATATCACCTTCACCATTCCCGAAGGTGATTTTGATATTGCGGACGGACAAACCGCCAATGTTACTCTGGCGATCTACTTCAAGACCACCGGCTTGACGGAAGATAAAACCCTGAAGTTCAAAATCACCGATACCAACCATGGTTTCACAAATGCCTTTTGGGGCTCACGTTTGCTGCCAACCCTGGCTGCAGAGATTGTCTCAGAAACTCACTACATTAATGTAATCGCCACAACTCTTAGGTTCAGCCATCCAGCCAGAGACCTGATCAACAGGCAGTTTGAAGTGATAGCTTACGCCGAAGATGCCAATGGAAACCTGGATTACAACTACAACAGCACCAGCATCAATATGGTATTGCATACCGGTACAGGAAACGCCACCATTTCTTTTATGGGCGGCTTTACCGAAGGTGATGCTTTGTGGAGAGTTACCTATGATAAGTGGGAACAAATAAAACTGCAGGTTACTACAACTGATCTGACCGGGGTAACCGGTTTTATTGAGATCAATCCCTATATAGAGGTGTCCTCAGGTCCCATCGGTGGTGCACAAATGAACTTGCATACTCCATTCATTTACAACTACAACTATGGCAGATCGGTAGCCTTATACACTTTCCCAGAAGTTAATGGATTCTATTCCATTGAAGCCCTTAGCTGGAATGTGGCCTCTACCCTAAGCTCATACAATCCTATCCCTGTAAAGATATACATGAAACCATACTCCGGTACTTTCTATGGGGTACCATACTCTACCACCTGGGAAACATTGATCAGCGGTGCAACCATGGTTTACAATGGCAGCACCAATGTAATGAACAGCACCGGCTGGAGAAAAATCACTCTGGATTCAGTTTATAACAACCAAACGAACTTCCAAAGCCTCCTGGTTTTTGTTGAATCCAATTTCTCAAACTACCGTTACCCATCCACCCCAACTTTTGTGGGTAACTATCTTGATTCTCAGGATTACCACTATACCGGGTCAACAGATCAATCTACCCTGCCCTCACCGTTCAATGTCGTAAAGTGGCAGTTCCGGCCGCATATCCGTTTCTGGGTTACTTCCCAGGGCTATTATGAAGATACGGTAACAGAGCAAAGCTCAACTGCCAGCATCAGTGCCAATGCCACCGATCAACAGATCATCCGCGCAAACGTGATTACAGGTGGCTCGCAAAGCCAGCAAACGATCAATTCCCTTACCTTCAATACCACCGGAACCACTGACGTAAGCGATATCACCGCTGCCAGAGTGTATTACACCGGCTCATCCACCACCTTCAGCACCGACACCCAGTATGGCGCAACGATTACCAATCTTGGCTCCAAGGGCGGCTTTACCGTTAGCCAAAACCTTAGCGTAACAGCAGGTAACCATTATTTCTGGCTGGTTTACGACACCGGTTCCAACTTAAGTGTGGGAGATCATTTTGATGCCCAATGCACGAGCGTGTTGGTTGGCGGGATCGCGAGAACACCTTCGGTTACGGATCCTGCCGGTTATCGTAGTGTGGCAGGTAAAAAGCTGCAGAGTGTATCGGTGTATCAATTAGGACAGGGAACCACTTCCTCGGGCAATCAAAATCTGGGAATACTGGAAATTCAATTCTATGTGGAGGAAGGTTCCGATGCCCAGTCCTTCGCATCGCTCAAGATAAACAGCATGGCGGTTACCGGAAAAAACACCAACAATGCAGATGTTTCAGCCGTAAAGCTCTCCGACCAGCTTAATCCCTCGTCCTTCCTGGGAACAGCCTCCATCGCTACCGGAACGGCTAACTTCAGTGCTCTAAACTATGAGCTGGCTCTGGGGACAAGCGCTCTATATGTGTATTATGACCTCAGCGCAGATGCGGGAGCTGGAAACGTGGTGGATGCCAAGATATTGGCCAATGCCATCAACATATCCGGTTTTACTCATCCCGCCTCTGAACAAGACCCCAGCGGAGAATACACCATCCAGAACTTCAACTATGGTGGAGGTTATGCTCAGCAGGGAGGTTATTACTTCGCCAATACTCTGGCAACTCCTGCACCCAGCTATCCCACTTTCGACTGGATAGACATTTCTGCCAGCGGAACCAATGCCTATCCAGAAATGACCAATGACGATGGCTATGCTCCAAACAACGCAAGCGGCTATCCCATTGGATTCAGCTTCCCCTATTTCGGAACCAGCTTTAGTTCTTTCTGGATTGGGGCTGATGGCTCAGTCTATTTCTCCAGGCCTACCTTGCCCTTGCCTATGGGACAGCCACCCTCAAATGCCATAGCATTGTATGCGTCTGATTTCTTCCCAGTTTCAGCAAACTATCCGAAAACCATACTCTACAAGAATGTGGATGGCAAGCTTGTGGTCACCTATCTGAAAGTCCAGCCCAAAAACGGTCCCAATGCCGATTCTTATGCCACTTTCCAGTTGGTTCTGTTCCCCACCGGCAAGTTTAAAATCCAGCTTCTGGAGTTTGGCCCTACCTTCCAAACCATGATGGGCTCTGTTTACATTGTTAATTCCAATGCCACTGCCTATCACATGTATGCCTATGGAGGCATGGCCGGCCCGGTTACCGGCACCTCTCCGATCGCTGTGGCTTATGGACAGAATGCCTATATGCTGGGCGATACACCAGCGCAAAACGACCTGCCGGTATCGGTTAGCGGAACCGGATCCGCAAGTTTTCCGATCACAGGGGCTACCGTGCAGTTTACCACCGCCACAACTGCCACGAATCTAACAGCCATACGGGTGGATACCAATCCTTTGGGAACCTTGCCTTCTGGAATTCTGAGTTTGGCAAACCGCCATTGGACGATCAATTCCACTGCCACCAGCGGATTGGGTAGCTATAATCTAACTCTCGATCTAACCGGTCTGCCCAATGTTGGCGGTGCCAACCTGTTCTATCTGGTTAAGCGCAGCCACGTTAGCAGCGCTTGGGAAAATCTTGGCTTGCCAGTTTCTTTCGACGACAACACCCGGCTTGCCACCTGGAGTATCAACAATGGTTTCTCGGATTTCGGAATAGGCTTTGAGGAAGAATTCACCCTTCCTGTGGAACTGAGTGCCTTTACCGCTGTCCTCACGGCTCAGAACTATGTGAAGCTAAGCTGGACAACCCAATCCGAAACTGCCTTGAATGGCTACTATGTTTATCGTGCTCTCAGTTCACAACTATCAGGAGCGCAGTTGGTAAGCCCTCTGATCGCCGCAACCAATAGTTCCAGCCAGCATCAATATGAGTTTACCGATCAGGAGCTTTTTGACGAAGGAACCTATTACTACTGGCTTCAAAGCAGCGAGCTGGACGGCAGCAGTGAGTTCTTCGGGCCGGTAACCGTATTTTTTGGAACCGAAACGGAGATTCCTTTGCCGGAGATACCTACCGTTACCGCACTCAACAGAATCTTTCCCAATCCTTTCAATCCCCTGGCGCACATCAGCTATACTCTGAAAGAGAGTGTCCCTGTGGAGCTGAAGATATTCAATAAACGCGGCCAATTGGTTCGCAGCTATGTAAATGCTCCCAATCAAGCAGGTCTGCATCGCCTGCTGTGGGATGGCAAGGACAACAATGGAATTCCATGCAGCTCAGGAATATATCTATTCAGAATGAGTGCCGGGAAAGAGGTGTTTACCCAAAAAGCCATTCTCATGAAATAAGCTAACGGGTGAGAAGATGAATCGAAGAAACCCCGGAGATCGATCCGGGGCTTCTTCCTTGAGGACATATCAAATCCATAACCGTTTTATGGGGTTCCCAGTCTCCTTGTGGCTATTATCATACCGAAGTCATACCCTATGCTCATTCGGTATGACTAGGGTATGATCCGGTTCAGACCGCAGGTTCAATGCTGTAAAATTGATTCACAATGATGGATGGGAGGTATGAGACCGATACCAGAGTGGGGTTTATCGACCTTTACGTGTGTATATCTCCAGATTGTAAGCCACAATTCTACGGGTAAGTGTGCTTTCCGAGATTCCCAGCAGTTTGGCTGCCGCCTTTTGTTTTCCTGAACATTTTTGCAGAGCTTCGATGATTTCTTCTTTTTCCAGCTTTTCTTTGCGGGACTTAATCGTGGAATCTGGTTTGCCTTGAATCCCCAACTTCATGGAAGGCAATTTATTCAGGATTCTGTTATCCCAGTCTGTGCCGCTTTGCAGGATCAACAGGCGTTCTATTACGTTTTTCAGTTCGCGCACGTTACCCGGAAAGCTATACTGCTGAAGGGCCTGGAAAAAGGAAAGGTCAATTTTGGGAACCGGCATCTTCAGTTCTCGGGAAAATTTTTCGGTGTAGTGAAGCACAAGCACTTCGATGTCCTCGGGTCTATCCCGCAGGGGTGGAATATGTATTTCGATTGTATTCAGGCGATGATAAAGGTCCAGCCTGAACTGGTCGTTGCGGATCATCTGCATGATGTCGCGATTGGTGGAACTGATAACCCTGGTATCAAACGCAAGCTCTCTGCTGCTTCCTACGGGAGTAAGCTTGCGGGATTCCAACACTCGAAGCAGTTTGGCCTGCAGATTGAAGGGCATTTCAGAGATTTCGTCCAGAAAGAGTGAACCTTGGTTAGCTTCCAAGAAAAACCCCTTGGTGTCCGATATTGCACCGGTAAAAGAGCCTTTTTTGTGGCCAAAGAATTCGCTTTCCAAGAGATTCGGAGAGATCGCTGCCATGTTTACCGCGATCAATTGTGCATCACGGCGCGCGCTATTATTATGGATCATTCTGGCTATCACGTCCTTCCCGGTTCCGGATTCGCCGATCAGCAGGACACTTGCGTTGGGATGCTGGGCTGCTAGCAAGGCAGCTTCCAGAACCTTCTGATGGGCTTTGCTCTTACCCACAAATTCGTTACCGAGATAATTCCGGATGTCCTGCTGCAGGCTGGAATACTGCTGCTGAACCTCGTTAAAATCCTGCATCAGTATCTGAATTCTTTGGTCGTAGTCCTTGGTTTGCTCGGTCATCAAGTATTGTTGATATTCCAAGTGGATGCGATGCAAATCAAGCAAGCAAGAGCAAGCTTTAACATAGTCATTGGCTTTCTTGTAGGACTCATGAAGGTTTAACTGAGCCGTGATCAGCACATCGAACAGCTTGTTCTTTGTGGCATATTTGATCACGCTTTTCAGCAGCTTGCGGCTTTCAGAGTATTTTCCCAGACTGATCAGGTAATTGGCTTTATTCAAATCCAATTCTTGCAAGGTATTGGTATCCGCGGAATCTGCAAGGACTCTTCTGGCTTCTTCCAAGCGTTGCCACGCCAGATCTACTTCTCCCAAATAGCGATAACATCCGGCGAGATTGCTGTTTAGGTCAGACCAAAAGCTAATATTGGTCAGATTGAAGGATTTGGCAGCCTGCTCACAATCCAATAACAGCCTTAGGGCTTCTGTGTATTTGTCCTGCCGCATGTTCAACACTCCCAGGTTAAAAAGAAACTGCACCTTCTGGAAAGGGATATCATGTTCTTCGCTGAGGGATAAACCCCGCTTCAACATCTCCTCGGCCTCGGTGTATCTGCCTACCAGGCTGTAAAGCGTGGATAAGTTATTCAGCAGAGTCATCTGATTATTCAGGTCTTTCATCTTGTGGCTCAGCTCCAAGGCAGAGCTGATGAAGAAGATCGCCTTGTCGTATTGTTGAAAGTGATAATAGGCGGTTCCAGTGTCAATCAGTAGGTTTAGCCTGAGGTATGGATCAGAATCCTTATCCAATTGTTTTTCAGCTTTTTCGAGATAAAGCAGGGTCTGCGTTCGGTCGTGCTGACGTTGATACATGGCGGCATAATGAGAAAGGACTATGGTGATCAGGTCATTATTCCTGGCTTGCTTGGCAGCCGCCATGGCCACATCCAAACAAGGTTTTTCGCGGTTTGGCAGATTCAGGTTTACGTAGCATTTGCTGAGGATGATATTGCTTTTGGCAATGATCTCCAGATCATTCACCTCAATTGCTTCCTCCAGCAGGCTAAGCACCTCTTTCTCGGCCTCGGTATATTGGTGCAGCGAAACCATTGCCTTAGCCTTGGCCTGAAGAAGTTTTCTGCGGTCGGAGGGGGTTATATGCTGCTCAGTCAACTCCTCCACCACCTTTAACAGGCGTTGAGGATCATGCACGGCCATTATCTCAAGCTCAGGCAGTTTTTGCTGTAAAACCTGGTTCACTAATCCTCCCGGAAGTCTTTTTATTACTTGGCTTTTCCTTGGTTGGCTACGGCTTTTTGGGCTGCTTCCAATGCTGCTTCATCTGCCAGGTAATAATGCTTTATGATATTCAAATCACGGTCGAATTCGTAGACTAAAGGGATCCCTGTGGGTATGTTCAATTCCACAATATCGGCATCGCTGATATGATTCAGGTTTTTTACTATGGCCCGCAGGCTGTTTCCATGGGCCGAGATAATCATCCTTCTTCCTGCCGCCAGACGAGGTAAAATCACTTCGTTCCAAAATGGCATGGTGCGTGCACAGGTGTCCTTCAGGGATTCACATAGAGGAATCTGGTCTTCGCTGAGATGCGCATAACGTTTGTCTTTTCCCGGATAGCGTGGATCGCTCTTTTCCAAGGCAGGAGGTGGAGTGTCGAAACTGCGGCGCCAGATTTTTACCTGGTCCTCGCCATATCTGGCTGCCGTTTCGGCCTTGTTCAATCCTTGTAAAGCTCCATAATGACGTTCGTTTAAACGCCAGTCATGATGTATCGGAATGAACATCTGGTCCATCTCATCCAAGGTTATCCAAAGAGTGCGGATCGCACGCTTCAAAGTGGAAGTCCAGGCTTCGTCGAATTCAAAGCCTTCCGCCTTTAGCCGTTTTCCGGCTGTATGAGCTTCCTGCAAACCCTTCTCCGAAAGGTCCACATCTGTCCAGCCTGTAAACAGGTTTTCCTTGTTCCAAGTGCTTTCGCCGTGGCGAATCAATACTATCTTATACATTTTCTATCTCCTTCCTTCATAACTAATAACTTTCAACTAACCTCTCAACTCATCGACTTCTCAACCTTTCGACCTCTTGACTCACAAACACTCAACAACCGGCTTTTCTACGTATTTCAACGCGCCCAATTCGCTTTCCACCGTACGGGCGAGAATAAAAAAGAGATCTGAAAGACGGTTAACGAAGCCCAGCACTTCCGCAGCCACTTCCTCGCTGTGTGACAATGCGATTATCCTGCGTTCCGCACGTCGGGCAACGGTTCGGCACAGATCGAGTTTTGCGGAAGGAAGGGTTGAACCCGGAATCACGAAACCTCTTAGCTGCAGTTTGTCTTCATATTCTCTGATCGTGGTTGTAATCTTGTCCACATCCTGAACGCATACAGGATAGGGATAAGAACCGTTTTTAGTGGCAAGCTGCCCCATCACCCGGTAAAGTTTGCTTTGCACCTCGATCAGGATTGTTTTGATTTCCTCGTTATCCACATAGTGCTTGGCTTCGCCGATGAAAGCGTCCAATTCATCCAGGCTGCCGTAGGCATCAACCCTTAGGTCGTCTTTCCAAACCCTTTCTCCGGTGTAGAGAGAGGTTTGACCCTTGTCTCCCCCCTTGGTGGTAATGCTCATGCTCTTTACCTCATGGCGATCACGGAGATTTCGATCAGGCCATCTTTGGGCAGCCTGGCTACCTGAACCGCTTCCCGGGCTGGAAAGGGAGCGCTGAACTGGCGCGAATATATCTCGTTCAGACGGCTAAAATCGTCCATGTCTTTTAGAAACACACTGGCTTTCACGATGTGGGTCATCCCCATGCCGGCAGCTTCCAGGATGGCTTTCAGATTGGCAAACACCAGTGCAGCCTGGTCTTCAAAGGATTCCGGCATTACGCCTGTATTGGGATCTATCCCCAACTGGCCACTAACGAAGAGGGTGTTATTTTTCATGATGGCCTGGGAATAGGGTCCCAAAGCAGCAGGGGCTCGATGCGTCATAACCGATTGCATTTTTATCTCCTTATGTTTCTTTGTAATGACGATATGGGGCTGTTATACTTCCAGGGCTTTGCGGGCAACCAGGATGGCTGGAATTGTATCTTTTAGCGGGACATAGGACTGATGCTCTTTCACCAGGTTCTTTAGTAGAATCTTGCCTTCTCTGATGTTGTCCTCCCTTATGATCAGCATCAGGGCACAGCCTTTTTGCTTGGCTTTCCGGGATTCCTGGTTCAGATCACTGATCTCAGGCGAGATAATTGTTTTGATGCCTTGTCCGTGCAATTCCTGAGCGAACTGCAAAGCCATGATTTCCATGTTTTCGCTTTCGCTGCTAAGGTAAATCATAAACTCCTCAGTTCTTCCCCTGAACAGCCCACGAGCTTCCATTATCTCAAAAACGCTATCCAGATTGAGGTAAAATCCTACGGCAGGAATCCGTTTTCCGGCGATTCGGGCAGATAGATAGTCGTAGCGTCCTCCACCCCCGATCACGATCTGCTGGCCTTTATGTTCCACTACAAAGTCGAATACGGTTTCGTTGTAATATGAGAAATTTTTGTAAAGGTGAGGATTTACTTTGTAGCGGTTTCCCAGGTTTGCCTGGATTTTTTTCACGCGGGAAAACTTGCTTTTGCAAACAGCGCATAGATAATCGGAAATCTGAGGCCCTGAGCGCAGGGAATGCTGACACTTGGGATTCTGGCAGCGCGTCTCGCTGAAAGGATTTGCATACAACTCCTGATAGCAGGCCTGACAGTATTCATCTTTGTGCTCATCGAGAAACTTGCGTAAATCGGCAAAGAAATCATCCCGGCATTTATGGCAGCCATAGCTGTTCAAGTCCAAACGAACCTCGTTCAGACCCAAAGCATTGCAAATAGATATCCCCAGGCTGATCACTTCATTTTCGGAAAGGATGCTTTCGCTGCCCAGCAATTCCACACCAAGCTGGTAAAATTCCATTTGCTGATTGTTTTCATGCCTGCGAAACATGGGGCCGGAATAGTAAAACCGGTGTATCTCTCCCGGATTGGTTATTCTGGCGGTATGATGCAATACGCTTATTGTGCCTTCGGGACGCAAACTTAACAGGCTTAGCTGATTGTCCTCATCGGATAAAGAAAGCACGCTCTGCATGGCGTGATCTGCTTCGTGGCCCTGCATCAAAGCCGTGATGCCATCTTTCAAGACCTTTGAATCCTGCAATACCGATAGCCTGATCTCCTGATAATCGTGCAAGGCCAGAACCTTATCCAGCTTTTCTTCCAGAATCTTCCACTTCCACACCTTGTCCGGCATGAACTCATGAAAACGAATTGGTTCGCGCACCATTTTTTCTCCCAAGGATGTCTATATCATTTAAGATAAGCAGTTGTCGCCGCTGTGCCACACAAAACGTGAATGATTGCCTGCTAAGCAGTAAAATACCCTTCAATATGGGTCTCTGATCCGGGAAAAGTGAGAGGATTAATCCGGCAGGAATGGAAGAGCCTAAAGATAACCACTGGATTTGCACAAAAAACCTGACAAGGTTCTTGGCCAAACAAATAATGCAACCGAAGAGTTTTAGCCTCTAAAAAAATTCGGCGAATATGATCCTGCCTTCCGGAGCTTGGGTTCTTATCCTCTGTGGCCGGCGAGATCAGTTTCACCAGGCTTTAGAATCTTTTTGGGAGATTTATGCCGCAGGTTGTTTTTGAAGCTTATTTTCGCAAGTTCAGTAGCCGCAAAACGGCAACCTCGGCAAAAGCGTTTACTGTAGGGCACATTAATGGGATATCACCAAAATCCAAGTCTGATAATGGTTCTTGGCGTATTTACAAACACTCTGGTCTATTTGGAATAATCATCGCACATTATCACAATAATACCGGTTTGTTTACAAATAGCTTGAACCACACTGAGCTTGAACCTTCAATATCATCGCAAAAATCCGGTATACCAGAACTCTGTCCGGGGGAGGCATAGCGGAATTTTGCCTTAATTAACACGTTGAAGTTGTAATAACTTACAACACTATCTGGAGAAACATTATGAAAAAATACCTGGTCCTTATAGCGGTGTTATGCATCGTAGTTGGATTGGTGGCTGTGTCGCCCACGCCCAAACGCGCGGTGACAAATCCTGCTCCAGCTCATCAATACAGAGACGTATTTTACACCGAAGATTTTGAATCCGGTGCGACCGGCTGGACGCACTATGACGGTGCTGTATCACCCAACAATTGGCATATATACAATAATGGCGATGCTCAGGGCGACGTATGGTGGATGGGTGATGAAACTGGAAACGGCGGTTATCATGACCACCAATACCTCGTTTTGGATACCCCTGTGATTCCAATCGCCACAGGAAGCTCCACACTTACCTTCAAAATGCGCCACGGTTTGGAAGAACCGGGAGCCAGCGGAGAATATGACGGTTGGGATTCTTTCAATATCAGAATCTCCACAAACTCCGGGGTGACCTACACTGTAATTCCCGGAACGGTTATAACTCCTGTTTACGACTTTGCCAATTCTTATGCCTTTGGCAGCGAGCATGGTGAAGGCTTGGGAATTCCTGGCTGGGGCGGAGTTCGTCCCTGGACGGTGGTAACCGTAAACCTGGATCAATATCTGGTAAGCGGAGCGGCAAACGTAAAGATCAGATTCGCCTTTGCCTCCGACCCGGCTTACAATACCGACGATGATCCAGGCCTTTTTGGCGTGATGGTGGATGATATCGCCCTGGCAGCTTTCAGCAACAACGGCGTGACCACCGGCATGACCTACACCAGCCTGGTGCCGACTGCAGGTGATTTCTGGCATTTGGCCACAGATGCAGCAGCTCCTTCACCCACTCACATCATGAGCAGCATGAACGCATCAGGAACCTACGTTCCTTATATGCTGAACTATCTGGAAAGCCCGGATATCCTATTACCGGCAGACGCAACTCAGATTGTGGCGGACTTCCAATTGAAGGGCTCGTTTACTGATACTGGAACCTTCCCGGATGTGGACTATTTTGGCTGGGAAGTGTATCATGGCGGCCAATGGCACTACATGAGCAATCCCTATGATGATCCGGATGGAAACAACTACGTTTATTCAAGCGCTCCGGATACCTGGGCTTCGATGGTAAATAGCTACACCCTGGATGGAGATATCACCGATTTTGCGGGTGACACGGTTCGCTTCCGCTGGTATTTCCAGTCCAACGATGATGTAGCAGGAACTCCTTTGCAGGTAGATGATTTCCAAATCTTTTCTGTTAGCGCAGCTCCTGCTCCGGTTAATCTTGTTTATCCTCAAAACGGTCAGGAAGACCTGCCCTACACAGGATTTATCTTCGACTGGGCTTCGTCCTCATTGGGTGCTCCTCCAGACTATTACACAATCTGCATAGACGCCGATGATGCCAATTTGCAACCTGGCGATTTCTTTGCGCCTACCTATTCCCTGGAGGTTGTCCCGGTTCAGGTGGATACCCTTTGGTATCTCTATACTTCCTGCAATTCCAATGACATTCCCGATTTTGCCATGGCTGCGGGTCAGCAGTGGTATTGGACGGTTGTCGCCAGCGTAACCGATCAGCCCGACGCCTACAGTGAAATCTGGCGTTTTGACACAGTTTCGGCTGCAGAGGTGATCACCACTTTCCCTTGGACTGAGGACTTTGAAGAAGCGGGTGCCTTGCCCGCTGGCTGGACAATCGGAAACGTGGATAACGATGCTGTAACCTGGGCTCCATATGGACCCAATGCCACCTATTCTCATTCACCTTCCTATTCAATGCGCCATCTGTATGGCGATGCAGTTCCAGAACCCGGTCAGAACGGCTGGCTGATCTCGCCGCCTATCCAATTGCCTGAAGAAGGAGTGGGTGTGCTGAGTTTCTGGAGCTACAATCAGTATCCTTCCTACACGGTTCACAATGGGGTTTGGATAAACACCGACCCCAATCCTCTGGATCCCTATTGGGAACAGGTTTGGGTGCAAACAGATCTTACGACTCAAGCCTGGGGACAAAAAACGATCGACGTTAGCGCTTATAATGGAAACATCATCTATGTTGCCTTCAAATACACTGGCTTTGATGCCAATGCCTGGTATATCGACGACGTAAACATGGCTTTCTATACTTCGGACGTTTTGCCTCCCATCCTATCCAATCACCTGCCAATTATCAACACCCCGCGTGAAGACCTTACCTGGCCGGTATCTGTGAATGTGGTGGATGATGCCGTATTTAACAATCCTATCACTGGTGTTAATCTTTACTGGTCTTTGGATTCTGGAACCAACTGGAGTGCCCCCATCCCGATGGCCATTGCTGCCGGTAGCACTTATGTGGGAACTTTGCCGGCTCAACCTTTGGGCAGCACGGTTACCTACAAATTCGAAGCCTTCGACAGCCTGAACAACATGGGAACTGCCACCTATAGCTATTCTGTGGATGATCCTGTGTGGATGTGGTATGATACTGGCGGAACCGGATACACGGGTTTTGCTTCCTACAACTGGGGTCCTGGCATTTGGTATGAGAACCCCTTCTATGGAACCGATACCACTGTAAAACTGCTGGGTTCCGATGGAGCTGTGCATAACAACACCGCCGGCAATGGACCCACCACTGCGCACATGCACGTTTATGGAGAGGACTTCGAAGGTAACCTTACCGACCTGATGACTCCCATTGATGTGGTATTCACGCACAGAACCTATCGCACAGTTGATCTCAGCCCCTATAATATCGAGATTACAACTCCCTATTTCTGGATTACCTATGAAGACATGGGAACAAACCGCTACTTCCTGTATGATGCCACCTACGATTACACCTCACCCTTGTTCCTGTTTATCGGTGGAGACCTCTACAGCTCTGCCTCCACAGGAGAATGGTGCATCGGAGCTTATGTGCAAACCGGTGGACCGGCTCTGTATTTCCCGCCGGAGGTTAGTATCGTGCAAAATCTGAGCGGTAATCCTGAGCTTAGCTGGGATGCTCTTAGCGGAGCGCAAACCTACAACGTTTATGGCTGCAACGATCCCTATGCGGTTTGGCCTACTGGTTGGACTCTGCTGCAGGGTGGATTGGCTTCCACCACCTATACCTACACTGGTGCTGAGGCCATGCAGTTCTTCAAAGTAGTGGGTTCCACCGAAGCCGGTGCCAAAACCACTGCCCTAACTCCAGCTCGTAGAACCATGAACGCTCCTCAGATCACAATTCTGCCCAAAGAATTCAAGGCCGATCTGGTGGAAAAACTTCGTAAATAACCTATAACCCCTCATACAAGTAAAACCCCCGCAGTAGCGGGGGTTTTTGTTTGTCCCCATAGTGATGCTTTGGAGTGCCTGCGTCTCGCAGGCAAGGCATTTCGGCGTCTCGCCGAAAACACACAAGGTTCGGGACAACTCCTATCCATTCCTTCGAGGCGAAGGATCTCCAGGCAAGGCATTTCGGCGTCCCGCAGAAAACAATGGAGGCTTGGAAGGCGGTGGGTTCAGGTGAATATCAGTTCCATTCGTCCATCCAGGTGCATTACTTTTACATACTCTGCTCAAGCATCATATGCCCTCTGAACCGGGTCATACCGGAGTCATACCGGATGCTCATCCGGTATGACTCCGGTATGATAGGGATTTCATCAAGGCTGGCAAACTCTGAATATATTCAGAGAAAGTCCTCTGTAAACCATTTATCCACAAAGGAAAAGCCCCGGATTATTCTCCGGGGCTTCCCCAATTCACTTGTTCACTTATTAACTTGTTAACCAGTTAACCCGTTCACCAGTTAACCCATCCACCTATTTCATCAGAATCATCTTGCGGGTGGAGCTGTATTTTCCGGCGGTCATCTTGAAGAAATAAACGCCGCTGGCCACGGGCTGGTTGTTATTATCCAGTCCTTTCCAGTCGATCTGATACGAGCCGGGAGCTTTGGTTTCGTTTACCAGGGTTTTCACCTTTTGGCCTTTCAGGTTATAGATTTCCAGGCTAACCGGGATATTCTCCTTCAGGCTGTAGGAGATGGTGGTTTCGGGATTAAAGGGATTGGGATAGTTTCCTTTGAGCTCGGTTACCAAAGCCGGAGCAAGAGGATCTTCACCATCCACTACGCTGCCTCCATCTGAATGCAGGGTAAAATCATCCACATAGAAGGCCAGGGCATCGTCTGAAACACAGCGGATACCCACATAAACCATTTGGCCATCGTAGGCGGAAAGATCGTAAACGTATTCATGCCAATCCGTTGGTGCTTCCACATATTCGCCATCGTTGATATAGGTAAAGCCCTGCACCACGATAACCGGAAGCGTGGAAACTCCTACGCGGAATCTTTCCAGGCCATAAGCGTCTGTGTGCGATTTGGCGAAGAATTTTAGCGCACTATTGGTTCCCAGGCTAACTCTGGGGGCTATCATCCAATCGCTGTTCGGAGGTGTGGTGGCAGACATGCAGGCCAGCATCTTTGAGCCGCCATGTGGCGCAACGCTCGTCATGGGTGGTGTGGTGGCCGAAGGATTGAATACAAGATAGGACATGGCCGTTCCTGAACCAGGGAATTCTATGCCTGTGAAGCCATAGGTAGTGGAATGATCCAGATCGCGCAGGTTCCATGGTGCAAAGGTGGTGGCAAAATCCGGATAGGCTTCAAAATCATCACCGAAGAACTGAGTGGCCAATTGGAAATTCAGCACCACTTCAAGGGAGGCTGGAACCGATTCACCAGTGGCGGCCAAGGATGTAACCGAATATTGATATGTGGCGTTAGGTAAACCATAATCGGTATAAGTTAATAATTCTTCGTCATTTAGGGTAGTTAGCAGAGCTCCGTCGCGATATACCTTATACCCCGATATCACTCTGCTTTGAGCAGGTGTGAAGCGATGAAGCGCCAAAGGCTGATCCGAAAGTGTGATTTCGCGGTTTTCGGGAATTGGCTGCAAAGCTATTTCCGAAGCGGGAGTTGTGAATTGCGCAAAAGCTCGGATAGCCCAGTTATAGGTTAAGGTAGGAGCAACTTGCGTAAGGGTTTGCCAAGCTCCCTGGAAGAACATCATGTTGCCTTTGCCTTCTACTGGTGGACCATCGTCGCAACCCGCAGGATAGCCACCCTGAGTGTTTGCCTCGTAGCCATAATACAGATCGCCGGTGCTGGGAATGGGAATAATCGCATTCAGGATCACCGTGTTCCATTCGTTCATCACAGGGTTGCTAACCACTTGGGAGTGAACCAGAGTTCCAGCCCCCGCAGCAGATCCGCCTGTCCAGATTTTCATGGTGTAGGTGCAATTGCTGAACACCGGAACAAACTCCAGTCGGGAAATTGAGCGTCCGGCATAAGGGGCCAGGTCTTCCTGAGGCCAGCGATGTGCCACGTCAAAAGTGATGGCCGAGCCTGTGCCAACCGAATTACCCAGATTCATGTTGCACCAAGTGATCCAGTTGCCTTCCGGATTTTCCCAATTCAGGGTGATGTCTCTGTCCACGACTGTGGCGGCTAGATTTGCTGGCGGTAGAATCACAGGATCCACGTCAGCCAAAACCGGACCGGCGGCAACCGATTCTCCAGATGTGTAATAAGCAGTTACGCTGTAGCTATACATTCCGGAAGTAAGACCTGCATCGATGTAGCCAAGGGTGTCCGGATTGCTCAGGGTAGCGATAAGCGCGCTGTTCCGATACACTTTGTAGCCCAGTAAAGCACGGCTGGGCAATGGCGCAACCCAGCTAAGATTCACATCAAATCCGTTTACGGTAGCGCTAAGATTGCGAGGTGGATTCAAAACTTCCACCCACACATTCATCGAAACGCTATCCAGATAAATGTAAAACAGGTCTGCCGCACTGTAGCCTTTGAATCCGAAGTGATAGATGCCATTGGCCGGGGCTTGAACTATCGCTTCTGCGGCCACATAAGTTACGTTGTTGATGTTCTCGTTCACCCAGATAAGCTGGTTCAGCGAATCCGCGGTGGGAGCGCTTCCCCAATACAGGGCAAGTTTTTCGGCGGCGTCGGTGCTGCCTCCACGATAGTAGAAGCGAAGCTTGTAATAGGTGTCTTGGGTTAGCTGTAAAGGTGGCATTAATAGCCAGTCATTCATAGCCAGGGATGTGTTGAAGCGCATTCTGGCACAATTGGGTGCAGACTGGTAGTTGCCCGAGTAAGTTTCCCAGCTGTAAGCGTCGTTATTGGCATTGATGGTAGTCCAGCCAAAGGGTAAAGCAGGTGCGGCCAGATCGTCAAAACCTTGGTTGTAGGGAAAGCTGGTAATGGTTGGATCAGCCAGAGTGGTAAAGGTCCAGACCGGACAATTCAGAGCGTCGCCAAAGCTGTTGAAAGGAACTATCTTCCAGTAGTAAGCGGTGTTGTAGCTAAAATCAGCCGGATTGTAGTTTGTGCCGGTCTGGATGGTTCCATTAACGATATTGGAGGGGGGATTATCAGTGCCCAGGAAAACCTTGTAGCCTTCCACATTTCCACCTCCGGAAACCCAACTCAGATTTGCCGAGATTGCTACGTTGGTGGCGTTATTGGCAGGATTGGGAGTTTGTGCGGCCAAGGGTGGTTCACCTGCAGCAGGAGCTTGAAAACTGAAAGTAAGCCCATTGGGAGGAAAAACGGTGGCGCTGAGGACGCAGAAATTGTTATTGGCCGTTCCGGGATTGGTGGCTTCCCAGCTTGTGGTGGTGGTGCGATTATTGAAATCCGCGTTTGTATCGCCTCTTAGCCCTACCTGGATGGATTGGTTGGTGGAGCTGGTAACCGTGGAAAAAGCTCCATAAACGAACAGCACTTTATTGCCGTTTTCCTGAAGTTGAATCTGAAAACTGAAGTCGTCATTTGCCGTTGCCGTTGCCGAACGGCGATAGTGTTTCCATTGCACGGTAAAAATACGGTTGGGAGCTGTTCCTGAGCTTAGATACATCAATTCGCCGTCGGCACGGCTTTTCAGGTCTCGGTTCAAAGCTGCTACCACGTTATTGGTTCCGGTGGCGGAACTGATGGCCTGGTTGCTGGTGCTAACCGTGGCTCCCATAGCCAGAAAACCATTGGTTTGAACGCTTACTTCAGTGTAATCCGCACCATTGTAGGTAAAGGTAAACCCCAAAGGGATTGCATTGAAGCTTTCATTGTCGTTGGTAGCCGTGCCAAGCACGGTTCCACCGCTGATCTCTGAATAAGCTCCCTGGCTGGAAGCAAAGGTATATTCGCTCACGCTTGCCCAAAAGGCCAGGAAGGCTAAAGAAAAGACTGCCAGGACAAAGGCTTTTTTGATGGTATGCATATCATCTCCTTGATTGTTCTCTTCTAATACAAATAAACTCCTGCTTATTTCGCTTGGTTTTACTTCAAAAGCGTCATGTTTCACGCTGCGGCATAGCAAAAAATATGTCAAGCAAAAAAACTGCCTCAAAAAACCTTCAGTTTGAAGCAGTTCATATTGTTAAGATGAACAAATCTATAAAGTTCCGGATTCTACTCCGGAGAGCGATACAACTTCTGTTTACAGAGCAGCTTACTTGCTGATAACCAGCTTGTGAACAATGCTGTTGTTGCCAGCATGGGCTCTGGCAAAGTAGATTCCTGCAGCCAGGGCCTGCCCGCTTTCATCACGGCCGTCCCAACGAGTCTCAAAATCGCTATTCAGGTCAAGTCTGCGTACCTTCTGGCCTTTCAGGTTAAATATCTCCAACTGCTGACCGGCTTTGGCCGTGCCATTTACTTTCAGGGTGCATCCTTCGGAAAAGGGGTTTGGCCAGGAGTTTATCTTCAAATTCGCAACCGGGATTTCCGGGTCGGAGCTGGCCGAAAGCGGAACCGTAATATCCAAAGCCATGTAGCTGACATTTCCTCCGTCCATCGGAAAACTGGAGCCGCTGAGCGCTGCTGCACCCCAGTTATTATCGTCGAAGAACATCAGAAACAGTCGATAAACCGGATTTTCGTTTTGATCGGGACCCAATAGAACTAGTTCATTGGCCGGATACACAAAGGTCATGGTGCCATTGGGTGTGGGATGCTGCAAGGGGTTCAGCACGATAGGATCAAGCCAGGTGTTGCCATTATCGGGTGAGATGGCGATGTAGGTGTCGGGACCGGTAAGCTCTGGATTGGTAACGGCAGCTTTGCTGTCCGACCAAACGCAGGCCATTACCCCGTTTGAATTGGCCTTCGTGATCTTCACATTGTTATAATAGTAGGTCATGGCGTTGGAATGGGCGCTGGGATCGGGATAGCAGAAGGGGAAGATCAACGGCAGATTCATCTGCGGATCGTCCACCAGATTATCCTCATTCACGTCCCAGGGTGTGTAGCAGGGATCGCTATTGGGACTGGCACCACGAGGATAGAGGTCGTGAATGGCAAAGCTTTCGGTAACTGTATCAAAGATGACGTCCCGGATGGAGAAAAACGAATCGTAGAAATTGCCGTTGGCGTCGTAGGCAGTGAAAAGCTGGGGATAATGGATGCGCAGTTCATTGTCCCAAACAGCATTGAAATGATTACTGGTATGAAGATCGAAACGCATATTGGCCAAATCCCAGCCCGCTGGAGCATTGCTTACCTGGGAGGGAATTTGCACCGACGGCACAGAGATTTGCCGCCAGTTTCCCTGACCGTAATTGTCATTCACAAAAACTGTCAGTTTGCGTTGCGTATCTGCGACCTGTTCCTGATATTGTTCGCTGTGATTGCCGATCAGATAGATGCGTCCATCTTCACGGCAAACCAGGGTGCCGTCAAACTGCCGTTCATAACCATTGGGAAAGAAGAACCAATCGTCCAACTGCGGGATGCTTACGGCATTCCAGTTCTGCAGAAAATCTCCATCATAGAGGTCATTGGTGGATACATCACGATAAGCCAACAGCACATTATGCCCATTCACTCCAGTGGTATAAGTAGCGGAATTTCTCCCCAGCACATAGATCCGTCGCAGGTTTTCGAGGGGGGAGGGGCCGATCGCCACGGTTGGCCAAACGAACTGATTGGAACTGAAATCATTGAGAGTATAGGGATTATCTATGGCGATGGCAGGTTCCCACATGGGATTGGGGATTCCTGACGCATCACCGGCTGTAAACGCCACGTCCAGATAGTTGTCCATATTATTGCCAAGCACCTCGTGCCAGGCAAAAAGTGGCATTCCGGTCGGCGTATCCATGGTCAGCGAGGGATAACCCTGATCTCTGTTCAAGGTGCCGTAATAATTATCCAGTTCCAGGTTTCCGCTCAGTCCAATTCTGGCCAGTCTGAAGCGGCGTTTATCTGTGGGATTGGTTCGATAATGATAAACCATGTAGATATCACTTCCACTTTCAGGAGCTTGCACAACCACAGGGGTATCCATATAGGAGCCAGGCATGTAGTCGTATAGCGAAGCGCGGATGCTGGTGGGAAAAACGGAGATGCTGAATTGCGGTGCATCGGACAATAACATCGCAACCCCAAGGCAAAATAGCGCCAGTAAAATCGGTTTATTCATGGTTCACCTCTTAGTCCGGTTGGTTTGTAAGAAAGATTCTACGAATATGCAAGTTAATGATAATATAACTAAAATATCATGGAAAGCCAAAAGCAATTTTTGCTTTTTTCTTAACATCGTAAAGTGGATAATGGAAAGGTGGAAAAGTGAAACAAGGTTTGATTCAGGAAGGCGGTATTAGAGACTGTCTTCACCCAAACCCTTGAAACTTTGGACCCTTGAACCTTTGAAATCTCCACTGACTCCTGGAACCATTGTCACTATTCCACTTCTCCGTCGAGACGACGGAGCTACCCCTGTTCACTATATCATACC
>CAZGWB010000024.1:0-4414 GCA_964529335.1 uncultured Candidatus Cloacimonas sp.
ATTGTATTACTGCTTAATACAGTTATCAATATCCGATTTTTTGGGGGAATGCCTGCAAAGTGGTGTGTATAGAGATGCTGGGGATATCTGTTCTTAGCAGGAAACGTTAGTCTGCCGTTATCCCAGGATTTGGCCTATCCAGTTCAAAGAACCCGCTACCAGAGCTGAGGGAGGGAAGGTTCTCCAGTTTCCCGCTGTAAGACTTAATGTAAAAAAATCCGGTTTGAGCAGAGGGAGCGGAACTCCAGGTCGTATCGTTCACAATGCCTACTAAACTGAAGTTGTCGGGAGTCTCTGACGCATACACCAGATATCGGGTTGGAGTGGCAGGACTGCCATCCAGGGCTTGCGTTACCGGCTGCCAGGTAAGAATCACTGACCCGGAACCGACACGGCTAATTGCAACTCCGTCCGGAGGGGAGAAACTCAGTTTCCAGGCTGTTACCGGTAGGGAAGGATTGCTTTGTCCGCCGCTGTTGTTCAGGGCAATTATTCTATATAGGATGTTGCCTTCCAGACCCTCAAGATCGCTGTCCATATACCATGTTTGAGAGCCGGGAACTGTGCTAATCACCGTCCAATCCGCTCCCAGACGTTGAACCTGGTATAGGCTTACATTTTCCGCACTCGGATTGGGCTCCCAATCCAGATAAATGGCTTCGGCATGGCTTTGGGTGGTGCTAAAAACCAAGCCCGTCGGTTCAGAAATAGTAATCCTGGCCACATTAATGTTTACCGGATACTGCTGCTCGGCAGGGATGCCGGTAGCTACCAGACGGATGTTCGTGTCATAGATTCCGTTTGGCAGCCCGGTTGTATCGATGGTCATGGTTATTATTACATTATCGCCGGGATTCAGAGTTCCGCAGGCAGGACTGAAGGATAGCAGCGAAGGAAGGTTTTCAGAATCAATTTCCAGCAAGGCATAATAGGGCTGGTTGGCATCGATATCCGCCCACTGGTTGCCAAAAGTAATATAATATGCGCTGTAATCTTCTCCTGCGCCATAGTTATTGGGTTCTCCGGCATGCCAGGCAGTATAGGTGACAGGTTCGCCGTTTACCCAGGCCCAAACTCCCTCGCTTACCTCATCCGTAAAACCGAGCCAGCAATTCTCGCCTGCCAGGGGGTAAACGAATTCATTCTCGGCAGCGTTTCCCAGGGTAAGCAAGTGCCCACCCCGCTGTTCGCACTGGGTTCTGGCTTGAGTCCAGGTCATTGTGGCGTTGCTTTTATAATAGCGGTGTCCGGCAAAACTCCCCAGATAATTATAGCCGTCAAATTCCAGGATCGCATGGGCTGGGGTTTCTCCGGGAGCATCGTTCCAGCCAGCTGAGCCGTCAGTATTAAAAATGCAGTGGTCTTCATTTCCTCCCCACCAGCCGCCATTGTTTGGTTCACCGCCATTCCAGTTCAGATAGCTAACGGTTTCGCCGTTTACCCATGTCCATTCACCTTCGGATACTTCGTCTGTAAAGCCAATCCAGCCATAATCGAGGTATGCGGCATGCTGGTAGATAAAATTCTGTTCTTCTGTGCTGGAAAGCGTAACCAGGTGTCCGCCTTTCTGTTCACAAAGGGTTTTGGCTTCTACCCAGGTCATCTTGGCCGAGCTTTGGTAATAGCCATGTCCCTCCAGCTCTCCCATGAATGCGAAACCCTCGATCGCAGCACCAGAAATTGGGATTCCGTTTCGGTCGAGACCAGACAATGTGTATGAATAGGGATAACCACCGGTATTGGCAAGGGTGAACTCGGTCGTGGTGGAAAGCGTTTCACCTGTTAAATTCAATGAAAAAGTGCTGGGATTGATCTCTGCCTGGGGCAGCAGATGGCAACTTACGATATTAGTGGGCGAGCTCAGCAAATCTTGCTTAAGTGCTTTTACCAGATAATAGTAAGTAGTGGAGTTGGCGGCTGTTGCGTCGATATGGCTCAGTTGGGTACCGGGAACATCGGCTAGAACCTGATCGGGAGGATTATAGCTGCTGCGATATATGCGATAAGCGTCCACTGGTTCTGCAGAGGGTGACCAGGCAAGGCTGATGCTGCTTACCGCAGCGATAGCTGCCAGACCAGAAGGTGCCAAGGGTGGTGGTATGGCTTCCAGAGATAATTGTGCGCTCCAGCCGCTTGATACCCCGTAGATATCTGAAACGAAACTGAATGTCATGGGTCCGGCAGGGGAAACGTAGCTACAAGCTCCAACCGTTCCGAATAGGTTTGCCAACATGGGTGCCGAGGTATTGGCACCGGCGTAAATAGTCAGTTCGTCTGCTGTGGTTCCATATTCACCCCAGTCGGTTATCACCGTGCTTAGATAACTTAAATCCACCTTTACACGGTAACCGGCGGGAGGATAGACGGTGTAGCACAAGGACTGGACATTGGCATACTCATTGGCTGCTCCGCCGTAATCATAAAAGTCATAGCTTTCACCTGCGGTAAGGACTGAGGAGCCGTTGGTCATCACGATCCGGTAGCCGGGATCATTCTCATTCACGACTATTGGATTGGAAATGCTTCCAAAGCTGCTTGTGCCTGAGGTTAAATACCCCGTTGCGGAGGCCACCAGTGCATCATTGTGGTCATAAATCCGGTATTCGTTGCCATGCAGCCAGTTTGACATAGGGTCATTGTAGGTGGTAACGGCATCGCCGTGATGAACCGTGAAAGGGAAATCCTGGCTTTCGGTTCCGGGGGACAGGGTTAGGCTGTGGCCATAGGGTTCCACTCCATTTATCATCAGAGCAACTCCGACTCCATTCCAGCCTTGACCGCCGGGACTGAGCAGACGGACCTTCCACTGAATGGCAGGAGCGATATTTACCATTACGGTGTTCGTGGCAGACGATTCGGCACCGGGATAAGAGGCTGTTACATAGTATGAATAAGTGCTTCCATAGGGAGGCGCGGCTTCGCTGTAGGAATTTGTAGCTGAGGTGGCTATGAAGCTTCCGTTTCGATAGATCTTATAGCTAACTGATGGTGCCGCTGCTGCAGTCCAGTCAAGGTAAACATTTCCTCCGCCCAGGCTGAAGCCCAGATTGCTGGGGGCGGGAACCAGCGTATCGAATCTCCGGATTTCGCTGGCCGGGCCAACTCCGGCATCATTAACTGCCTCCACATACCAGTAATAGGTGGTGCCGGGGTTCAGGCTGGAGACCGTGCAGGTGGTGGAAGCGGTATTTGTATAATATGCGGGAGGATAAGCGGAAGACAGATAGAGATTATAGCTGCTTGCTCCGGGTGTGGCAAGCCAGGATAACTCCTGAGTAAGCGGGACGTTTTGCGCCAAGGACTCAGGGGTCAGCAACAGGGCTTGGAGGGGTGGTCCAAAGGGAACCAAGGAAACCTGTGCGATCCAGCCAAAACCTGCATTCGAGGCATCTGAAGTAAAGGTAAAGGTCAGAGATCCGGAATTTGATTCCACAGTATTGGGGCAGTTTGTTCCGGTGTAATAGCCCAGGAAATCCCCATACAGGCTCTCCCCTCCGTATATCGTCAGCCAGTCATAGTTTGCTTCAGTTTCAAAATCCAGAAATTCAGCTTTTACCCGATATCCGGCAGGAGGATAGATAGTGTAGGTTTGCCAGTTCACATTATCGTTATAAGGTGCGCTCAGACCTCCTGAATCGCAAAAACCCATAATCTGTCCGGGGCTCATGGTGTATGAACCCTCATGCATGTTTTCGATCGTTCCTGCACTGGAATTCGCCACCAGGATGGGATAAGGAGTTCCGGACGGGACTTCCATGCCTGCTCCGGATGCATATACCAGATTGCCGTCATTATCGTAGATGCTGTATTCATCCAACTGAGCATACATTATGGCGGGAGAATAGTTTGTGGTTATGCGGTCGAAGACATTCACGCTGAAAGGGTAGGTAGCTCCATACATCGGGCAATTGGGAAGCACCAGCATTCCATTCACATAAACGCTTACATAGCCTCCCAAGCCATTGATGCCCATGGAAAGACTCCAGTTTACGCAGTGCAGGACACCGGCAAGACAGAAAATAACAAAAACCAAAACCACGGTTCTTTTCATGATTACTCCTCTTTATGCATAAAGAATAGCTGAAACACACTTTTCCTGCTCTGCAGCTTTTTTTTCACATGGCTTGCTGCAGTGGCCGAACTCACTTTAGACATCATTACTTATTCTTAAAGAACGTAAAGATGTCAAGCAATAAAACACAGCCAAAAAAAAAGCAGTATTAGCCATACTCCCATCAGCCATAACTTGCCCTTAGCGCAGGGATTCAATTTTTTGGTCCATCTCACCACTTCATCTGGTTGCTTCACAGAAAACTTACTCTTGACTTCCATCCCCCTGCCAAATCTCTGGATAAAAAAAGATCTGCAGCGAGGAAAGAGAATGGAGAACATCCGCATTGGCATAGTAGGAAAC
>CAZGWB010000024.1:4424-8826 GCA_964529335.1 uncultured Candidatus Cloacimonas sp.
AACATCGGCGTGGGCAAATCCACCTTTATAGAAGCGGCCAGCACGGCACCCCTGAATAAGGTGCTAACCTCTGTGTATCCAAAGCCAAACGGAACGGAAGGGGTCTTTGCTTTTCCGGAAAAGTTCAATCCCATTGTTCTTGATTCCTTTTACCGCGATCCCGTGGCCAATGCCTTCATGGCGCAGATCGAATTCTTCAATGGCCGTCTGGATCGACAGAAGCTCATCACTTCCTGTCGGGGCATCGTTCTGGAAGATAGAACCCTGGCGGAGGATTATCACATTTTCGGCAAAGCCCAGCGCATCCTGCAGAATATGTCCGAGCCGGAATTCATCGCCTACCAGCGAACCTACAGGCTGATGACGGAACAGATCAAGGAGCCGGACCTCCTGGTATATTTCAAGGCCGATGTTCCCACCCTTCTGGAGAGGATAAAAGAGCGTGGACGCGAAAGCGAACTGGCCATTCCTCCAGCTTACTTGGAACTGCTGAATAACCTCTACGAGGATTTCATCGCCCACCACGTAAATTGCCCGGTGCTGGTAATCGATGCGGATAAGGCGGTGGACAAGCTGGAATGGCAGCGGCGCACCGTGAACCTCGTGGCCGAGCAGGTGAAAGCATTGGGGCTGCGCGTTTCCAGCCCCGGCATCAGTGAATGGGTTACCCTGCCGCAAACCGAAGCCACGCTCAAGGCCATCGACGCCGAACGAAATCTGGAAGCCTACCTGGCAGAGCACCCCAAGCTGATCACCATTGCCGGAAACGTGGGCCTGGGAAAATCCACTCTAACGGCCATTATGGGACGCAGCCTGAAGATCAATACCCTTTACGAAAAGCCGGAGGAAAACCCCTTGCTGGAGAAGTTTTTGGGCGACAAGAAGACCTACTGCTACGACCTGCAGCTTCACTTTCTGGAAATGCGGGCTCAGCAACGCCGGCTGGGAAAAAGCGGCAATGGCAGCTACGTTAAAGACCGTTCATTGCCCGAAGACCTGCTGGTTTTTTGCAATCAGTTTCATGCGGATGGCTTGCTGACCGAGGATGAACTGGATAATCTGATTACGCAGTTTCAAACCGTAAACCGGCAGTTGCCTTCCTCTGACCTCATCATTTTGCTGCAGGGCAGCCCATCCCTGGCCTGGGAACGCATCCAGCAGCGGGGACGGGAAATGGAGATCGAAGGCGGCTGGCGGGAAACCGAGATCAATAATCTGAATCACTGGTATAAAAGCTACGGCTCAAACGTGGTTAAGCTTGGTTTCCACAATGGCCCCGTTTTGGAAATTGATGTGGAAAAGCTGGACCTCACAAACCGCATCCACGTTGGCTATATCTTCGAGCGGGTGCTGGAAGTGCTGACCAATGGGGTGCAGAGCTGAATGGTCACACGGATTTCACGGATTTTTACGGATTAACACGGATTTTGTAAACACTGGGAACCCAGTAAGCACCAGTTACTTTCCGGCGAGACGCAGGCACTCCTCGACTCCAAGACCCCAAGACTCCAAGACTCCACGACCCCCCGACTCCAAGACCCCAGGACTCCAGGACCCCAAGACTCCCCGACCCCTCGACTACCTGCCTTCCGGCTTTATGATCACCACCTTCCACTGCGTTCCCAGCAGGCTAACCATATCCCATACAGCGGTTTTGGATATCTTTCCGACATGTCCCACGGCTTGATAAACGAAATCTCCGCTGCCTTGGGGAGAGGCCACCACTTTTCTGCCCAGGGCATGCAGATTTTCATAGCCGGCATAGATGGGATCGGTAAAGAGGTTTTTGCCCACTTCTTCTGCATCGGCATCGTAAACGGTGGTACCGTCGTTTTGCAATATGCATAGTTCATAACCTTCGGGTAGCGCCATGTCTTTGATAAGTGCCTGGATCAGGAGCTCAGGACGGATCAGCAAATGCAGTGCGCCTTGCAGCTCCTTTTGCGAATTGTAAACGGGATAGCTGATCACGGCTGCCTGATAGCCTTCTACGCTGGGGAAGCACTCAGAGAATGAGTTTTTGGGTTCTGCAAAAAAGCGGATGATATGCTCCTGATTGCTGATATCCGTGCCTTCCAGGTTTTTGTATTCAGGGGGTTCGATGTATTTCAGGACGCCGGGTTTTGCGATGAAGGCCACTTCCACTACGGCGGGAAAACGGTTCAACTGCTCATTCAGAAAGGTGCGGATCGAGGATTCATCGCTCCAATCCGGATTGGCAGTCTGCAGTGCGGTGAGGGTCTTTTGATACATGGTGTCCAAACTGCTCTGCAAAACCGGGACAAACCTTTCCAGGGAAAGCTGCATTTTGTCATTTTCCTGCAGGTTTGCAGATTCGCGCTTGGCCACCACCATCCACCAGTTCAGCTTGGGGATTTTGTGGAAGCTGGCCTGGCGTTTCACATTGCCTATCTGATATTCCACCTTACCCTTTTTGTTTTTCAATATCGTGGAAACCGCTTGCTGAACGGATGGCGTAAATTCGGTTTTCAAATCCATAAAGATATATTCCGCTTCCATATCCAGCATATTGATGCCTTCGGAATTGATCGCAAACCAGGTGTAATCCTTGGGAAAGGCGAAGGTCTTGTTCAAACGGCTGTGCAACTCATCCAAAAAGATGGAAGCGCCCAAAGCACCGTTGATCTTGCCTTTGCTGCGGATCGGGGTGGCAAATACAGCCGATTTTTTGCCGGTGGAACGGCTGTAGATGGGTTCGCCCCAAATGTCCTTGCCACTAAAAAGCGGCTTGAAATATGGCCGGTTGCTTAGGTTCAAATTCGTAAAGTCTTTCTCGACCGAGTAATAGTTGCCATCGGGCAAAACCCAGAAATAAACTGCGGGAAGCTTGTCATTCAGTTTGCTGAGCTGTGGCTTGATCCCCTGCCAGTCACCCTTTTGAGCTTCGGGACTCTTAGCGATCTTCTGTAAATCCGTAAGAACATCCTTGCCCAGCTTATCCAGATATAAAGCCGCCTCTTCAGCTGTGGCGGGAGCTTTGGCAAACAGGCCGGTTGACAGTAAAATCAACCCGATAAGGACACAATAAAACGAGCGCATAACATTATCTCCTTCTTTGCAAAGTATTGGATATACGAAAAACCTGTCAATGAGTTTTTGGTGCCGGGAAAACCGAAAGCACCTAATCTATCAACTACCGAGGACGCCGAAAGCACCGAATTGTTAACCGCTGAGATCACCGAAACAACCGAATCTGATACAGGTAATAATATTTACCTTAAGTATCTTAGTTCGGCCAGTAAATGCCAAGCGGGACGAATCGGGTTTGTTTAGGCCAGCGATATTAAGTGCCAGAGATGCAAATCCTTATCCTTTGAATCTTGCTTGACAAATATATCAGCTACAATGAAAATAGATTTATGCCTTATTAGACAACCCAAAATAAAAAAACCATAGGATGTAACAATGAACAAAGCGTTGCTTGCGGCCTTGCTGAGCCTGCTCGGTATAGCTTGTTTCGGCTTAAGCTTTACGACGAACTCACTCGATACGGTAGCTCCCAATTTAACGCTGTAAAGTCCAAATGGCGGCCAAGAGTGATTCTTCGGAGATACCAACAGGGCTGCCGAAATCCGTTCGGCAGAGACGGCGCAGCCGTCTGCAAAATAGCAACCTTTGGCCGCTGTGGCAAACGGATTTTGCCACCCCAATCATCCACCCCAATAGGTAATCCTGCATGGAAGATTTAAACATCCACTATTGGAGTCATGGACCGCACTTTCAGTTTCATGATTCCATTGTTTTCATCACCTGGCGATTGGCGGGAACCTTACCAGCACATGTGCTGGATCTTTTCCGGAAACTGAAAGCGACAGAAACAGAACTGGAAACGATCCAAGACCTGAAAAAGGTCAAAGATGAAAACGCCAGACTATTCAGGCTATATCAAGAATACGACCAGGAACTCGCCAATTGGCAAACTCCCGGATTTTCGCTTAATGATGAGGAGCTAGCGTCAATATTAACCAAAGCCTTTCACTTCTCCGCGGGCAAAAAATACGAACTGCATGCATACTGCGTGATGAGTAACCATGTCCATTTACTGATCAAAGCACTAAAACGTGAGAACGGAGATTATTACCATATAGCAGATTTAATCCGGGCCATAAAGCGCTATACTGCTTATGAGATAAACAAGTTACTGGGAAAAGGGGGGCAGCTTTGGGATGATTATTACTTCGACAGGATCATCCGGAACGAGCGGAATTACATCGCGGTTGTGGAGTATATCCTGAATAATCCGGTTGCGGCTGGCTTGGTGAGTAGAAGTGAAGACTGGAGGGATAGCTTCTACGATTCCCGATATCGGTAAGGTAGAAGATCATAGGCTGCAGGGTATTGGGCTGCCTAGCTCTGCTCTGCAGAGGCAGCGCAGTTGCCA
>CAZGWB010000024.1:8926-33672 GCA_964529335.1 uncultured Candidatus Cloacimonas sp.
AAAAAAGCGACCTTCGGCCGCTGTGGCAAACGGATTTTGCCACCCCTTTGGGCTGCAGGGTATTGGGCTGCCGAAATCTGTTCGGCAGAGACGGCGCAGCCGTCTGTAAAAAAAGCGACCTTCGGCCGCTGTGGCAAACAGATTTTGCCACCCCCTTGGGGAGGCAGTAAAGCTGCCTGTAGTGGATGCCACAACAAAATCAGCTAAAATCATTAACAAAGAATTAGCAAAGAGTTTATTAAGATAACTAAGTTAATTAAGTTTATTAAGTTAATTAAGTTAATCAAATTCAATCAAAATCAAGAAAAATCGATTCTGGAAGCCATTTCCTCCTTCCTTTGAGAGTATTTATCATATCATTATCCCCTCTTAATCAAGTCTTAATTATTAACGCTTGATTAATGGTGGATAATAAAGTGCTTGACACCTTGAAGCAAGGGCGAAAAGTGGGAAAAAACACTGGAGGAACCGATGAAAGCAAAGGTAACTGAAGGAATAAAAGGCTTTTCAGGCAAGCTGGACGGAGCGATTTACTACTATCATCCCCGCCTTAGGAAGACCCTGATGCGCAAAGCTCCCGAGATGCCGCATCAGCCGCAGAACGACGATTACCGCACCATTTCCCGGCAGATCAAGGCGCTGGAGCCCAGCGAGGCCTACCGCAGCGATTTCCGGATATATTTGAATATCCTGAGGGACAGGGACGAAAGCGTTTTGCTGCCTTCCTGGTATAGCCTCTATGTAAAGATGCTGTGGGCGATGCAGGCCAAATATCCTGAGGCGGTAAACTTGAAAACAATAACCAAAGCGCAGATTACTGAACAGCAGCTTCCCTGCCGATCAGTTCGGGCAGCGGTTGAGGACGGTCTGTTGGTTGCCGTGCCGGGCTATCAATATCTGGATAAGCAGATGTAACAAAAGGGGATACAGATGGATAGGTATATGGCGTATTGCGGCTTATATTGCGGAGCCTGTTGCAGCATGATCTGCCTGGACAAGCAGGAAGGAGTGCAGAGCGCTTTGGAAATGCACACCGAAGCGGATGAACAGCCTTGCGGAGGTTGCCGGGACATTCACCAGAGCCAATGTGAGTTTGTGGTTTGCAACCTGAATCACGGCACGGAAAGCTGTGCCTTTTGTCCGGAATTCCCCTGCCAGCGGATCAAGGAATTCAGCCAGGAAGAATGGGAGCACCATCAGGTGGTGCTTGCCAACCTGCAGCGGATCAAAGAGATTGGTGCGGAAAACTGGCTGTTGGAACAGGCCGAATATTGGAGTTGCCCGGCTTGCGGATGCCGCACCCAATGGTATCAGGAAAGCTGCACCCGCTGCGGAGGAAAGATCAGCAGAAGGATCTGACGCATGGCTAGTCATGGGGTCGCCGTTTAAAACGGCCCAAGCAGATAAGGGGGCAAATTCACTTTCCCAGCTTGGCAAGTACTTCCTGGTATTTTTCCTGGTAGGAGGCATAAACGGAGCTTTCGGCTCCCTGTTCCCGATAGCGGGAGATCACCGAAGCCAGGAATTTCTTCGCATCGCTCCAGCGTTCTTGGCGGCTATAAATCTCCACGATGGCATTTTGATAGAAAATCATCAGATCATAGGGATCGCTGCCAATCTTGAACCCAAGCTCCATCAAATCAAGCAGTTCGGCCAGAGCTTTATCATATAGCCCCTTGTGATACCATATCTGAACTAAAACCTTGCGTGCCACAATGGCCTGAAAGCTTTCTGTGGGAGCAACCTGGCTGAATATCTCCACAGACCTGCGGGCGCTGGCTTCCGCTTCCTCCAGCATCCCGGTGCGGTTCAGAACACCAGCCAGGCCACGCAGCAGGACAGCCACTTCGAAGGTGATCTCTCCCTTGCGTGATATCTGCAGTTCCAGATTTTCCCTCAGGCAAGCTTCTGCGTCAGCGTATCTCTCCAGTTCGGTGTAGATTCCGGAGAGATGCTGCATTACCTTAAAATACTTGTCGTGGTCTTTACCCACGGTTTTCAGCACCAACTCCTTGGTTTTCTGATATCTTTGCAAAGCCGGTTCCTGTTGTCCGCTCCGGAACAAAGCGCTGGCATAGTTTATTAGAGTGTAAATCGAGCCGGGATGACCTTCTCCAAACCGGTCATCATGGGCTTTGATGGCTCTTTCCAGCAAAGGCAGAGCTTCCTCATAACGCTGCAAATGGCAATACAGCAAGCCGAGATCATTCAGGGTCAGTTCGGCTTCCTCCTGCGCTTCGTTGGTGCAGTTTTCGCACAGATCCAATACCTTGCGGTAGTATTTTTCGCTATCCTCAAACATCTGCTTGTTCATGTATAATGACCCCAAGGAGTTATACACTTGGAACATCTCAAAGCTTTGCTCGGGGAACATCTGTTTGGTTCGCTCATACAGCTTTAGGGTCCAGGGTTCCATTATCTGGGTATCAAATTCGCTGTTGCAGGTTAAAACGATAAGCCTAAGCATGTCATAAGCTTTACGGTCGTTTGCCAAACCTGCCTGTTCATATTCTTCCAGTTTCTTTTCTGCCAGTTCACGGGCTTCAAGGCGCAAATCGGCGGCGTCCAGGCTGGTGATAAGCTGAACTAGGGATTTGTGGCGGTCCGGCTGAAGTTCCAGGCTTTTCCTTGCCCATTTTGCGGCCTCCAGGTAGTTACCCTTGAAATGTTCTTTTTCTGCACACAGGTCGTAGTAATGAACCGCTTTTGGGTATTCTCCGGCGTTGGAAAAGTGAGCGCCGATTTCACTCAGTTTGGTGTAGTCATTGGCATGGAGCTTTTCCATCACCTGGGCAGCCAGAAGGTGTAGCTGCATGAGCTGTTTCCTGAGTTGCATGGCATAGGCGGCTTCCCTCAACAGGCTGTGGCTGAAGATGTATTTGATTTCGCTGAGGGAATTCCAGATGTGTTCCTGCTCACCTGCATAAAGCTGGCTGCGGACTACGATGTCGTTCAGGTAGTCGGGCCGGTTTTCCAAGGTTTCCAGCATTTCAGAGAGGATGTCAACGGCAAATTCACGTCCCAGGACGCTGGCGGTCTGCACGGTATGCTTCAGTTCGGTTTCCAAGCGGTCGAGCCTGGCCACCAGGATGGCTTGCACTCCGCTTGGTAAGGCGGCATTTTGTGCCTTCAGATGGAACATCCTGCCTTCAAGCTGTAACAGGTCGGCTTCCAAAAGGTAGCGGGTAAGCTGCTCCACGATGAAGGGATTGCCCTGAGCAATGCCAAACACGTATTCAGACAGTTCAGGGCTGGTTTGAGAAGCTGGCGGCAAAAGGTTAACGATCACAGAATTTACCTGCTGCAGGCTCAAACCGTCCAAGTTTATGGTTTGAATGCCGATGTCCTTGTCCAGGTTCAAAGCAGTGAGTCTGCCATCGTCAAATGGTCTGGCTGTGAGAAGCAGTTTGAAGGGTAATTGGCTTGCTCTGCGGGTAAGGATGTTGATAACCTCTTCCGAATCTTTGTCCAGCCAATGCAGGTCTTCGATAACCAGGATAACGGGATTAAACCTGCAAAAAGCCTCAAGTAAGCTTCTAAGGGCAAATCCGGTGGCCGTGGGACGATATTTGGAATCCAGATTCGTGTAAACGCTGCCCTCCCATTCCAGGCCAATCAAGCCTGCCATGATGGATTCCACCCGCTCTAACTCAGCAATTAGTTTTTCAGAATCCCCCAAGGATTTCAGCTTTTGCAGAAAGTCGTCCCAACCCCTGCGGAAATCCCTTAGTCTTTCATCAAAACTTCCTATCTGCACAGTGGTGAATTGTTGGCGCAACCAGTAAGAAAAGGGATTCAGCGAGTTTCTATGGATACTGTCCGTTTGCAGTTCAAAACACTGGGCTCTATCACCAAGTTGCCGCTTCAGCTCGTAAACCAATCTGGATTTGCCTTGTCCGGCTTCGCCGTAGAGGTAACAAACTCCGGCAAAGCTGCCGGTAAAAATCGGCTGGCAGGACTCGCTAAGTATTTTCAGTTCTTCATGTCTGCCGACGAACTCACTTTGGTAGTAAGCATAGGCTGCGCTTTGCTTTTTTCCGGCATAGCGATAGGTGTCTATTGGGCAAGGGTAGCCCTTGAAGCTAAGTTTGCCCAGGTATTCCGCAGCGATGGAATCCTTTAGTTCATTGCGGATGGCATCGTCAAACAACAGCTCTCCCCAGGCTGCGCTGGTCATAAATCTGGCTGCCAGGTTTACTGCCATGCCCATGCCGGTATATTCTGCCCTGTGCAGAGAGCCGATGAATCCCGTATATGCTTTGCCCTGGGTTAGCCCGATCCGGAGCTTCGTTCCAAACAGGGCTGCAATCTCCAGCGCGAAGTCCATAGCCCTCAAAGCCATTTTTTCGTAGCCCAAAGGCGCTCCGAACATCACATAGGCCACCCAGCCTTTATCGGTGCAATCGATGTGGCTAAGGTATCCTCCCAGCCTGGAAGCTGCCTGGATTATCTGAGATACTTCATCTGCAGCGGGATCGGCAAGATTGATGAAACAGGAAATCAGGATGCGAAATTCGCCTTCCGAGCTTTGCTGCAGGATATCCTTTGGGACAAAAGAATCCGGTGGCAGGGGATCCTGCTGGCAGGAAACAGGCTCTGGCTCACGATCCAGCTTCTCCAAACGGCAATAGGCGTTCTCAAGGGATTGAGGGCAGACCCTGGCGGCAGCCTTGTGGCACAATGCCTTCTCGGAGATGATTTCGTTGGTTTGGGCAAGCTCTTGGGCTCGAACCGCTCTTTGGATTCCAGTGCCGCAAAACCAGTAAACGGCATTGTTTCCCGCTTCCACGATCGACCAATGCACTTCCCCGGATGCAACCCCGATCCGCACTTCCAGTCCAAACTCGCCGAATTCCGTCACTTGCCTGCCTTGGGCTACCACGGAATTACGGATTTTCAGAGCTGCGGCAAGGATGTAACTGGCATCTTCATTGGGGGGAATCGGGAATATCGCGGTAAACGCATCTCCCGCAAAGCCGCTGACGAAGCCTCCCAGGCTTTCGATGGCTGCTATGGCTGGGAAAAAAAGCTTGTTGATGGTATCGGTAAGCACTTCCACGCCTGCATGAGAATGGCTCATCAGGGCTTGAGTGAGAGCGGTGATGCCCTTCAAATCCACGTTCAAGATGTATGCTTGTAAAGAACCTGTCAGTTGGCCCATCTGGTGGCGATTGAGGATAAAATCCGGAATCAATTTGCGCATCGCTTCCTCTCTCCAGGGCAGAAAATCGTCCTTGGCTCATAATTTCTTTATAGATCACAAACACTTGTGTTCTAATCGGCATTGGAACTGCTTAGCCTGGAAGGAATTCAGTTTATCGCGGAGTTCTCAGCAACTGGTTTCAGCACAGATAGCATACATACTAAGCGGAAATATGGGTATGCCAAGTTGATTATGAGAGGGGGGAATTGATT
This sequence comes from uncultured Candidatus Cloacimonas sp., assembly GCA_964529335.1. Classification (GTDB taxonomy): domain Bacteria; phylum Cloacimonadota; class Cloacimonadia; order Cloacimonadales; family Cloacimonadaceae; genus Cloacimonas. Next base: position 14,342 of record CAZGWB010000024.1, read on the forward strand.
ATCGATACAAGGTCTTATATATGCACGATACTCTATTTGTTCAGCAGCATCACGGCAATTGGAACGCAAACGGCAAGGAGCAAGAGCAGGATTTGGGGCAAATATTGGCTGATGTGCAGCCGGGTTTTTTCGTCACTGCTTCCCATGCAGATTTCCAGCGAAGCTTTGCCAAGGCCGTAAACGATGCTGGCCAGCAGGATAAACCACAATGCCAGAACCAGATAGTTGCCGCTGGCCAAAAGTCCGAAAGCGATATAGAGCTCGCTGAAAAACAGCGGCGAAGGCGGCATTCCGATAATGAACACAAAGCAGATCAGCCATAGCCAACCGGTTAGAGGATCGCGGGTTAGCAAGCCGCTGCAGCGGTTATAGTCCTTGGCCTTATAGAGGCTATACAGGTTTCCGGCACTTAGGAAAAAGGCAGCTTTGATCAGTGAATGTCCCAAGATGTGGATAAGTCCTGCTTTTCCGGCCAGATCTCCCAAGGCAAAGGCGATCAGGATGATGCCCATGTTTTCGATGGACGAATAGGCCAGCAGCCGCTTGTAGTTCTTCACCTTAAGGATAAATACCGCGGCCACGAACAGCGAAGCCAGCCCTAATGCGATAAAGAGTTGCGATGCCAGGTAGCCAAGCTGAGCGGAGCTGAGCACTTTCTGCATTCTGAGCAAGGGTAGCAAAGCGGTATTCAGCAAGGCCCCGGAAAGCAGGGCGGAAATTCCTGCCGGAGCTTCGGAATGCGCATCTGGCAGCCAAAAATGCATCGGTGCCAGCCCAACCTTGGTGCCAAAGCCGATTAGCATAAAGACGAAAGAGAGCTTGAGCCAGAAAGGGTTTATCAATAGTCCGCGGTTAATGATGCGGTCGAGACTCAAGCTTGGGGTAAAAGGCTGAGCGATGATCAGCAGGAGGATTCCCACAAAAGCCAGGGCGATGCCGATGGAGCAGATGAAAAGATACTTCCAGGCCGCTTCCAAAGACTGTTTATGGTGTTCAAAGCTGATCAGCATGGCGCTGGCCAGGGTGGTGGTTTCCACGAAAACCCAGATAATCCCCAGGTCGCGGCTCAGATTCGCACCATCCATGGAGGCCACAAAAGCCAGCAGGCAAACCGTGTAGATGCTGCTTTGACGAGGGCTTAGCTTTTGGTTCTGCTTTAGCGTGTAGATGGCCACGGCAAGATAGAGCAGTGCCGAAATGACAAAAAACCAGGCGCTGTAACTATCGATATGCAAAGCGCTGCGAAGCCGGACAGACGGAACAAAGAGCAGCAGACCAAAACCCAGATGCAAAAGGCTGTGGACAAAGATAATCAGTTTGTTTAGCTTTTCGCTTTTCAGCAGCCAGGAAAGAGCTCCAGCCAAAATCGGGAACAGCCAGATATAAAGATACAGCATGATGCGTCAATCCTTCAGGATGGATAGTTCGTCGCTGTCTCCTTCCTGAAAAGTGCTGCTGATCTTATTTATAAACAGCACGGCAATGAGGATGGAGAGCATGATATCCAGCGAAACGCCCAGGCTAACGATATGCGGCATTTCGCTGCCAATGGCCAGAGACAGCAGAAAGATGCCATTTTCCATGATCAGATAGCCCATCAGGTGAGTTATCAGCTTCTTGTTGGCAATGATGATGAAAAGGCCTTTCAGGATGGCCGAAAAAGCTATGCCAAAATGCAGAGGATACAGATTGGGATTGCTTTTGCCGCTCCACAGGGCGATGAAGAAACCAAAGGCAAAGATGGCCGTCATTACTCCCAAAGAAAAGAAATTTGAAACCGAGGGCTCCACTTCGCGGATGATGTTGTTTTTGCTTATGGTATCCTGGATGAACCAAGGGATTAGAATGGCTTTGAAGACGATGGTTTCCAGGGCTACAAAAGCAAATTCCCAGAGATTCAGTTGGGTGGTTTTTAGAATTGTGAGCAGAAAGAGGATCAAGCCTTGCCAAACCAGGATCTTCACGATGCCGGAAAGCATATTGGTGATCGAGGCAAAGAGCAGGCTAACTCCAAAGATTACCAGAAGAACGTCGGCCATCAGAAACCTCCCAGGTTGTGCACGATCAGGGCTGCCAAAACCAGCAGCGCTACGGAGAGCGGGATGATTACCAGTTCCAGATTGCGGCTGATTCTGAAACGCGGCATCAGGCTTTCCACCAGACCCGCCAGCACCGCCAACGAAAAACTGCCCAGCAGATAAACGACTGTGATGCTGATGGTGCCAATGCCTTCCGGAATCAAGAAATAGCTGATCAGCGAAGCATATATCTGCATCTTCAGCGCGCTTACGTAATGCACCATGGCCAGATTTGGCCCACTGGTGTCCAGCACCATCACTTCGTGGATCATGGTTAGTTCCAAATGAGTGGCAGGATCGTCAAAGGGTACTCTGGCACCTTCCACCAGCAGCATGATAAAGAGCGCCAGGGCGGTTAACACAGCGATGATAACCGACCATTCGTTGTAGATATTCACCGTATGACGGTAAAAAAGCTGACCAATGCGCTCGAGCCCTCCGGCATAGGCCAGAGAACCGATGATGAGCAGAAAAGCCGGTTCCAGAAAAGCGGTGAAGGAGATTTCCCGCGATGCGCCCATACCTTCGAAGCTGCTGCCGGTATCCATGGCGGCCAGCACCAGAACAGCTTTGGCCAGGGCAAGTAGCGACATTAGCAGGAAAAAATCTCCTTTAAAACCCAGACAGGCGTTTCCTCCCCCAAAAGGGACAAAGAGCGCGGCAAAAAACACTGCCACCAAAGCCAGAGAAGGAGCCCATCGGAAGATATAACCGCTGCTGCGGCTGTGGATTTCACGCTTATGCAGCAGCTTGAAACATGTGTAAAAAGGCTGTAGCAGGCTGGGGCCTTTACGGCCGGCCCAGATGGCCTTGGTTTTGTTTATGATCCCCACAAAGAGCAGCGGCATCAAAAGGATAAAGAGCAGGTTCAGGATCATCGCGGCACTCCCAGTACCCAGAAAAGCAAAGCCAATAAGGCCAGCAGCAGATAGGTGATATAGCTGTTGGTTTTGCCATTCTGAATTCCGCTGAACATGCTATAAAACCATTTCACCCATCTGCAAAGAGCAGCGATCAGACCTTTGTCCAGGTAATCAATCAGTTCTTCCTGATAGCTAAGTTCCTGGGGAAAATAACCACGAACTTCCTGATGAGATTTGGGGCTATGCAGCAGCGGTTTAAGAAAATAGGCCAGGGGATTGATGTAGGCAGGACCGGTATATTGCATCTTGGGGCTGCTTCCAAAGTATCCGCAAGCCCAGGTGGAATGCTGGCTTCGCTTTACCAGGCGGTTTTTGAGGAGATATAGGACGGCAAACACCAGCAGCAGCATTACTAGAACTATGGAGATACTCTGCAGGAGAGAGATGAAGCTGCTTAACAGGCCAGTATCGATTCCCAAATCGCGGATCAGAGGCAGTGCGAAGGCCAGCCCCAGGTTTCCAAACAAACCCAGGATCAGGCTCAGTAAGGCCAGAATGGCAGGACTGAGCAGCAGGCCAAAAGGCAGCTCCTTGGCTTGGGCAGCGGCTTCGGTTCGCGCTTCACCTGAAAATACGATGCTATAAAGCTTGGTGAAAGCGATCAGTACCAGCGCGCTAACAAAGGCAAAAACCGCTCCAGCCACTACAGAGCAAAGAGTGGAAGCCAGGCTGTTGGCATTAAAGCCCAGCAGGATGGCACCCAGAATGCTAAACTCAGAGATAAAACCGCTGAACATCGGCAAAGCAGAAATGGCCAGGCTGCCCAGCAGAAAGAGCATTGAGGTAGATTTCAGCCTTTTGTGCAAGCCTCCCAAAGCGTCTATGTTCAGGCTGTGAGTGGCAAGCATGATATTCCCGCTGAGATAGAACAACAGGGATTTGAACAGCGAATGAAACATAATGTGCAGCAAAGCTCCGGCCAATCCCAAAGCGGACATCAGGGGATTGCCAAACAAAATGCCAAGCTGCCAGAAACAGAGCCCGATGCCGATCAGCCCGATGTTTTCGATGGAAGAATAGGCCAGAGCGCGCTTCAGATTGGACTCGGTAAGTGCGTGCAGGACTCCGTTGAAAGCGGTTATCAGGCTGATGGCCACTAAGATGTAGAGCTCAAAGGCTTGCCATTGAGAATGGAACAGCACCATGATAATCCCAAAGATGCCGGTTTTGATCATCAGTCCGCTCATCATTCCCGAAAGATGGGATGGAGCCACCGGATGTGCCTTGGGCAGCCAGGAATAAAACGGAAAGAAACCGGCCTTGAAAGCAAACCCGATAATCAGAAGCCACTTTACTCCACCGCCAAAGGCAAGGTTGCCAAAGCTGAAGCTGCCGGTTTGAAAATAGAGCAGGGCAAAACCACAGAGCAGAACAGCAGCTCCCAGATGCATCATTACGAAGTAATAAAGCGCATTCTGGCGGGTTTGCAGGCTGTCGCGTGAGTAAAGAATGGCAAAAAAGGAAGCCAGACTCATGAGTTCCCAAGCCAGTAGGAACATCAGACTATGCCGCAGCAGCAGAACCAGGAACATCGAGATCATCATCAGTCCCAGCCAAAACAGGTGAGAGCCGGTTCCCGGGCCAGGATGAGCTTTGAGATAAAAATGTCCGTAAAGCATACCCAAGGGAAAACCCAGGGCAAAGATGAACCCAAAGAAAGCAGCCAGACTATCGACCTGAAGCTGGATTACTACAGGGATGGCGGCTAGCTGCAACTGGCAGACATAGGGAGTGGAAGAGTAAAGCTCTCTGCCAAAGCCAATGGCCAGGCAAACGCAAGCCGACCACAATAAAAGGGTAAACAAGGCAGAGCGTTTGAACAAGGCTGGGATAAGCATCAACCAAAGTAAAAGCAAGCCGGCACAGATCATTTTACCCTTCCCAAAAGCGACATCAGGCCATGGATAATGCTGAGCGGATGAGCCGGACAACCTGGAATGAAGAGCGCTGCGGTTTGTCCTGAAAGCCAGCTTCTATCAAGAGCAGCAGAAGAGACAAAAAGCCCTCCGCTGATGGCGCAAGCACCGCAGAGGATCAGGACTTTGGGCTCTGGAATAGCCAGCCAGGCTTCTTGAAGGGCAAAGGCCATGTTTTCTGAAACGGGGCCGGTTAGGATAAGCGCATCGGCATGGCGTGGGGAAGCCACAACCTCCAGGCCGTAACGTCCCATGTCGAAATTCACGTTTGAGCAAGCACCAAGCTCCAACTCGCAGGCATTGCATCCGGCAGCACAAACGTTGCGCAGCGCAAAGGAAAGTCCAAAGCCTTTGCACAGTGTTTCTGAAGGACGAACCAAAGGACGTGCGGAAGCCTGCAAATCTGCATCCCAACTGATAATCAGGCCGTTTCTGCTATCGCTGGCCAGGCGGAAATCTGGATTAAAAGCGAAGGTTTCGGGAAAGTTCCTTTGGCAAGCGCCGCAGAAGATGCACTTTCCCAGATCCAAGCTATATTTTTCAATAGCGTGAGTGGGGCAAATAACCGCAGCGGCTTCAAAATCCTCTTCATGTGCCCTAAGCAAGCTGGGAACCCCGGGAAATGAGGGATGGATACTGGCGGCAAGGGGATTGGGAATGGCCTGGTAGCCATGTGTCAAACGGGCTTTCAGCAGCTCAAACATCCTGTATCCTCATAGGTCGTTCCCGCAGTAGGAAAGATCAAAGCTCTTGTTGCACAGCGGAAAATCGGAAATGCCTTCCTTGCGCACTGCCAGAGCCAAGGCGAACCAATTATGCAAGGAGGGATCGATAATCCGGTAATACTCAGTTTCTCCATCCGGGCCAGTTTTCACAATATGAGCTATTCTACCTCTCCAGCCTTCCACGATGGATAGAGCCAGCAGATTCGGCCTGGGCTTGGGAAGCTGCACCGCTTCAGCCTTTACAGCCGGTAGGGTGCTAAGCCAGAAATATATCATCTGGAGTGATTGAGTAATTTCTTTATAACGCAGATATGCTCGTGCGTAAACATCACCGCTTTCCAGGGTTTGGGCCTGAAAGATGCCCTCTCCGGCAGAAGGATAATCGGCTCTGGCATCAATCGCCAAACCTGCGGCTTTGGCGGTTATGCCGGTCATGTTTAGTTCCAGGGCTGCTTGCCGGCTGATGCACCCAGTGCTATCGAAGCGATTTAACACCCCAGCAGAGCTAAACATCGCTTTGGCGCACAGATCGATCTGCTTCTCTGCCTTCATAAGAGTGCGATGCAGGGTTCTGTTCTGCTCTTTGTCCAGGCCATAGTTTATTCCCCCAGGGCAGAGCCAACGCTTGCCAAACCTGCTTCCACAGATGGCCAGAGAGGAATTGATGATCGTGGTGCGCAGGGCTGCGAAGAAATTCTGGCCGGACAGGTAGGCGATGTCGCCCGCCAAAGCGGAAAGATCGGCCAGATGCATGGCAATACGTTCCAGCTCCAAAGCGAGTCTGCGCACAGCGTTAGAGGCAGAACATGGTTCAACTTCGCAAAGAGCTTCCGTAGCCAAACAATAGGCAAGGCCATGGCCTATCGCTGTGTCTCCGGCGATGGCTTCGGCAAGCTGAATCTTACTACGCAGCTCGCCTGCGGCCATTAGTTTGGCCAAACCTCGATGTTGATAGCCGAGCTGAATTTCCAGATGTTGGATACTTTCACCCTGGCAAATGAACCTAAAATGCCCGGGTTCGATCACTCCGGCGTGAACAGGGCCTACGCCTACCTCATGCAAGGCCTGGGAAGGACTGCTGAAGAAGGGGTAAGCCTCCATTTTTGCTTTGCTGCCAGCCGGATAACGCAAGGATTTAAGCCAGGGATGCCCTTCCGGAATGAGGCCATGCTCTTCCCAAAGCTCACGCTCGAAGATATGAAAGGCCGGATTGGAAGCCGAAAGGCTGGGGTAGCTTTGCCTGGCGGTAAAAGAGCTGCGAAGCAGGACTGGCCTATACTGAGCTTTGCCCATAATGCAGATGATGTCCTTTTCCGGGGTGCAAAAAAAACACAAAGGACAATATCCGGAACTAGAGAGCTCATTTATCCGGCTGATGAACTCCGTATTCGGAAGTGATTCCGGAAGTGTAAAAGTAAAAGGATTGATCTGTTGTGTTTCATTGTCCATAACTAAATACTCCTTACTGCCATAAGGCTGGAATGTCAAGTATAAAAAATCTTGCATGCGGATTTATTCTGCTTTTTCCGATTTCCAGATTAATATGTCGCTGAGAATTATAGCCAAGGGAGAAAAAATGGAACCTGAATATTTACAAGCAGATCCGGCATACAGGAAGAAAGTATTGATCGTGATGGGCTTGATCTTGGTAGGGGGTTTTCTAGCCTTGCTTTTGGCCATGCCCTGGGCTGAAGAACAACTGCGCAGTGCTGAGCCGGAAATGGCTTCGAAAGTAGTGAAAACCGTTTATATATTGCTGATGGTGCCTTTGATTGTCATTTGCGTATTGATGATCAGAATGGCTCGGAAAAGCCTGAAAGAACTGCAGTTTCCACCTTCCGGAACCAGAGTGATCAAGGATACACAGATATTTCGGGATACCGAAGCACAAAAACGGGCAATTATGATGATCATATTTGCCGGCTTGATCATGCTGTTTGGATCAGCCAGCGCTTTGCTGATGTTCAAACTGCTGAGTTGATTGTTAAAAATCTGTTTCCAGGGAGTTAGGCAAAAAAACGCTTGCTTGACAGGGTGATTCGTATAGTTTGTTAATACCTACTAAATTAACAGGAGATACGATCATGAAACTTAATGCTTCGCTTCTTATAATAATGCTGCTCTTTGCCGGATTTCTGGCAGCACAATCTCCGTGGCAGAGCGTAACCGCAGCAGATATCACCTTCGAATACCGTGTTTCGGCGGATGCTGCAACCTTGGAAGGAAAACTAACCAGCGAAACCACCGGCTGGGTGGCAGTGGGATTTAATCCAAGTTCGGTAATGCGTAATGCAAACATAGTAATCGGATATGTTAATGGCACAGGTCCTCAGATCAGGGACGACTGGGGAACTTCCAACACCAGCCATGCGGCAGACACCAATCTGGGTGGGACTAGCAACGTAAGCTTGTTGCAGGGAACCGAAGCAGCCGGGATAACCCAGCTCCATTTCAGCATTCCTTTGATATCAGGCGATCAATACGACCAGGCTATGATGATAAACCAAAGCTATCCGATAATTCTGGCAAGAGGCGCAAACGGAGCTGATAACTACACAGGAATGCATGCGGATGCAGATTTTGCTCAGATATCGCTTCTTGCTCCCGTTTCTTCGCAGGACGAATATATCAGCGGTGCAAACAGGATTCTGGGTAACTATCCCAATCCCTTCAATCCCAGTACCACCATCAGTTATCAATCCCCAGCCAAGCATCCTGCCCGCTTAAAGATATTTAACCAGAGGGGACAGCTAGTTTACGCAAAGGAAATTGAACCAAGTAAAACAGGCTTGGGCAGCTTTGTATGGGATGGACTCGATCTGCAGGGAAAAGGATGCCCCAGCGGGGTTTACCAAGTAGTATTGGAGAGCCCTGAGGGTTATTCCCGGCACCGCATTACACTGATGAAATAGTATACTTACCTTATTTTGATGCTTCCGGTAGCATATGAGGTATGATAGCTGTTGAAGTCATCTTCGCTACCGGTGGCAAAGATAACCGGGATTTCTACACCGGGAGTAAGGACGGTATCATACTGATCGCCTGAGTTCAGGGGAATAGTAAACTGGAGATAGGTGCTTACACCGTTATCCGAGCCTTCGGTAACCAGCACACAATCGTTGGTTCCGCCCAAAGCCGTATCCGATGTATGGCTGGTATTGGATATCCCCCAGTCATCCCGCAGATGACCTGTATTATCGTAATAGCCGATGATAAAATTGGCTTGGGACATTTGCTGCTGAGGGGCAAAGCCGACCCCGATCCAGCCTGTGCCTTTGGCAGTATAGCGGCACAGCAGATGGTCGTTGCCGTCACGCTTATAGCGAAACACAAAATCGCCTTTGGCACATACATAGAAACCTTCGCTGTCGGGTAGATCCGAATCAGGTGTGAGAGGTTCATCCCAAACTGTATCGCAGGACATCAGGGCAAGGGCGGTAAAAATGGCAAAAAGCAGATAGAGCATTTTCATGTTAAACTCCCAGACGCCGCTGAATGTTAAAACCCAAATGCAGATCGCGGGTATCTGCACCCAGAGATTGAATCCGGGGATCCATCCCTTTGGAATTTCCCAGGCTGAAGATGAAGTGATGTCCGTAAGTATCTGCTTTGATTGCCATGCAATAGGCATCGTGTTTGCCAAGGTATGGTTTGACTCTTTCGGGAGCTGAATTCCTATCCAGAACAGGATAGTATTCTCCGATGAGGCTAAGATTCTCAGTTATGTTTACAAGCAAACCAATGCCGTTTACCGGCCTTTCATAATAACCGTCGAAACCTGTATTCAGAGTTAGGGCCAGGCGATCCTTCCAGGGCTGAGCCTGAAGACTTGTTAAATAGAGGATATTATCCCTGCGAGAGCTGATTCCGGGCTGCATAAAGGAAAAATACTTCAGGTCAAGCTGAGCCAACACCGGAAAGTCAACCGGGCTAAGCTTATATCCAATTCCCAGATCATATTGTTTGTTGTTGCGGGTATATCCTGCTTTCAGTTCCAGGCTTTTCCAAACGCAGGCCCGTGCGGAAACCTGCACGTTCGCGCCATTATCCATGCCGAAAAAAGTATCCAAAGGGTTGTCTTTCAGCTTGCCATAAAAGCGATGTGCCAGATTGATTTCGCCTTCACCTGGATATAGATTGGTAGGGGTTATCAAGCTTGGTGCAGAATTCTGGTAGCCTTGCAGCAGCGAGCTAAACATCAGAAGCGTGAAAAATAACGAAACAGCATATCTCATAAACACTTCCATCCATTCGGTTAGTTTTCTAAAACCTGTTTGATCTTGATGGCTATTCCGCGGGCGGTGAATGGTTTTTGAATAAAGGGAATGCCCTGATTCATCACCCCGTGTTCTGCCAGGACATCATCTGTGAAGCCAGACATAAAAATCATTTTTTGCCGGGGGTTTTGCAGCCTGATCCGGTCGGCCAGGTCTTTTCCGTTCAGGGTTGGCATGATCACGTCGGTTATCACTACGTTTGGCTGCAAGCCTTCATTTATCAGTTGCAGTGCTTCCACTCCGCTGGAGCAGATGCTTACCTTGTAGCCAAGGTTGCAGATGATCTTCTCAAAGAGCTGCAAAAGTGAAATCTCATCTTCCACAATCAGGATGCTTTCGCCGTTTCCCATTAATTCCTGTCCCAAGGAAGCACTCATCCGTGAAGCTGGCTTCTCCTGTGTTGCGGGCAGATAAAGATGGAAGCTGCTGCCTTTGCCTGGCTCGCTTTCCACATGAATGAAACCGCCGGCTTGTTTCACGATGCCATACACCGTGGAAAGCCCAAGTCCCATACCCTTGCTTTTATCCTTGGTGCTGAAGAAAGGCTCGAAAATGCGGCTCAGCAGCGATGAGTGGATGCCTTCACCGTTGTCTGTAATGCTGATAACCACATAATCTCCGGGTTCGCAGTCGTGGAGTTTTCCCAGATCTGTCTCGCTTAAGCTCTTATTTTTGGTTCCAAGCACCAGCTTGCCACCCTTGGGCATAGCATCGCGGGCGTTTAGGACACAATTTACGATTATCTGTTCCATCTGCCCTGGATCGGCTTTTATCTGCCAAAGGCCGGATTGCAGTTCAGTTTGAAACTCTATGTGTTCTCCGATCAATCGTTTCAGCATGCTTTCGAGATTGTTCAGCAGATGGTTCAAATCCAGAATTTTAGGTTGGATAAGCTGTTTACGGCTAAAAGCCAGCAACTGATGAGTTAGGCTGGAGGCGCGTTGACCGGCTTTAACAATCTCCTCTACTTCGAAATGATTGGGATCCTCAGGTTTTAATCCACTTAAGAGCTCTTCACCATATCCAAGGATAACGGTTAGGAGATTATTAAAGTCGTGTGCTATTCCTCCGGCCAGGCGTCCGATGGCATCCATCTTCTGGCTGGCCAAGAGCTGTTCCTGCAGTTTTCTGCTTTCGGTAATGTCGTTTACCACAGTTAAAAACAAATCGCCTTCTTCTTGTTTGTATAACTGTATATGCATTTCCACAGGATAACTGCGGCCATCTTTGCGGGTTTGCTGGGTTTCAAAAACCAGCTTGTCGATCTGGCCACTGCTAAGTCCTTGCAGTTTGGTTTGCAGGGTTTGGGGGGTGTAGTCGCGCAGGAGGTCGAAAAGCTGCATGTCATATAGCTCAGCCTTTTTCCAGCCTGTATTTCTTTCTGCTCCCAGATTCGCATAGCGGAAATGGAAGCTGTCGGCATCAAAGAGATAAATCTCGTTCAGGCTGTTATCCAATAGATTTAACAGCCTGAATCTCTCCCGCTCGGCTTTTTTCTGCTCGGTAATGTCGGTCATGATGCCCATGGAGCCGATTACATCACCGGCTTCGTTGCATAGAGGAGTTCCGCTTATCTTTAGCCAGATGATCTCTCCACTGGTTTTCTGGCCACGAACTTCATAGATGTCGCTTAGGCCTTGCTGACGCTGGACGTTTTTATCAACTATATGTTGCTGATCTTCTTCTGATATCAGGTATTTATAGCCGGTCTTACCCAGTAGAAATTCTTGAGTGTAGCCGAAGAGATCGCAGCAACTGCGGTTTATGTATTGAATCACATCATCATTGTCCACTATCACAACGCCTTCACGCATGGTTTCGATCAGTAGGCGGAAGCGTTCTTCGCTTTTCTTCAGCTGCTCTTCATAGAGCTTGCGTTCTGTTATGTCCTGGTAAAACCCTACTATCTTTACAAGATTTCCTGCTTCGTCGCGTATTGCCTGTCCCTTTCCATAGATGTAGCCAATTTCACCATTGTCGCGCAGGATGGGGCTTTCCACCGATTGCGGTTCACCCGTGTCTATGGCTTTCTGGGTAAGGCCCAAAACCCTTTCCCGCTCGTTTTCGGGAAATATCTCATCGGCTTTCTGGCGGGAGATGCGGGTTCCGGGAGCTACATTGAAGATGCGATACATTTCATCTGACCAACGGACAAAATCCTCGCCGGTGCGCCATTCCCAATCACCGATTTTGCCAATGCGCTGCGCTTCCTTCATCTGCAAACGGCTTTCTTCCAGGGCTTGCAGGGTATTTTTGTTGTCGGTAATATCTCTGGCTAAGGCAAGCACGTAATCCACTCTGCCATTGATGTCGAACATCGGAGTGGTATTCGAATAGAACCACTTGATACAGCCGGTTTTGTCGATTATTCGGAATTCAATTCCCCGTTGGGGTTTTCCTGTGTTTAGAGTCTCAGCAAAAAGAGCAAGGGTGCGTTGACGGTCGTCCGGATGGATCAGAGCACTGAAACTTGTCAGACCGAGTAGATAATTTCGGTCATAATCCAGAAAGTGATTCCAGTTGTCCGAAATCTCAGTAATCTTGCCTTCACGAGATACACAAAGCACTATGTCGTCGGCATTTTCCACATAGCCGCGATAGCGTTCATATTTCTCTTTAAGGGTCTTTAGTTCAGCCCTCAGGCTTTCCAGTTCGCTTTGCGGCTCTTCAGTTTCTAGCGCTTCATTGCTCTGCGGGTACGCAGTCTGTTCCTCGGAAAGCGATCTTGTTTCATCATCCGGGGTCATGATTAAACTCCTTCTTATCTCCAATGCGCCATAAGGGTTTACCATAATGGTGTTTAGATGCTTACAACGGCTCTGGGGATCCCAAAATAATCCATTCATACCATTAAAGCTCAGAAAGAATTCCTGTCAATTACAAATTTCTAAGCTCAGTTCCTGATCTGCGAAACAGCTAATTATTTGCCTACCAAATCAATATCGATCCAAGCCAAATGAGTCGGCATTTCCCACTTGTCTGGTGGGATATATCGACTATACTATTGGTAAAACGATAGTAATTCAGGAGACATAAATGAAACTCTTAGTGTTGTTTTACTCAACCTACGGGCACATCTACCAGATGGCCAAGGCCGTGGCGGAAGGTGCCAAAGAAATTGACAGAATAGAAGTGATAATCAAGCAGGTTCCCGAAACACTCTCAAACGAACTGCTCGCCAAGATCGGCGCTGTGGAGGCCAGAAAAGCCTTTGCGGATATCCCCGTTGCCAGTCCCGAAGAACTGGCGGATTACGACGCCATTATCTTTGGAGCGCCAACCCGGTTTGGTATGATCGCCTCACAAATGAAGGCTTTTCTGGATGCCACCGGCGGGCTTTGGGCCAAAGGTGCGCTGATTGGCAAGATTGGAAGCGTATTTACCAGCACGGCAACCCAGCATGGAGGTCAGGAAGCCACCATACTTAGCTTGCACACAGTTCTGCTGCATCATGGGATGCTGATCGCCGGTCTTCCCTACAGCTTTAGCGGCCAGACGATCATGACCGAAATAACCGGAGCTTCACCTTATGGAGCCTCCACCATAACAGGTGGGGACGGCAGCCGGATGCCCAGCCAGAATGAGCTCGAGGGAGCCAGATTCCAAGGCAGGCATGTGGCGGGAATCCTGGCAAAAATGAAAGCTTAATCTCCAACTCCTCACACAGACTCCAGGGAAACCGACAAGGTTTCCCTGCTTTTTGCTAACAGCCTGGAACCTTGCTTGCCACCCGGATACCACGCAGACTCCGCCCGGAAGCCACGCGGATCACATTCGGGAGGAGTCCGCGTGGATCTCGCGAGGCACCCGCTGGGTAAGCATGGAAAGGGATTGATTGTATGAGATTGTTAAACGAAGGGAATGCTTTGAAACCCCTCAGAGCTATCCAGTCTAATCAGATTTTTACAGTTTTGATAGTGGCGCTGCCTGCTTTTCCCGATACCCTGATTAGGTAAATTCCGGCTGCGGATTCTGAACCGCTGGCATCCTTGCCATCCCAACGGAATTTGCTTTCCCCCGGCTGTAAGATTAGTTCTTGCCGGTGAACTGCCTGGCCTTTCAGATTGTAAATCGTCAGCGTTGCAGGAGTATCACTTTTGCTGGAGATGCTGTAGTTCAACTCAGAGGAAAAAGGATTGGGGTAGCAGGAACTGATCATAAAATCCGATACTGCGGTTAGCAGCTCATCTTCGGATGAGCTTCCTCCCCAGATACGGCCTACAAATTCCGGATGATCCACATAGGGATTGCGGTTGTTTTGATAATTATAAACGCCTGTATTACGTGTAATTTCAGCGGCATCGGGTGGGTCAAAGCTATGCCATTGCACCAGAACCGGAAGCATGTCGGTGTTTTGTTGCACAAGGCTTTCATTGTTATAACGGGTATAGAAATAGAGTAAGGCTCTGGCGATATTACCCTTGGATTCATCTGCGGGTTCAAACACCATCTGGTTGTTCAGGCTGTAGCCACGGTAGCTTTGCCAAGGTGTATTTGTATAGTAAACCGTTGCGGCGCTATGGCTTCCCACTGTGTAAAGAGGCAGGTTTCCCCGCGAGCTATTCACCACTGAATTGGTTACAAAGAGGTGGTGCAGATCGGATTTCTTTTTGGAGGTATCGCTGCCGTTGAACCAGCTTTGGGCATAGGTGTGCTCGGTATTGGGATTGTTGCTGCCATTGTAGTTATATCCCACATTGTAAACCTGTCCCGTGTAGATGCAGGTTACGTTCCCGCCTGTGTTGTCCAGGGTTTGGAAGAGCACTTCCTTGGAATCGTCGTAGCTGGTATTGGTGTTGTTTGAGATCAGGCTGCGCAATCCATAGAACAGGTTTTGCCCTGTGAGGTTGATCACGCTGTCGTAATAATCTGCATTTATGGTGCTGACCACAATTATGAGGGTCAGTAGCAGGTAGGTTCTGAAGTGTCTGTGTAACATGGTATTCCTTTGGTTCTTTGAATTTAAACTCAGCTACCTGATTTGTCTGCTTATTATTCTGTGCATGCTGGCAATCAAATCAGATTAGAGTTCGTTTGTTGCAACTCAATTTATGTAAAAAGTAAACTGAGATTTGAGTATTAAAGCAAATCCTAAGCCAGTCATCTGGATTTTTGCACAAACGGGAGGTTTCGGCTTATCAGGCAGGCTGCGTTCTATCCAAACAGCTCTTTTTCCACCAGTTCGATCAGGATGTGGATTATCGCTGAGTGCACTTCCTGAATTCTGGCCGTGTTATCGGAAGGGATAATGATCCTGAAATCGCATAGTTCTTTCAGTTTGCCGCCATCTTTGCCCAATAGAGCTGCCGTGAAGCATTCCTTGGCGATGGCGGTTTCCAGGCCTTTAATCACGTTTGGGGAGTTTCCGCTGGTGGAGATGCCGATCACCAGGTCGCCGGTTTTGGCATAGGCCTGCACACCCCGCGCAAAAACTTGATCGAAACCATAATCATTGGCCACACAACTAAGGTGCCCCGGATCGCTGATTACGATGGCCGGAAGGGCAGGTCTGTCCTGGTGAAAGCGTCCGGTGAGCTCTTCGGCCAGATGCATGGCGTCGCACATGCTGCCGCCATTGCCAAAGACTATCAGTTTACCACCCCGTTGAAACACCTCGGCCATTTGTCGGGCCAAGCTCTGGATTTCAGTTTGCCTTTCCTGATCGTTCAGCAGGTCGGTCAAAAGGGAGTTGGTTTCTTTTATTGCGCTTAGGATAATATGTTGCACGGCATTACCTTAGAGATTTTCTTTTACTTTGATCTTGGTTTTCAACTCGGCTTCCTCGATCTCCTCAAATTCCTTCAGGGTCTGGTTGATGAGGCGAACCCTTTCCTTGTAGGGGATAAAAGCGCTTTTAAAGCCGTTCAGGATAACGTATTTCACGGTGGGATAGTCGAGCCCCAATTCATTGATGGCCAGCATGTATTCGTCGGTAACGTTGGTATCGCTAATGGTGCGGTTATCGGTATTGATGGTAACACGAAGGCCGTAATCGATATAGAAATCAATCGGATGGCTGCGGATATTGGCAACAGCTTTGGTATGGAAGTTGCTTTTGATGCAAATCTCTACGGGAATACGGTGGTCGTTTACGTAATTTAGCAGATCTCCGTCCTCCACCAGCCTGGTGCCATGGCCGATGCGGTGCGTTCCGCAATAGTGCAAGGCCTGATGGATGCTTTCGGGGCCATAGGCTTCTCCGGCGTGGATAGTTATGTTGAGGTTGTTTTTTAGCGCCAGATCAAAGGCATCCTTATGGTCTTTGGCAGGATGATTGTATTCACCACCAGCCAGATCAAAGCCGATCACGCCTTTGTTTTTGAAGGCGATGGCCAGCTCTGCCAGCTTCAAAGAAGTGGTGGGATCCATATTTCGGATGCCGCAGATGATCACGCCGGTTTTAATGCCGAAATCGCGTTCACCGTGCTTAAGTCCGTCAATCACGGCCTGAGAGATTTCGGTAAGTTTGAGACCGTTAAGAGTATGTAGAATTGGTGAATAGCGCACTTCCATATAGCGGACATTTTCTTTGGCAGCGTCTTCCGCCAGTTCGTAGGCGGCTCTTTTCAAGCCTTCCTTGTCCTGCAAAACAAGATTTACGATATGAAATCCGCGCAGGTAATCGTCCAGGCTTTCAGTCTTGTCTCCACACACGATCAGGTCACGTAGTTTTTTCTTGTCCAGAGTGGGGAGTTTTATGTTGTTTTGCTTGGCAAGATCTATGATCGTGTCAATCCGCACACTGCCATCCAAATGTACATGTAAATCAGTTTTGGGCAGCTTTTCGATGAATTCTCTTGTCATCTTGATCTTCATTTTCTTATTCCTCTTCTTACTTTCATAACAAACTATCTGACATGGGGTTTGTGTCAACTGGATTTTAAAGTGGAAGGGTAGAAAGGTGAAAAGGTGTAACCCTGAGATCGATAGTGGTGCATTATAAGGTTAACCGACTACATCATCTATGAACCTCGTTTCAAATTCCACTTTTCCTCTTTTCCTCGTTGTGGCACAAAACATTTGACCGCAGACGGGTATCAATTATCTTGGTTTGTAAATGATAATTAACTAAAAGGAAATAACATGGAAAACACAAATCCCCTCTTGAACCGCAAGAATGACCACCGTCTGAAGGCGATCCCCTTTCCGGAATTCAAAACCGAGCATTATCTGCCGGCCATCCAGGAAGCCCTTAAGGAAGCCAAAGCCGAGATCGAAGCGCTAAAAAGCAACTCTGAATCACCCACATTTGAGAATACAATTCTGGAGCTGGAACTGAACGGCGAACTGCTGGACTACGTGGCCAATATCTACTTCAACCTGTTATCTGCCGAGTCCGATGACGCTCACAAAGCTCTGGCGCAACATATTTCACCGATGCTGGCTGAATTTGGCAGCAGCATTGCTACCGATCCGGTTATTTTTCAAAAAGTGAAGGCTGTTTACGACCAGGAAGTGGCTGGTCAGCCCAAGCCTCAGATCCCCAAAGACCTAAACGACAAAGAAGCCCTCAAAAAAGCAGAACGCTATCGCCTGATCGAACGCACCTATACCAGCTTCATCCGGGGTGGTGCCATGCTTGGAGAAGCCGATAAAAAACGTCTGACCGAGATTCAGATGGAGGCATCGCAGCTTAGTCCAAAATTCAGCGACAACGTTCTGGCTGCCACCAACAAGTGGGAACTGCACATCACCGATCCCAAGGATGTGGAAGGTATTCCGGAAAACTCTTTGAAAGCCGCAGCCTTTTTAGCCAAAAAGAAAGGCAAGGAAAGCGGATGGTTGTTTAATCTGCAGCCTTCCAGCCTTACACCTGTCCTTACCTATTGCAAAAACCGCGAGATCAGAAAGCAGATTCAGCAGGCTTATTCATCCCGCGCTTTCCGTGATGAATATGACAATCAAGAGATCATCATAAAGACCCTGAAACTTCGTGCCGAAAAAGCTGTTCTATTGGGTTATAAAAACCATGCCGATTACGTTTTGACCGATCGCATGGCAGGCTCTTATGAGACAGCCTCAGAATTCCTGGAAAGGATCTATGCTATCGCCTATCCTGCAGCCCAAAAAGAAGTGGAAGCGGTGAAAACCCTGGCCAAAGCCATGGATAACCTGGATGAACTGATGCCCTGGGACATGGCCTATTACTCAAACAAGCTGAAAGAACAGCTCTATGCCTACGATCCAGAGGAGCTGCGACCCTGGTTCAAAGTGGAAAACGTTCTGGAAGGGCTGTTTACGGTAACCGGCAAGATATATGGAATTCAAGTGAAGCAGGTGTTTGACGTTCCGGTTTATCATCCTGACGTTACCACCTGGGAAGTTTACAGCAGAACAGGGGACTTCCTGGGCTTGGTCTATATGGATCTATTCCCCCGTGAAACAAAGCGCGGCGGGGCCTGGAAAACCAGTTTCCAGGGACAGGGCTTGCACCGTGATGGCTTGCGCCGTCCGCATGTAAGCATTGTGGCGTCCCTTACCCCTTCCACCGATGAAACACCATCTCTGCTAACCTTAAACGAAGCCAGAACCATATTCCACGAGTTTGGCCATGCCCTGCATTCGCTTTTGGCACAGGGTTATTACAAAGGCCTTTCCGGCACCAGCGTGCTGTGGGATTTTGTGGAACTGCCCAGCCAGATCATGGAAAACTGGCTGCTGGAAGAAGAAGCATTGAACCTGTTTGCCCGGCATTATCAAACCGGCGAACCGCTTCCCAAGGAATTGCTGGACAAAGTGATCGCTGCCAAGAACTTCCAAGCTGGAATTGCCAATATAAACCAGCTTCGCTATGGGATGATGGATTTCAGCTGGCATATCGCAGATCCGGATAGCATTAGCGATGTGAACGCCTTTGAAAATAATGCCATAGAGCGTTTCCGGCTGCTTCCCCCTCTGGATGGCAGCAATATTTCCTGTGCCTTTGCCCATATCTTTGCAGGTGGCTACTCAGCGGGCTACTATTCTTACAAGTGGGCAGAAGCATTGGAAGCCGATGCCTGGAGCCTTTTCACCGAAAAGGGTATCTTCAATCAGGAAGTGGCAGTTGCCTTTGAGAAATATATCCTTGCCCGTGGCAATTCCTTCCATCCGATGGACTTGTTTATCGCTTTCCGGGGTCGCAAACCCGATCCCGATGCCCTTCTGAAACGGGATGGACTGATCGGCTAAGCCAATCTTTTTCCGTTCCCGGCTGAAACGATCATTACAAAAGAGGACGCTGCAAAGTCCTCTTTTGTTGTTTATGGCTTTTCCTTAGCTGCTCAAATCTGCCGGTCCAGAGCCTCATAATCGTAAACCACAGGCAGCAAACCCGCCTCCACGGAGCGTTTGATGCTGAGGCAAGGCAAGTCCCGCGTGTAGATTTCCTCTCGCGTAAGAGTCTGCAAATCAATGGTATTATCCTGCTTTG
>CAZGWB010000025.1:0-31924 GCA_964529335.1 uncultured Candidatus Cloacimonas sp.
CTTTGATGGCATCAAAGATAAATGCCGGCTTCCCCTCTCCAGCTCAGGATTACATCGAAGGCAAGCTTGACCTTAATGAGCATCTCATAGTTCATGAAGCCTCCACCTTTTTCGTGCGTGTGGAAGGATACTCCATGCAGGGCGCAGGAATCCTGCCAGACGACATTCTGATCGTGGACAGAGCCCTCGAAGCCACACACAACCGAATCGTGATCGCCATCCTGGATGGAGAACTAACCGTCAAACGCCTGCACATCGAGGATTCGCAGTATTATCTGGTGCCCGAAAATGAAGACTACAGCCCCATTCTAATTCATGAGGACATGGATTTCATGATTTGGGGTGTGGTTACCTATGTAATCCACAAAGTATAGCGCCTTGCCCTGTTCAAAGCGTTTATTGATCAACCTTTGTTTTCTGTTTGGCACGGTTCTGCTGTTTTCGCAATCTCTTATTTCCCGCAAATCCATATCACTAAACCCTTCTGAAATAAGCTACAAGATATCGGATAAACCTCTGATCCACCATAGCGAAAGCATAATGGCCGACAGCCTGAACCTGGTGTTTGGTGTGGATTATTTGCTGAACTATGAGACTGGTATTCTATTGCTTCTCCGTCTGCCGGAAACCGATCAGCTCCGTATTGAATACATCCTGGTGCCTTCAAGTCTGCAGAGGCCAGTTCAGCTCTACGAGATCCAGCCACCCTCAGACAGTCTCTACGCTCGAATCGTAAAAAAACCCAAAACGCTTTTCAATCCAGACGGAAAACTGGAGATAAAAGGCTCCAAAACCTTTGCCATAGCATTTTCAGACGATGAAGCCTTCGACCTGAAGCAGTCCCTCTTTGTGTCTCTGAACGGTGAGCTTTCGCAGGATGTAAATCTGGAAGCCCAGTTATCGGACAGCCAGTCCAAACTCTCTCCCGAAGGTGATTCCAAAGAGCTGAGTTCCCTTGACAAAGTATTTATAAAGCTTTATGGCAAACACTACTCACTTGCCATGGGCGATTTGAATCTGGAATTCCGCGATTCGCGCTACCTGGAATACCAAAGCAGCTTTGAAGGCATTTCCGCCAGCTACAAAAACGATTACGAGCTGCAAGCAGCTTATGCAGCGGGCAGCGGAAAAAGCAGCTCACTAATCCTGCCAATCATTGATGGCAAGCAAGGTCCCTACTATCTAAGGCCGAATGACTTTCAGCCAGGATTTCTTATCGTGGCTGCCTCAGAAGAAGTTTTCGTGGATGGCAGCCGTTGGGAACGAGGTTTGGACTACAGCATAGACTATTCTGAGGGTAGCCTGATGTTCAAGAGGCTGATCAGCTCAGCAAACAGCGTGCTGGTGCGCCTTCAGTATACCGAGGAATACTATCCGGTTTCCAGCTATCTGAGTTCATCTTATCTGCCTTTCGGCCAGAATATCAGTTTACGCCATCACTTCATCTGGCAACAGGATAACAAACGCCATCCCCTTGCCACAACATTTTCAAGTGCCGATCTGGATTCCCTGCAGCAAGCCGGAGATAACCCGATCTGGGGTAATGGCATAAACCAGGTGGAAGCGGGAACGGGCAACTACAAGCTGGTGATCAGCCAAACGGGAGCTGAATATTATGAATACGCTCCCGGTGACAGCTTGGCAAATTATGATCTGACATTCAGCTACGTAGGCTTTGGTAATGGCGATTACGTGGAATTCTCCAGCGGCAAGTTCCGTTATGCAGGGATTGGTCAGGGTTCCTGGTTACCCCAAAAAAGACTTGTTCCGCCAGCCAAAACAGCCAATCTGGAGTTCATTCTTAGCTACCAAAGCTCAGCTTTTTCGGCAGGGTTGGAAACCCTGGGATCACTTTCTGACCAAAACACTCTCTCCAATCTGAACGATAATGACAATCTGGGTGGATTGCTTTTCGCCTATGCAGAGCTGCCTCTGGCCTCGAATAAGATTAGGCTGGAGCATGAGGAACGCACCGCCAATACCAAGCTCTTTGGCAAATACCGCAATCCGGAAGCAGAATACGATTTTAACGCCCTGGCCAATGCAGATTCTCTGGCTCAGCGAAACAGCGATCTCCTGATGACCCACCTCGGCCAGAAATGGAAACTAAGCCTGATGCTGCGATATCGCGACATTGCCGATCTGAACGACCTGAAAGCATTGCGGTTCAGTTCATCATCGAGCGGTAAGGGTTTTTTGCCAAGCATCAATCTGCTAAGCACCCTGGCCGAGCAAAAAGCCAAAACAGGTGGGCAGGGCAAAAGCAAGTTACAATACCTGCAGGGAAACCTGGCTTGGCTGTATGGATCTCTGCGGTTAAAGCTGGAGGCTTTGCAGAACTCCTTGCTTCAAGATTCGTTTGGAACAGACTATAGAAAGCTTAGTCCGCAGCTAAGCTGGGGCAATAGCGCAAAAGTATTCTCCCAAATCAGCTTTAGCGCCGATAACACTAAAGTGCGAAATCAGTCAATTTGGACTACCCAAAACCGTTCGGAAACCTATGCTTACAAACAGGTGCTGAATCTGGGGCAACAGCGTCTCGATCTGGATTTCACCCATCGTCAGCTTCGTCAGCCCGCAACCGAAAATCCGCTCTCCAGCTACGATCTGATGAATCTGCGCTCCAATCTTGGCGCTTTGAAGCAAATGCTTAGCCTCTATACAAACTATCAACTGAACCAAACTGAGTTTTTCCCCAAGATCAGAGAACTTCAATACATAGGAAATGGCCTGGGGCTTTACGACAGCACAGGAGTCAGCATTCCAGATGGTGATTATGATTATGTGTATATCACCAGTTCTCAGGGAACCCTGGCCAGCGAGGTCAACGCTCTCTGGACGCTCTATGTTAAGCCGGCAAACTACCTGCAAGGCGACTTCTGGAAACGCTGGCAAATGGACAGCACTTTGCAACTGAACGAGCAAAGCCGGAACCGCGACGATTGGAAAAGATACATTTTTTGGCCGGGAACGGTTTACAACGAAACCAACACCATCTTTGGCCGCCAAAACCTGCAGCAAACCCTGTGGCTGGAGCTGATCCGCAATCACGTTAACGCAAATCTTCAGCTAAATCTGGAGCGCAGCCTGGACAAGCGCTATCAAAACCCCGATCGCAGCTACAGCTTTCAACGCATGATGCAGTTTGACATCAAAGGCTATTCCAGCTACAATACACGTTTGCTCTTTAGCCAAGATACAGCCGAAGATTCGCGCTATCTCTCCAGCCTGCAAAGCTTTGGCCTCAGTGCCCTGGTGCAACGAAATCTGGCCCTGCAAAGCAATCTGCAGGCAGAGCTAAGCTACACCCGCGAAGATGGCAGCAAGCAGGATGGCAGCGAAGCATACCGTTTACACAGCTACTTCTTTTCCCCCACTTTTCGAAGTGTTTGGCTGCAAAAATACCGGCTTTCAGGCAGCTTTTCGCTTACCCGCAATATCCTTACTGGTAGCGGCTACTTTGGCTTTCTGCCAAACAAGCGGGAAGGCTGGATACCCGGCCTCAGCCTGAACGGAATTTACCGGCTGAACAATTATAGCAGCCTTAGCTTGGATTACCGGTTCAGCGATTACCCAGCCCAAAAAAGCAATCACGAATTAAAGCTTGAATTCAAGGCGGAACTCTAGATGCAGCATCTGATAACTTTAAGCCCGTTGGACTATGCGATAGTTTTACCCTTCATCTTTTTGGCTGGACTGATCGACGCCATAGCTGGAGGAGGAGGTCTTATTTCCCTACCGGCCTACTGGAGCGTTGGCATCCCGCCTCATCTGGCCTTGGGAACCAACAAGTTTTCTTCCTGTTTCGGCACTGTTTTTTCCACTGCCAACTATTTCAGAGCCAAAATGATAGACATTCCGGTTGCCTTGCTGAGCGCAGCTTTTGCCTTGCTTGGTTCCTGGCTGGGAGCTTCCGCAGCCTTGCTGGTTTCGGCTGATGTTTTGAACTACCTGCTGGTGGTGTTGATCCCCGCCGTGGCAGTTTTGTCTCTCAGCAGCAGAAAAATGGGTTATGAAAACAAAGCACATCTGCTGAAAATGGGTTACCGGCTGCTGCTAGGAAGCCTTGCCGGGCTGGGGATCGGGTTTTATGATGGCTTTTTCGGCCCGGGCACAGGCACCTTCCTGATCCTGATCTATGCCTCCTTGCTGCATTATGAGTTTGTGATGGCCAATGGCAATACCAAGGTGGTCAATCTGGCCTCAAATATAGCCGCACTGATTACTTTTTCAGTTTCCGGCCACGTTTACCTGCCGCTGGCGATTCCAGGGGCAATCTGTGGAATTACCGGAAACATCCTGGGCTCCAAACTCGTTATCCTGAAAGGCAATAAACTGATCAAAGAGGTTTTCATTCTGGCTTTACTGCTGCTTCTGGGTAGAGTGGTGTTCAATCTGGTAAGCCGTTAAAGTCCTTCTTTCATTACAGTGTAATCCTTCCTGGCCACCCGGATACCACGCGGACTCCACCCGGAAGCCACGCGGATCAGATGCGGGAGGGTATCAGGTGGATGGCGAGAAGAACCAAGGTTGTAAGGAAGAAGGAAGTGATGGAGTAGCTAGGCCTCGCAGGTCACCTTTTCCGGCGTCTCGCATAAGGAGTGATGAAGAGGAAGAGGTCATTATAGATATAAATCCTGGCTGCAGGATTCACACCTTGTTTCACTTTTTCACTTTTTCTCTATTCTACCAAACCCACACAGAATTCATATCAAATCCGCCATCTTTTCAGCCACCTGACTGCCAAATATTTCGGGATGCTGTTTTGGAACTCTAAAATCGTTGATGGCTTCGGGGAAAGCAGCGGCATTCACAGGAAGCAGCAAATTCCAGCCACTGGCCACGGTTTCCACCCATTCCGTTTCGTAGCGCAGGGTTATGCACGGTTTTTTCAGGATATAGGCCTCTTTTTGAATTCCGCCCGAATCGGTTAGAATCGCCTGGGAATGCTGCATGAGACTTAGGAAATCCAGATAAGCCTGCGGCTCGATGCAGCGGATATTGTTCAGAGGCTGGAGGTTTGATTTACTTAGGACGTTCCGGGTCCGTGGATGCACCGGAAAGATGATCAAACGCTGCAAACGGTTTAATCCTTCCAGGATGCGGAGTAGCTGTTCCGGATCGTCCACATTGTAGGGACGGTGCAGAGTTAAGAGACTATATTCTGTGTTTTCCAAATTCAGGTTTGTAATAGCCAGGGATTCCCTTTCAGCCTTGGCCAGACCAAACTTAAGGCTGTCCACCATGATATCTCCAACCAGATGAGTTTTGC
Organism: uncultured Candidatus Cloacimonas sp.; assembly: GCA_964529335.1. GTDB lineage: Bacteria > Cloacimonadota > Cloacimonadia > Cloacimonadales > Cloacimonadaceae > Cloacimonas. The sequence goes on from CAZGWB010000025.1 coordinate 5,273, forward strand.
TTAGCAAACCTTCGCTCTTGGCATTCTCCATCGCTTTGGCAGTGGGAGCAAGCAGGATATCGCACACATGATCTGCCACAATCCGGTTGATCTCTTCCGGCATACTGCGGTTGAAGCTGCGCAAACAGGCTTCCACATGAGCGGTTTTGATGCCAAGTTTTACAGCGGCCAAAGCTCCCGCCAGAGTGGTATTTGTATCGCCATAAACTACAATGCGGTCTGGCTTTTCGCTTAGCAATACCTGCTCGATGGCACTTAGGATATCTGCAGTCTGTTTGCCTTGAGTTCCCGAACCGATGCCCAGGTTATAATCGGGCCGGGGGATTTCCATATCGCGAAAAAAAACTTCATTCATCTGATTGTCATAATGCTGACCGCTGTGAATAATGATCTCCTGGTGCTGTTTACGCAGTTCACGGCTTAGCGGAGCCAGCTTTACAAACTGGGGTCTGGCACCTACGATCTGGGCTATCTTCATCCTTTCTCTCCTGTTTGGCATATGCGAAATTCCAGCATAATATGCATGCTTAAAGTGTCAAGGCGCATCTGGAGATTCAGCGACTTCGCAGGAAAGGGGCTCCTGCGGGACGCAGGAGTAAAAGAAAACCTGCGAGACGCAGGTTTAGCCATGCCTGCGGGACGCAGGCTCTCCGAATCCGGGCTCTCCAATCGCAGGCCATCTTAGCCAAGCTTGACAGAATCATCACGGACAAAAAGCTATGTTCATATGAAAGAACACTCCACCCGGATTCTTTATTACCACGTGATTGCGAACCAAAAGCCGGATATCTATCCGCTGGGGATCAATGTCCGAAGTTTTTTCCGCCAATTATCCTGGCTGAAAACCAGAGGCTGGAAATTCGTCAGCTTGTCTGAAGCTCTGCAAACCAACCGGTCCAAGCAGGTTTGCATCACTCTGGATGATGGTTTTGCTGTGAATTATCCTGTTTTGCTGCAAATGAACGAGCAATACGGCATAAAACCGACCCTGTTTCTGATCGGGAAATGCATTGATAATACAGCCTTGGCCTGGAACCATAAACTGATCCTGCTGCGACGATATGTGCAAGCAGCCAAGCTTAACCAGCACATAGATAACGCTATCCCTGGAGCAAACCTTGCCACCCTCTTCTCGGTTATCAGCATGCAGGATAAAGACTTGATAATGGATAGACTTTGGAGCGAGCTTCTAGCTTGGACTGAGAAAGAATATCTGGCAAGAAACAAACCTTTTTATACGCAAGACCAGCTAACAACCCTTGCTGCAAAAGGAATAGAGCTTGCCCTACACAGTCATACGCATCCGGATTTCAGCAGATTGGACAAGGATGAAGCAAAAGCCGAAATTGACTTAAACATACAGGCTATGGAAAACCTGAATCTTCCCTGGCATAAGCACTTCGCCTACCCCTATGGAAGAACTGGCAGTAATCCTCATGCACTTTTATCGTCCCTGAACCTGCAAGCCAGTTTTGGGACATATTACAAAGCTGGAGACAATCTTCCAGCACAAAAGCATTGGCAACGGCAGGGTTTGGAGCGGAACTTTTGGCAAAACCTGAGAGAATACTACTTAATGCCAGAAATGCGTAAGTGGAAAAGGGGGTTGTAGTTGAAAGGTTGAAAGGTTGAAAGGTTCAAGGGTTCAAGGGTTCAAAAGTGGGATAGTGGAAAAGTGGAAAAGTGAAACATAGTATGTAGTTTGAAGTAAGATGTGGAGAGATATTGCAGAATTTCCACATTTTCCAGTTTTCTCGATGGTTTACAAAAATCCGTGTAAATCCGTTTAATCCGTGAAATCCGTGTTCCTATTCATTTTCCGTAAAATCCGTGTAAATCCGTTTAATCCGTGAAATCCGTGTTCCTATTCATATTCCGTAAAATCCGTGTAAATCCGTTTAATCCGTAAAATCCGTGTAAATCCGTTTAATCCGTGAAATCCGTGTTCCTATTCATTTTCTATGAAATACGTGTTCCTATTGCATCATCTGGTCTGTTGCAGTTCCCAGATCCGATCGCGTAATTCGGCAGCCCTTTCAAAATTCAGATTTGCCGCTGCTTTGTTCATTTCTTTGGTTAGGAGTTCGATAATCTTTTCCTTGCTGTCCAGTTCCAGATATTCGGTAAACTCCTTTTTAGAAGGCTTTTCTGCCTTGCTTTCTTCCTGGTCGATCTTATCGTAGCCCTCGGCGATGGAGGTGGATTGCATGATCTGTTCGATGGTTTTCATGATCGTTTGAGGTGTTATCCCGTGTTCTTCGTTGTAAGCCATCTGCTTGGCACGACGACGGTTGGTTTCATCCATGGTTTTCTTTATTGCATCAGTAATCTCGTCAGCATAGAAGATCACCTTTCCTTCCACGTTTCTGGCGGCACGGCCGGAAATCTGGATCAAAGATCTGGTGGAACGCAGGAATCCAGTTTTATCAGCATCCAGAATGGCCACCAATGACACTTCAGGAAGGTCTATCCCTTCACGCAGCAGGTTGATGCCCACGATCACGTCAAACTCACCCAAACGTAATTCTCTGATAATCTTGGCACGTTCGATGCTGTCGATATCGCTATGCAGATACTTTGCCCTGATTCCCGCATTTACAAAATAGGTGGTAAGGTCTTCGCTCATCCGTTTGGTGAGAGTAAGAACCAGACATTTTTGATTCTTGGCAGCTCTGGTTTTGATCTGAGCAATCAGATCATCCACCTGATGTTTTATCGGTTTTACTTCAATTTCAGGGTCCAACAAACCCGTTGGACGAATAACCTGTTCCACGATTTCACCTTTGGTTAGGCCTAGCTCGTAATCCGCAGGAGTAGCCGTAGTAAAGATAACGCTTCGCATATAATTCTCAAACTCCTCGAAACGTAAAGGCCGGTTATCGAAGGCAGAAGGTAAACGAAAGCCATATTCCACCAAGTTCTTCTTGCGGGTATAATCACCTCCGAACATGCCATGAACCTGGGGAATGGTAACATGCGACTCATCGATCACAAAGAGGAAGTCTTCTGGGAAATAATCCAGAAGGCAATTGGGCGGTTCTCCTGGTTTTGCTCCTGTAAGGTGCCGGGTATAGTTTTCTATTCCGCTGCAAAAGCCCAGCTCTCTAAGCATTTCCAGATCAAAGGCAGTGCGTTGTTTCAAGCGGTCTGCTTCCACATAGCGTTGATTGGCCAAATACCAGGCAACGCGGTCATTCATCTCTTTCTCAATACTTGCCAGGGCACCCCGCATTTTATCTTCATTCATTATGAAATGGATGGCTGGATAAACAGGATAGGACTCCACCTCACCCAGGCTTTGATAGGAAATGGGATGCAGCTTTTCCAGACGGGATATCTCATCTCCGAAGAACTCCACCCTGAGGCAATGCTCCAGATAAGCGGGATAGATATCCACGATGTCGCCCCGCACTCTGAATGCACCTCTTTCGAAAGCGATATCGTTGCGGCTGTAGTGAGCTTGCACCAGTTTGTAAATCAGCTCTTCCCTATCCATCTTCATGCCAGTTTCCAGTCTGATCAGCGCTTCACGGTATTCTTCGGGCACACCCAAGCCGTAAATACAGGATACCGAGGAAACGATAATCACATCACGGCGTTCCATCAGGCTCATCGTAGCCCGCAAGCGAAGCTTCTCGATCTGCTCGTTTATGGAGCTATCCTTCTCTATATAGATATCTTTGCCGGGTATGTAGGCTTCCGGCTGATAGTAATCATAGTAGCTGATGAAATACTCCACAGCGTTGTCCGGAAAAAGCTGCTTTAGCTCTCCATACAGCTGTGCTGCCAGGGTTTTGTTGTGCGAAAGAACCAGTGCAGGACGGTCCAACCGCTCTATCACATTGGCAATCGTGAAGGTTTTTCCGCTACCTGTTACTCCCAATAAGACCTGATGCTGTTTACCCTCCAGCACACCCTGCACGAGCTGTTCGATCGCTTCCGGCTGGTCTCCGGAAGGGGTATATTCGCTAACCAGTTTGAAAATGGACATCGCTGCTCCCGGCTATAAATTCTTCTTGACATCAGAAGCCAAACGCACTTCCTTGCAAACAATGAATGCGGTTGCCTGCATTTTGTCGAGAATTATTTACATTGGGAGAGATAAGATGGTGAATCACGAGGATTTACAGGTAAATTTTGAAAACCTGCTCAAACTTGGATATGCGGTTGTGGATATCCGCTTCAAAGATTATGACGTATGCGGTGATACGCAGAAACTGGTTATTGCCAGAGTGGATTCTGACCGGGACGATTTTTATCAAGACATGCTGAAGCTCTATACCGGAGTGGAATTCAAGCCCAGTGAGATGTTCGATATCTGGACTGATATCCTGAAACACAAGATCAAGATGAGCACCGTTTTGAATCGCGATATCGCCATCAAAGTAGCAGCCCTGGACTACATCGAGACCGTTTACAGCGCAAAATGAAACAGCGCTCGCTGCTGCTGATCAAGCCAAATGCAGTTCGCCACGGGCATATCGGGCATATAATATCTTTGATCGAAAACGGTGGTTACCATTTGGCAGCCCTAAAGCTCTTTCGCTTCGATAAAGAGCTAGCCAGCAAGTTCTATGCAGAGCACGTAGGCAAAGGCTTCTTTGAAAAACTGGTGGAGTTTATGATGTCCGACGACACAGTTGCCATAGTGGTGGAAAAGGAAAACGCCATTCAAGACTTGAGGGATCTGATTGGAGCTGTGGAACCGGAAAAACGCAAACCCGGAACAATCCGTTTTCTATATGGAGAAGGTGTAACAGAAAATGGGGTGCATGCTTCAGATTCTGAACCGAGTGCAATCCGGGAAATCGAAGTTGTTTTTGGCAAATCCTGAGAGAAGATTGTCCAATCCTGTTCAGAACAAAAACTTAGGTCCTTATAATTCCCGAATACAGAATTAGTCATTGACTTGTAATGCTTTATCCAAGTATCCGCAAAATGCAAACCAACTCAAATAACAATTTTTCCTGCCAAACCCACAAACCAAACACATAGATTAATACATTAGAGGATAACCGTGTATAAAGAACCTTATCATTTCACCCTGGAACGCTATGTAGACCCCGCTCGCTTTGCCAAACTAAGAGAATTTGCCGACCAGCAGCCTACTCCTACCCTGATAGTGGATTTAGACCTGATCCGCAGAAAGTTTCTGGAGCTGCAAGGCAGCCTGCCAATGGCTGGCATATACTACGCCATGAAAGCCAATCCTATGACCGAAGTGATAGAGCTATTGGCTGAGCTTGGTTCAAATTTTGATGTGGCATCGCGCTATGAACTGGACCAGCTTATCGGCTTGGGTATCTCTCCCAGCCGGATCAGTTATGGCAATACAATCAAGAAAAAGGAAGACATAAAGTATTTCTATGAAAAAGGGGTTCGTCTCTATGCCACAGACAGCGAAAACGACCTTAAGAACATAGCAAAATATGCTCCTGGAGTAAAAACCTTCTTCAGAATCCTTACCGAAGGAACCGGTGCCGACTGGCCTCTTTCGCGCAAGTTTGGCTCGCATCCTGATACGATATATCATCTGATCCTGCAGGCTGTGGAACTGGGGTTAAATCCATGGGGGATTTCCTTCCATGTGGGTTCCCAACAGCGTGACATCGGACAATGGGACGATGCCGTAGCACGCTGTAAATACCTGTTCGATGCAGTGGCGGAAGAGGGGATCGAGCTGAAAATGATCAATATTGGTGGCGGTTTTCCAGCCAATTACGTAGATCCTACCTTTTCAGTAAATGAATATACAGAAGAAATCCTGCGCTTTATCAGAGAGGATTTTGGCGATCACTTGCCAGAAATCATCCTGGAGCCGGGCCGTTCGCTGGTGGCCGATGCTGGATTCATCGTTTCTGAGGTGGTGAATGTTTCCAGGAAATCGAAGAACAATCTCTACCAATGGGTCTATCTGGATGTTGGAAAATTTGGCGGAATGATCGAAACGATCGATGAATCAATCAAGTTCCCCATCTGGTTTCCCAGGGAAGGCCTGGCAGAAGAGATCATTTTGGCTGGCCCCACTTGCGACAGCATGGATATTCTATATGAGCATTACCGTTATCATATGCCGGAAGGAGTTCAACCCGGTGATAAAGTGTATATTTTTACAACCGGAGCCTATACTCAGAGCTATTCGAGCGTAAACTTCAACGGTTTCCCTCCCTTGCGGGCAATAGCATTTATGGAATAAAGGAGCAGCTATGAAATACATCGCAGCAAATGAGCTTCAGCTCTTTATGCAGGAAGTTTTTACGCGTATCGGCGTGCCAGGCGAAGATGCCGCAATTTGCAGTGAAGTGCTTATCGCCAGCGACCTGAAAGGCATAGAATCGCATGGCATTGGCCGCTTGAAAATGTATTACGACCGCATAAAAGCCTGTATCCAGAACCCCCTTACCAAGATCGACGTAATCAGGGACAAGTTCGCAACTGCGGTTTGGGATGGAAATCACGGCATGGGGCATGTAATTGGCAAGAAAGCCATGCAGACGGCCATAGACAAGGCTTTGCAATATGGACTTGGCTCGGTAGCCGTGCGAAATTCTACTCATTATGGTATTTGCGGCTTCTATGCGGAAATGGCCACAAAACAAAACATGATCGGGCTTACCTTTACCAATGCCAGGCCTTCGATCTGCCCAACCAATGGCGTATCCCCCATCTTGGGAACCAATCCCATCTGCTTTGGCGCACCAAGCGATCTGGACTATCCATTTTTATATGATGCAGCTACTTCCATTTCTCAACGTGGAAAAGTGGAACAATATGCCAGGGAAGAAAAGGCCACTCCGGAAGGCTGGGCAATAAACTTGGAAGGCCAGCCCTATACCGATACCAAAGGGCTGCTGGTTGATCTGATCAAACAAAAGGCTTCCATGTTGCCCATCGGGGGAACCGACGAATTGAGTGGCAGCCACAAAGGTTATGGCCTATCCACCATGGTGGAAATCCTCTGTGCCGCTTTGCAAAACGGCAGCTATCTGAATGGTCTGCTGGGGCAGGACGCAGACGGCAAGCCAGCCCCCTACAAGCTTGGCCACTTTTTCTTGGCCATAAACATCGAGTTTTTTACCGATCTGAATAGCTTTAAAAAAACTTGCGGCTCAATCTGCCGTGAGCTGCAAAACTCGCAGCTTTTCCCAAGCAAAAAACGTATCTATGTAGCTGGGGAAAAAGAATTTGAGATAGAGCAACGAGTTAGGGACAAAGGGGTTCCGATAATCCCAAACCTGGAGAAAGACATCAGGGTAATGCAGCAGGAACTGGGCATCGAAATGCTAAAATTGTAGTTCCAGCCTTGCCTCTGAAGCATTTTGACCTATATTAAATATATCAATACAAGAGAACTTGAAGGAGAAAACATGAAAAAACTGACCTTGTTGATAAGCATTTTGGGCATGATTGGCCTCTTGGGAGCTCTAGACATAGAGCATTCGGGTGAATTCAGAACCCGCAGCGCTGCCTTGTATGATGATGTATCTGAAAATCTGGATAATTACATCGATAGCCGCATGCGACTGAATTTTGATGGAACAATAGCAGAGAACCTGGGTTTCCGAGCAGGAATCCAAATTGGCGACTGGACATGGGGAGATCCCTTTGCCGGAAATCTTCATTTGATAGCTAATGAAGCCTATATTGACTACCGGTTGGACATGCTGAATGCAAACATCCTGGTTGGGAAGCAGTATTGGGCAGATCATCGCGGCTTGATTATCGACGATTATTTCTCTGGCGCCATGCTGAAAATGGATGACCTTGGCGGTTTTAAAAGTGAGTTCATCCTGATGAAATTCCCCATGGGGCCAAACTCCAGCACTTGGTATATTGCAAACATGGCTACCGAGACAATGGCTCCAATGCCTTTTGGTTTTACAGCTTTTGTGGGTAACAAGGACGATGTGAATCTGGAATCAGTTTCGGTGTTACCCTATGTTACCATGGACATTGCTCCTTTGAACCTCGACATCACAGGCTTCGTAGATTACCAATACGACAGGGAAGAACTGGGCTTTGGTGCCGCAGTGAAAGCCACTGCCGAAGTGGAAGGTTTAACAGTATCCGGAGATGTGCTGCTTGCCATGGAAAATGGCCTTACCACCATCAGTCCTTGGTATATGAACGGACTATACATTTATGGAATCGGGGCTCATCATGACGGCGTGAATAAATACTGGCTTACCCCTTATGAGCATAATGCTGATCTCTTTGTCAGTGCTGTGGGACAATTGAAATACAGCCTTTCCGATGAGATGGCCGTTTTTGGAGCAGCAGGACTGCTAACCGATATCGGCATGGAAGTAAACGGCGGAGTGGAGTATCAAGTGATCGAAGACAAGATGAGCGTAAATGGCTTTGGCGCGCTTGGCATGAACGACAATGATCAACTGGATATGCTGCTGGGTGCTTCTGTGGAAGTGAATTTCTAATTCTTAGCAAAAACCATATTTTGAAAACCCGGACTTTAAGCTCCGGGTTTTTTTTATCCACGATTAGCTGCAGAAATCCTTTCAAGAATAGCTACACATAATCAGCTACATCGTTATCTTCTTCACACCTACCTCCCAAAACCTGACATCTGTCCCCTATCCCCTAACCACTGATCACCCTATCATACCGGAGTCATACCGGATGCTCATGCGGTATGACTCCGGTATGATACCCCTATGACAAGAATGCAAATGACGGCACCAAGGCCTGAACTATTCAACTACTTACTTTCGTATTGCCAAACGCCATCCCAGGTTTCCCAATCAATCACTTCGATCCTTGCCAGCATCAGCTTACTTGGTTCGTCATCCGGATATTCTTTTAGCACAGCCTCCAGTAGTTCGCGGGCTTCGGGATGGTTTTCCCGGGTCATCAGAGCCAAGGCCGTTTCATATAGCTTGAAACAGGCTATCTTCCTCGAATCTTTGGGCATCCTTTCGTAGCTGTCGATTACTTCATAGATATTGGATTCGATAGATTTGCCCTTCACTTTCACGCGGTCGAGCTTACGGCAAAAATATAGCTGATGCACTTCATCGTAGGTATCCTGATCTATGATGATATTGGTTTTGTATATCTTGTTCAGGCCTTCCAGCCGCGAACTGAAGTTCATCCTATCGCCTATGGCGGTGTAGTTAAAAATGGTGTTTGAGCCAATGTTGCCAACGATCACTTCACCTGTGGCAATTGCCGCACCAATTTTGAAGTCCTTCAAGATTGGATGAGCTGCATATTCCTCCGCCAGTTTGTAGGAAATATCCCTGATCGTAATGACTGTCTTTACAGCGTTTTGCACATAACCGGGATATGATACCGGCGCACCAAACAAAGCAAGAATTCCATCGCCGATATATTTGTCCAGCAAACCCCGGTTATCAATGATCACATCGGTTGTCAGATTGAAGTAGTTATTCATGAAGGTGGTTATTTCAGTTGGACTTAAGCTTTCGCAAAGGGTAGTGAAACTGCGGACATCCACAAACATCACGCTGATCTTTTTCTTTTCTCCCCCCACACTAAGCTGCTGTGAGCCCTTCATGATCTGGCTGATCACTTCTTTGGAAACATAGTGCTCGAAGGCAATGCGAACCTTGCGTTTTTCCACGCCCATTTCGTGCGACTGAGTGATGAACAGCCCCAGAAAACCGAAAAACCAGGGTAGAATAAGCATAGTATACTGATAGGTATAATTATAAATCGCATACAAAAAATAGGTGGCCGGGATCGACAGCACCGAGCATACGATGAAAAACGAAATGGAAACTAAAGGCTTGGCATTGGGAATGATCAGCGACATCAAGGTCAGCAGAAAGATGTTTAGCGCCAGGATAAACCAGGGACTCAGCCAATAGACAAAGTCCTCTTCCAGCACATTTCGTAAAAAAGTGGCATGCAACTCCACACCAGGAAAGTCGTTATCCAGCGGAGTGCTCTTGATATCGCGCAATCCCGATGCTGAGCTTCCCACCAGGATCAGCCTGTCTGTGAAATAGCCTGGCGGAATGCGCCTGTTTAGCACGTCGGAAAAAGAAATGTAGCGGAATGTTTTTTGCGGCCCATAATAGTGAAGATACAGCCGTGAATCGGGACTCAGCGGGATTTTGCTGATTAGCTCGTTATGATCATAAAGCTTGCAATATCTATCCACCTTAATCCGGTTTATTCCCATCAAATCCAATACCATCTGCATTGAGAAATTCAGATAACTTAAGTCTCCATGGCTGAGAAAAATGGGATAATCGTGCATAGTTCCCGATTCATCAGGCTCAATATGAGCAAAGCCGATGCCTTTGGCAGCCTGGGTTAACATCGAAATCGGTGGATGAGGATAAATCAAGCGGACAAAATCCGGATTGCTGATCCGCCATGAGGTAAGTTTTTCGGGAAGAGCGTTTTCAGAAGTGGCATAATCGCTATTAAACATTGCAAGATATACGTTTCCCGCCTTTTCCAGAGCTTGGGCAAAATCCTTGTCGGTGCTAAACGCATCCAGAATCCTGTCGGAGCTTCCCCCCATGGAGCCCAGCTTCTCTTTCATGCGTTTACGGCCATATCCGCCAATGCTGTCGCTTTCGGTAAAGAACATATCCATCCCGATCGCCAGAGGTTCATCCTCGGACAGGATATTGATCAGATCGGCAAAGAACAGATTGGGCCAGGAAGTGTATTGCCCCAATTCGGCAATGCTGTGCTCGTCGATGTCTATAATGCAGATATTATCGTAAACAGGCTGGCTTTTATCGTAGGTAAGCGCATAATGCACGTGCATAATGGTGTCGTAAATGCGTAAGTCCGCATTTTTCAGCACCGTTTGCAGCACAGGGATATATGCGCAAAGCAACGATGCTATCAGGATAGCCAGCGCTATCACCAGATAGCGTAAACGCAACACCATCTATTGCTTACTGTTCAGGAGGCAGACTATCCAGAGTGGAGCTGTTTGGGAAATCGGCTTTTAGCAATTCAATGTGCTTTTTTAGCTCCACCTTGTTACCCTGCTCTTCGAAGATCAGGATCAAGTAGGCATGCGCAAGCTCCGCATCTCTTTTAAGCGGCCCTTGCTGGATCACTCCTTCGAAAATCGGGATGGCCTTGGCGTAATCGCTCTGAGAGAAATAATCAATAGCTGCCTGCAAATCATAGATGGTATCCTGATACCAGAAAAGCTGGCTTTCTTTCTTTACTTCAGCTTCCTCTCTGCGGATTCCTGCTTCGGAGCTTGCCGAACGTTTCTGAGACTGCAGGTTCTTTATCCTGTCTTTCAGTTTGCTGTTCCAGTTTGCATTTACACTGGCATCCGCCAATAGCTTGCTGACAGCTATTTGAGTGTTGGATTCCACTTTGCTTACACTGCCGTTGTTCCATTGAACTTCCACAGAGGATCCAGGGCCGGTTTTTAGATATCCTTCTCTGTGAACGCTGATCCCCAGGGTGGTTAGCTTGTAGCTTTGATTCTGATTTTCCCGGTAATGAACCTCACCTATTTGGAAACGGATCTTGCCAACTACCTCAGCCGCCGCCAAGCAAGCCAGTAGCCCCAGTAAGATAATTACTATGCCAAGCTTTTTCATCTTATTCTCCTCCCCCGATCAGGTCTGCATACGTTTTGGGATCGAGGTTTTTCAGCACGCTGCGGTCACTTAGCTGGTTAAAATACTCGCGTGCTTTGCTTAAGTTTCCACTCCGATACTCCAGTATGCAGAGATTTCGGATGATATTATCTTTTTCTCTGTTTTGTTTTAGGGCTTCCAAAAACTTTGCCCTGGCTTCCTGATACAATCCATTGCTTAGCTGTAAACTACCCAAGTTTATCAATGCAGCGAAATTGCTCGGATCCTGCCTGAGAATCTGGTTCCAGGTGTCCTGAGCAGAGGTCGGACGGTTATTCTGAACGCACCATAAAGCATACTGGTTTTTTACAATCAAGTTTGATGGATATTTTGCCATAGTAGCGCGGAACTCCTCTTCCTTGCTAATCTGGCTGATCAGCATGATTGACTCGCTATCGCTTCGGAATAGGCTTTGAGCCTGAGCCGCACCGTCGAACTGCCGAACTGGTATTACTTCCGTATATGGCGCTGGAGGATATAGCTTGTGAGCATCGGCAAATTCGATCACAACTGGCGATATCCCTTTTTCCCATAAGTCCTTATATCTTTTTATCGCCTCACGCCAACTGGTGGTGAAGTTCTCTTTGCCCAGCAGAGTTGTTTCCAAGGGAACCCAATACTTATCGTTGCGAAAAATGAATTGATCCACCTCAATGCCGCTGTTCATCACTTCTTCTGGCTTCATCCCGGTTTCAAAGAGCAACATTACATGATTGGGAACATCCAGAAATCCGCAAGGCACTCCAATTACCGAAAGCGAGCCTGCCAACAATGCCAGCAGATCATCACAATCGCCCCCTTTGCGAACCAGAGTCTGGAAGGGAAACTGCACATAATCCACTTCCGCACTTACCACGTTGCTGGCAGTATTGTCCGATACATAGCGGATATCATTGGCGGAATAATAGCTCCACACCTGGATGGCACGCTGAATGTTTTTATTCAATTGCCCGGTACTGATTCCGGAAAAGAGCTGGGTAATCTGGGTATTCACAAATTCTCTCAGGTTTTCGTCCTGAGGATTTACAAAACTGGCATATTGTTTGCGGTCTTTCCAGCTCATCGCCGTGATGCCCATGGCGTTCATGGTTACACTTGTTGAGGTCAAACGAAAAGGTGCGTCATTTTCGTAATAATCCACTGCCAGCGAAGTGGGGAACTGAACCGGCCCGTCCTTGCACAAATCAAAAAGACGGCGGTTCAAAGGTAATACGATATCCACCACATGGTCTTGGCCAGGCAGCAGCGAAGGAATCACATGCATGAACGAGTTATCCGCGACCTGGGGTATGGTAACCGTGATCTTTACGTCCCGCATTGGAACGCTGCGATTGTTGATCAGCTTCACGATTCCGATGGGATTCGTCTTGTAAGATTCGATCAAAGCAGGAAACACCAGATCAAACCGGTAGTCCTTCAGGTTAATGGCATCTTTGTTCTTGTTCTCGTCTTCCCTGGCCAGGACAGCAGTTTCCAGTTTAGCGATCAAGGCCTGATCGTTTACAGCGTATTGAACGGCAGTTTTCAGCACGTTAACCGCATCATCCAGCCTGCGTTCACGGATCAGCAGATCGGCATAAAAATCCTTGTAGCTTGTGCTGGAAGCATCTGAACGCACGAATTTATATATCTTGTCCAGAACCGCCAAAGCTTCAGGAAAACGGTTTTCACGTTCCAACGCCCGGGCATAGGCAAAAGCATAATCGACGTTTTCCGGGTTAAGTTCGCAAGCCTTGGCCAGATTGAGCTTTGCTTCCATGGCTTTTCGGCCTTCTGTGTAGGCAAGACCGTTTCGATAATAATATTCAGCATTACCAGGATTGATCCGGATGGCTGATTCATAATAATCGGTGGCATTGCCAAAATCACCTTTGGCAAAAGACACATCTCCCAGCAACTTGTTTATGGAATCTCCACCTTGGTCGTTAAAACGGGTAAGCATTCTCTGCAAATGGCTGCCAGCAGATTCATACTGCTGAGTTTTTATTAGCAATTCGCCTATCCTGAGGTTATTATCCAGATTGTCCTGAATGGTAACCAATTCCCGCTGTGAGCTTAAAGCGCTGCTGTAGTCGTTCTGGTTTTCATAAGCCATGGCCAGATGGCTGAGCACCTCTGCATCGCGGTCAAACCTTGCCAGATACACTGTGGCCAGGCTTTGCACCTTCGGGTAATTGCGGTTCAAATAGTAAAGTGAGATCAGTTGTCGTTGCAGGTCCTTATCTTCGGCCTTGAATTTCTCCAGCATATCTATCCCCAACTGATAGGACTTCATCTGCTTGTAAACCTCCACCCTGGCCAGGATCAGTTCTTTGCGGTTTCCACCCACTACCATGGCTGCTTCGATGTTCTTCAGAGCTTTTTCATATTCCTGCAAGCGCTGCTGATTATAGGCCTCCAAAAGATAGTTGTTCACGATTTCATCGTTTAGCCTGGAATCGTTGATGGTATTTGCCGCTCTTTGCAAAGCCAGCACCGCTTGGGCGTAGTTCCCATTGGCAGTAAGATAATTCGCATAAGACCAGGCATCCTCAATCTCTTCGCTGGAAGGCCCGGTTTTCCCATCAGCAGAGATGGCACAAACGGAATACTTGTTTATGCTGGCCTGAACTTTGTTTATCACATACTTGGGTTCTGTTACAATGTAAACAAAGGTTCCGCGTTCGCTCTCTTCCGTGATGCGCCAACGGTTTATCCCTTCGGCGATATCCCATTGCAGTTCTGCTTTACGATTGTTGTTCAAGCCCAGATGTATAGTTTTGGGTTTTTTGGGGCTATAATAAAAACTCAGTTTACGAGCACTGTCTGCCAGCTGGTCGCAAATAAAGAGCGACTTATCACGGGGGTTGTAACGAATGTGCGAAATCTTCGCAAAGCCCGGAAACACAGCTTTGGGATTGAAAGCAAAGTATTTATGCTCAGCCTTGTTATTGTGCAGAACATATAGCTGCTGGCTTACTCCGTCGATGAATCCAAGTCTGTCGTCATAGATTATGTCGAAGGTGCTGATCTTCTTCATATCGGCAAGTGGAGTAAGCTTCTTGGTGTTTGATAGGGGGAGTTCGTAGATTTTTCCTTCATTAGCCAGGAAAAACAGGTATGAGCCACTAAGCCTAAGGAGCTGTGGTTTCAGCTTCTCTGTGGCCAATTCGATATTTTCTATGAACATGGTATTCTCGTTGAACACCGCTATCCGGCTATTTCCCCAATCCGCCACATAGATCATGCCATCGGGAGCTATCGCTATGCTCCGAGGACTGTTCAAACGTCCGTCTTTGGAACCCTTGGAAGCAAAGCTTTCCAGATACTCGCCAGTCTGGCTGCTATAAACATAGATTTTGCTCCCTTTAGTATCCACTACAAATAGCTTTCCATTGTGCTCGGCCAGGGCATCAAAACCCTTTACACCACGTTTGGCTTCTGCAACCGTGTAGATTGTCCAAAGCGTCTTCCCTTCACTTTTACAGGCCAAAGCCCGGGTTTTCTTTTTTTCCTGGCCCATCTGCACTATCGTGTCGTATAGATAATAAGCTGTAGAATCCGTAAATACATTGTCGTAGCAGAGGGGTTCTGCAATCTTTACCAGATTGGGACGCATAGTAAGCGGAGGAACTTCCAGTTTTACCAGGTTTATCGGATCACTGTCCAGATATAGCTTCACAACCTTTGATTTGCTATCCAGAATAGCCAGAATGGCGTTATTCTGATCGGCGATAGCCTTAATCTGGGTTGGCTGCAGGAAAGACACCATGTTATCGCTCTTTTCCTTGGAGCCCCAGGGCTTGCTTATGCTGCGTCCGTTGGCATCCACCTTGCCGAGTTTGGTGCTTTTTGTATAAAGGGTATAGATCTCTCCATACTGGTTGATGGCGATATCTGCCACAAAATCCGGCTTATTTTGCGGAGTCAGGATTTCGTAGCTCTTACCGGGATTCAGGTTAATATCAAATCCCTGCATCTCTTGGTGAGTTTTTTTGTCCAATAGAACTCTGATTACCTGATCTTGTCCCATACACATCGAAAGAGGAGATAAAACAGCTACCTTGCCCAAAAACATCCCTTCATTGGTAAATGATAGCAGCTCATTACGTCCTGCATCCAATACGTATAGATAGCCTTGAAAATTCACCAGAATCCGGATGGCCTTTTTGAACTGGATATCCTTTGAGCCCTTTCCGGAAATGGTGCGGTTCAACTTTCCTTCGTAGCTATATACATGAATTGCGCTGGCCTTGGAATCCAGAATATAAAGATTGTTTTCATCAGCACAGAGATCATTGGCTTTGGTTCCCAGGGGCAGTTTGATTTGAAAATCTGGCAAAAAGGCCTTCTGTTCAATATCCCAAGCTTTTATCAATCCGGCTTTTGCGTCCAGGCAATAAACCGTTTTGCCCTGGATATGAAACAAATCAGTTCCAAAAGGTGCATCCTTGGCTTTGCTGGAGGGTATCATATGCAGTGGTTGCGGAATAGCTGTCAGCAGCCCCCAAACGAGGCTGAAAAGTATCATCACAAGACCTGTTTTCTTCATTATATCTCCCTTTTCTATCTCAATGCATATTCTATCAATTAGCTTTTTATTTAGGGTAAGCTTCTTACTACTCTAAAACCGTTTCCATTGTCACAACGCTCAGGTTCCCAGCCTTCGCGGCTGCTTACCCTGCAGGCTTTGTCGCCATTATACCAGGAACCCCCGCGCAAAACTCTGCGGCCTTCAGCTTTGCGGTTTGGATATAGTGGCCCGGTGGGATTCTCGCTCTCGCTTTTGGAATAGTAAGTTTCTTCAAACCAGTCCCAACACCATTCGGCCACATTTCCGCTCAGGTCATACAAACCTAAGCCATTGGGCTGCATGGAAGCCACTCTGCCGGGTTGCCAATCGCAATTTTTGGCATAGATGGCCAGTTCATCCAGATTATCGCCCCCGCTGTAAAGCTGTTCCTGGTTTCCGCCTCTGGCTGCAAATTCCCATTCAGCTTCGGTGGGCAAGCGATAACCGTTTGCGGAAAAATCACAAATTATGGTTCCCTTTGTCCAATCGCTGGGATTATTGCTGTGATTAAGGCTGTAGCAGGGCTGCAGGTTTTCTTGCTGGCTGCGCCAATTGCAATAACTGATGGCATCATACCAGGAAACGCAGCTCACCGGATGGTCGTCGCTGCCTTCGTAGCCTGGTTTGCGCCAGGATATGTTCTTTTCCTGCTTGAAGTCACCTTTCTTTTTATCCACTATATAAGCCTTGCCATTCATTTCCGCTGTTGTTCTGTATCGGGTTCCCTGGATAAAGCTATTGAATTGCCCAACGGTTACTTCGGTAATTCCAATCGCATAGGTGCTCAAACTAACCTTATGAACAGGCTGTTCTGCCCTATCTCCTTTTTTTGAGCCCATGCTGAAGGTTCCGCCTGAGATCCGCATCAAACCTTTGGGAACCGGGAGTTCCGGAAAACTGAATTCAAGCAACTGGGTTTGATCTTTCTCTATTATCAAATCCTTGGTATCCATATATTTGGGAGATTTGAAAGTAATCCTGCATTTACCGGTTTTCAGTTGTGGAATGGGCAGCTTTGTGTTCTTTTTTATGCTCTTGTAAGCAATGTCTTGATCATCGATAAAAATCTCGCCATCGGCGTTGGCAATCACCTCCAGAGCCCCAAATTCTTCTTTTTTCTGGATGGAGGCCGGAACTTCCGTTTTAACAGGTTCCAAGGGCTTTTCTGGCTTCACAAGAGCTATCTCAGATGTCAAACCTGGCTGGCTGGATGCCGGAGATGAATTTGTTTTGGTTTCCGAATCACTTTTCGGTGGCACGGCTTTCTCTTCGTGTTTTGCCTCTTGCTTGGGAGTGACGGTTTCTGCTTCTTTATTGGTTTGCGTGGCAGGCGCATCCTGTTTTGATTGATCTGGGTTTGTTCCATGCTTGGCAAAGAACTCATTCAGGCTTGCCAGCAGATCATTTGAATTGGTTTTGGAAGGCTCAGTTTCTGGGGGCTTGGTTTCTTCAGCAGGAATTGTGGGTTTGGGAGATTCAACAGCGGGTTTTATCGATGTTATGGGAGGAACTGCCGAGTTGTTTGGCAGTATCACAATATCTTCCTTAACCTTCACCGGTGGCTTCGAATCCGGCTTTTGCTCAGCTTGAGCGTGCTTTTCACCGGCCGGAGGAGAGCTGGTAACAGGGGGCTGCGGATATCCAAAACTGCTGCTGACATTTTGGGGCTGGGTTTTTGGAAGGCTGGAGGAACTTGTTAACCCGGGAGGAAGAGCCGGAATCTCTATGTTATTGCCAATTTCTGGTTTTAGGGTTTCTTTAACGAAGTAATAGATTTCTCGCAAATCGCCTGTTCGGGATGGAATCTGCTTATTTCCGGTTTGCTTTTCCACTTCATTGCGAACGTTCATGAAAACGTCGTCAAAACGCATGGGCTGATCGATGTATTTCAACAAAGCGGCAGTGAAGGGGCTATTGCGTTCATTTGCGCCCATATCGGCAGCTTCATCGCCGGGCTGAGTGCTGAAAACCACACATTGATTGGGATACACCCTTGCAATGCTGGCCAAGCCCCGGTTCAAGGAGCGAGCCCAGGCGAAGGGATTATCACGGCAGGCATCCAGAAAGATGATGGCCACTTTGGGACGTTCCATTCTCGCGATTATCTCATTGCATTTAATCGAATTGAATTGCACTGTGTATTTATCGATAATCGGGGGGCTTACCGGTAAAAGGTAGTTTTCGCCTTCCAATTGAACTCCGTGCCCGGCATAAAAGAATACAGCTTCGTCGATCGAGTCCAGATTGTTGGTAAATTCTGCAATTTCCCTGCCCATCTGTTCATAATTGGCATTGTAAACAGGCTTAACCTCAAAACCCAAAGCCTCCAGCTTCTGTTTCATATCCTGCGCATCGTTTACAGTATTGATTAGAGGTTTATCCTGATATGAGGCATTTCCTATCACTAGTGCCTTTCTGGCGGCAGGCAACATACTGAATGTCAGTATTATAAATAACGCCAACAGGATTCTTTTGTTCATGCTTATCCCCTATTGCATTCTTGTAATCATCCTAAATGTAACCAAGGCGGGCTGTCAAGGAAAAAATCCGGCTTTTACCAAAACCAGAACTATTTATGGACTCTACTTATTAAGTTGAATCAAACGAGGCAAGTAGCACCTGTTTGAAGACTAAGCTATTGCCTTTGATCCGAACCCTATCATACCGGAGTCATACCGCATGCTCATCCGGTATGACTCCGGTATGACCTCCTGAAGATAGCTGCACCAAACTGGATTTTGAATTTCTAAATGGAGTTTATATACGCCACGGTGTTCAAACTTGTACACAGTGGAACCTGCACTAGCTCCAGAATTCTATTGACAGAAAAAGCGTCATGCAGAACGTAGCAAAAGACATGCTTGGCAGGTTTTTTTATTTCTTTTTCCAATAACGATGAATGAGCAAGGATTATGCGTAATATTTCGGAAAACCGGCCAGTTCTGGTGGTGGATATTGGCAATACCAACATCGTCTGTGCAGTGTATCGGAACACTCAGATAGATTGGTCTGTGCGCCTCTCCAGCAGTTATGTAAAAACTGCTGATGAGTATTTTGCGTCCCTGAATTCCCTATTGCAGGGATATTGGCGCGATCAGGACGCCGAGGCCAAAGCTTTGATCCCCAAAGACTTTTTTGCCAATATCGCCCTAGGTTCGGTAGTGCCGGAGCTCACCCGGATTTGGAAGCACCTTTTCCGTAAATATTTCGAGGCAGAGGTTTACGAGATAAGTGCCTTAAGTCCGCTCGGGATCAGCTACAAGGTTCCCAATCCCTCATTCATCGGATCCGACCTGGTGGCCAATGCCTATGCCGCCTGGCAGAAATATGCCTCTGCCGCCATTGTGATAGATTTGGGAACTGCCACCACCATCCAGGTGGTTAGCAAAACCGGAGGTTTTGAAGGAGCCATCATAGCTCCCGGATTAAAAACCGGAGCAGCCAATCTATTCTCATCCGCAGCACAACTGTATGAGCTGGAAATGGTTAGCCCCCCTGTTCTATTGGGAACGAATACCTCGGAAGCCGTGCTTTCGGGAATCATTCATGGGCATGCCTTTATGCTGGAGACCTTCATTCAAAAGCTGAAACGCCAGTATTTTGACCAACATCCCCTGCAAACCATCCTGACCGGAGGTATGGCAGATCTGATGAAGCCCCTGGTTCCCTCAGTTGATATTGTGGACAAAAGCCTTACAACCGATGGTTTTTACCTCGCATTACAAAAAATGCTGGCTGGTTGCTAACTAACTAATGCGCAAAGTCCAGTTTGCCTTTCTCTGTTTTATCATCAGCCTGGGTCTATATGCCCAAAATCCGGCATCTGGTAAAGCTGTATCCAGCTTAAAGCCCGATACCTTGGTTACGGCCGCAGACCTTTCCCGGGAAAGAGTTTTTTACCCCCGCCTGTATTTGGGAGGATACAATCCTATTCTAAATAACCGGATTGAGCTGTATAAAATCGACAAAGGGCATAATATCCACCGTGCAAAGCCGTTTGAGATTGCTGCATTTGCCCCTGAACACAAAGAAAGAGTGGATTTTCCAAATCGGCTCGTTATCCTGAGTGTGCAAACCGGCAGTTTTAAACTAAGCCCGGATATACCCTTGACTTTTGATACCTATTTCACGAATCTGCGCAGTAAAGTTTTTCGCAAATCCCTGCTGAACAATATTAAAACTCAAACCCAAACCGCTCAAACCACCAGCAGCGGGTTCATAAAAGACATCTCCGTGCTTCCCGATATCGCCATCCCCAAAGCTGTGCAAAAGGTGATTGGCTCCACCGCAGGCAGATTGAACCTGGATGGCACTCAGAAGCTCACCCTCTCCGCCAGCAACACCTCCCGCAAACAGGTTCCCATCTATGATACTTCCGGTAAGAACGTCTTTGACATGAAGATGGAAACTGAAACCAATTTGCGGCTTTCCGGAACAATTGGCGAGAAAATTGCCATCAACTTTAAATACAATTCCAAGCAAGACGATCAGATCTTCGATGCCAATAACGTGAATGTGAAATACACAGGCCTGGATGATGAATTCATCAAAAGCATCGAAGGCGGGAACATCACTCTTGCTTTGGGAGGAAGCCGCTATATCAGCTATTCGGCCAGTTCGCAGGGGCTCTTTGGCATAACCTCTAAATTCAAGTATGGCGATCTCGATCTCAGCGTAATCGCCAGTAAGGAAGAAAGCCAAAAAAACGTGCAAAGCTTTGTGGGAAAAAGCCAGGCTGATTCTTCCATCGTGAGTAGCTGGAAATACTCCCGCCGCTCCATGTATTATCTGGAAGACCCTTATAAGCTGTATAATCTTTACGAATCAGCCGCGGATACAACCGGCGCTCCCATCGGATGGTATAGAAACGCCATCAAAACCAATCCGGACGGAACCTGGCAAATAGCCGATGCAAACCTGTTGCCGGCTGCCGGAACGGTGGAGCTATGGTTCGACGATGCCAATTCCACCAACGACAACGAAACTACGGAAGGCGATACCATCCATTACGTGGGAGATTACCCCCAACCCTATGTTCCCAAATATGACAGGTTGGTAGAGGGAACTGACTATGTTACAGACTACTCCAGCGGAATTGTAACTCTGCTAAGAACAGTGGAACGCAATGCCACGATTGGGGTTCGTTATACGAATCGGCGTGGGGACCAGGTTCCCCAGGATAACGGTTCAAACAAACTTCAAGTAAGGGTATTGCGCAAGAAATATCAGGAATACAGCCCCTACAATCCTTCTGCGCTTACACCTTCCGGAGATTTGATAAATACTTGGCATTATCAGATGCGAAACATCTATGATATGGGCCGGTCAAACATCAAAAGCGATGGCTTTGAACTGCAGGTTTATACCCAAAACGTAGACCTTACCCGTAACTATAACCTGCCCAACGAAGTAGCTACCCAAAACATAATAACCTATAACGACTATCTGCGGCTGAATGCCAATAACAGCGAAGATGGAGTGATAAACGGAGATGATGCCACTGTAAACCTGACCAAAGGCTGGATCATCATGCCCTTCATCGAACCCTTCAAAGCCCTTGGCGACGGCATCATCTACCGGAAAGAAAACGAAGATGAATACAGCTTTCAAGATTCCACCAATATATTTATAGGTATAAAAGGCAAGATTGGGCGTGATGCCATAGAGCTGTCTTCTGCAGGCGTGCTGAGGGGAAGCGTTAAAGTGAAGGTAAATGGCGATCAACAACTGGAAAACGTTGATTACATTGTGGACTACGACTTTGGCAGGCTAACCTTCCTGACCCCCAAAGGCAAGGACCCCGAAGCTAAGATCGAAGTGGAGTTCGAATCCCGCACTCTCTTCAGCGTTGCACAAAAAAACCTGGCTGGAGTAAGAGCGGAATATAAACCCTCGGATAATCTGAAACTGGGTGGAACCCTGATCTATCGAAGCGAATTCGTAGCAGACAAAAGGCCGCGAATCGGCAATGAAAACATCGAAATGCTGATGGGAAACGTTGATGCCGAAGTGAAGGTAAAACCCTTCTTCGTTACCAAAATGCTGGATGCCCTGCCTCTGATCAAAACCAGCTCACCCACCGAACTTAGCCTCTCCGGAGAAGTAGCCTTCACTCTGCCCAACATCTATGGCAACCCGGATGGCAAAAAGAAAGAAGCCTACATCGACGATATGGAAGCCATTATGGATTCATATCCTCTGGGAGTTACATTCAACAACTGGGTGCTGGGCAGCAAACCTTACAATACCAGCCTGGCCAAAGGCCGGATGAACTGGTATAACGCCAAGGATGTAAAAAGGATAGACATCGAGCCAGACAGCCTTTTAACAGAGCGGGAAAAGAATGAATATGTAACCGTGCTTACGCTCAAAGCCACTCCCAATCCGGTATTGATCCCTGGAGCAGAAACTCAAAGCTGGGCTGGAGTAATGAAATACCTGGGAAATCAGCTCGATTTTTCTCAGAAGAAATATCTGGAGCTGTTGGTTCAGCTCGACCACAAGGAAGGCAACCTTACCGAATATCCAAACGTAAGCCTACATATCGATATGGGCGATATGTCGGAGGACTTTTATACCGAATATGGCGGATATGGCATCAAGAACACTGAAGATCTAAATTCCGATGGAGAGCTTACCCTGGCCGAAGACATCGGTTTGGATGGGATCAGCAAAGATAATCCGGGACACGATCCATTGGATATTGCTGTTCCAGCCGATGGAGATGACTACTCAGGAGTAAATGGAACGGAAGGTAACCGTTCGCTGGATACTGAAGACCTGGATGGCAATGGAGACCTGAATACACTAAACCGCTATATAAGCTATTCTATCTCTCTGCTCAACCCCGATCCGGAGGTAGTGGTGGATTCCCTGAAGAAAAACTGGAAACTTATCCGCATCCCTCTGAATGATCCACGATTCTTTACTATTGTAAACGATATGCCATCCAGCGCCATGCCCAGTTTGAATAAGGTGTCGTATGCGCGTATCTGGCTGGAAACGAATTCTCCCGATCCAGTAAAAGTGAGAATAGCTGATATCTCTCTGATCGGCAACAAATGGCAAGACAACTATATCCGTGAATTCACCTGGAAAACCGGGACTATGCCAGATTACCCAACCACTATTAATAATCATAATCTTATTGTAAATCCAATCATTTTGGCTCAAACCGGAACTACCTACCTTTCTGGAATTGTTAGCAACCAGAAAAACAGCCACTACAATTCTCCTGCCGGCACTTGGTATCTGGAAGATAAAAAGGTTTCGGCTGAATCTGCATTATCCGTGGAACTGAACAATCTCCAGCCAGGCCAGATGTGCCTGCTGCGCCAAAGGCTGCAAGACCAGTTTGACCTTCGTTCCTACGGAAAAATTCGCTTGTGGGTATATCCTGAAGCCGCGCAAAACGCCAACAGCCATCCTGATTCTGTGTTCATTATCTTCAGGATCGGAGCTGACTCGTTGAACTATTACCAGGTGCGTCAAAGAGCTAAGGTTAATCCCTATCAGCAAAGCCTGTCCTCAGACCGAATGATAGCAGAAAACTGGCAGCAACTGGAGATCGATCTTCAAGAACTGGTCGCTGTGAAGGAACTGCACCTCAGCACAGCTTACGATCATGCTGATTCCCTGATTTATTATCTGGACAATGGTGAGCCCGACTATAGCAAAGGTTTTTACAAACGTGGCAATCCTTCATTGAACAATATCCGCGACCTGAACCTGGGTGTTTTTATATCCAATGAATACTATACCCGACCAGGAGACTTGGAGGCCTTTACTGGCACAGTGTATTTCAACGACATCCGAGTAGCGGACCCTTATGAAGACATGGGTGTGGCTAAACGCCTCAGTTTGAATGCCAGCTTCGCTGATGTAGCCACCCTGAACGTGGATTATGAAGACAAAAGCGAGAACTTCAATACCACCATTCAGAGAGGAAGAACCAATACTTTTACCAGCACCAAGAGCCTCAACATCACCAATAAATACTACGTAAACAAGCTCTTCCCCGCTTCCTGGAATCTGGATATTCCGATTTCTCTTGCCTATGTGAATTCGGAAGGAACTCCCCGCTTCAAAGCCAACTCAGATCTTCTGCGTGAAAACATCCTGAACGACAGCCTGCGCTTGGTAGAACTAACAAAACGTAAAGTTTACAGCATGGACTTTGGATTCAGCCAAAAAATCCCCCCCAAAAACAAGATCCTGCTTTATACGATAAAAAACCTTTCTGTCAGCGGACGAGTGGAAAACTCGGAAAACGAAACTCCCACCGCTCGCGACTATATTCTGGCCTACCGCGGAACCGTGAATTACAACCTGAATATCCCGGCTGAAAAGACCAGCTTCAAGCTCTTCAAAAACTATCGTTTGGGCTATTTCCCCCATAACTGGAGCAACAGCTTTACCTTTAGTGCCAACGAACCTGAAAGCTGGGACAGAGCTTCCAACACACCTCATTTGCAATGGAACCGCAGAACCCAAACCACCGACACCAGAACCCTTACCTCCGACAACAGCCTTAGCTGGAATATCCTTAGCGATCTATCAGCCACTGCCAGGCTGAATATGAATCGCGACCTCAAACAACGTGATACCCTGTGGGTTTTCAATATCGGAGAACTGTCCACCTACACTCAGGATCTGGGGCTGAACTACAATCCAAATTACCTGCCGCGTGTGCTGAACTTCACTTCCTCAGTCGCTTCCAGGTATTCTGATACCCAACGCAAGTATTCCCAACTACAGGATGGTCAGACTGTGGATTATTACCAGCACGATGGAAACACAAACCGGAGTATCCGCTTAAACCTGACCCTGCAAAACTCCACCTTGCTCAGCTCCTGGGTCCAAACCCTGAAAGCTAAAGCTCCAGCTATAAAGGATGAACCAAAGCCGGAAGAGAAAAAGGAAGAACCAAAACCTGAGGACGACAAGCGAGACCTAAAGCCTGAAGAGGGGAAAGATTTCAGTCCACCTCAACCAAACCCCTCCGATGAACAGAGAAAACTGGAAGATGAGAAGCGTATCCGCGAAGCGGCAGACAAGAAACTGAAAGAACTGCAGGATCAGCTAAGCTCCGAAGAACTTGAAAAGCTGGAACAAGAGCTTCTGGCGCAGTTTGATAAACCCGAAGAACCACAAGCGGAAGTTAGCATGCCCTCAGATGCACTGACTGAGCCTGCAACTGCAGATTCGGGAAAAGCCGTTCCCAAGCCCAAAAAGCCGCGTGGCAATCCTGTGGTTGGCTTCCTATCCATGCTTTCCAGATTCAAAAACATCACCGCTTCCTATCAGAATGGTTATACCATGAACTATGCCCGGAAGATCGATGCCTATCCCTTTGCTTTCCAGCTTGGCCTTCCGCATGACCTGGTTCAGGACTCTCTGGAAGCAATCAGCAATGACAATACCTTTACACTGAGTAGCGGTATTGCCATTTCCAGACGCTTGGACAGCGTTATAAACTATTCCTATACAAATAACCTGCGAGAGTCCAGCGCCAGCAACCAGACCCTGGGCTGGACTTTTCCGGATATCACCCTCACTCTGTCCGATTTCGAAACTCTGCTGGGAATTCAGAAATTCATCACCGGTAGCCGATTGAACAGCGGATTCCAGTATTCGTACCGGGAAACCGGAAATCCCGACCAGATTACCGCTAATAAACAGGAAACCTTTACTACGGGTATGAATCCGGTGCTTGGTTTCACCGGCAACATCCTGGGCAAGGTTAGCACCAATCTCAGCTATGCAATTTCCCGCTCCAAGAACGTAACTGCCATGGTAGACCGCGATATAGTAAAAACCACCGATTCACAATCAATGAACGGTAATCTATCCTATAGTTTCAGGGCTGGACGCGGCTTCACAATTCCCTTCACCCAGAAAAAGATACACATCAAAAACGAATTAACTTCGTCGCTGGGAATAACCTACGAGAAAAACTACGACGAAACCCAAGGCAACACCGTATTGGTTGACCGCAGCACTTCCAGACTTACCTTTTCTCCCCAGGCAACATATCAGTTTGATACGAACATCAAAGGCGGCCTCACCAGCAGCTACGAAATGAACGCCGATAAAAAACGCGACGACGGAACCTCCATCTTCAGACTGGGGGTCTGGGTGGAAGTGAATCTGTAGAGCTTAGTGATTAGGGGACAGGGAACAGAAAAGTAAACGGCTTCAAGTTTCAAACCTTGTTTCACCTTTCCAATTTTCCACCTTTACACCGTTCTCCTCCGTCAAGATGACGGAGCTACTAGATGACGGAGCAACAACTCAGCTATCGAAACCCAATTCTTTCAGGGCATTGCCTTTCTTGCGCCAATTTGGATTGATCTTCACAAAAAGATGCACCTGAACGGGCATCTGCAAAAAGCGGGAAAGCTCCAGTTCGGCATATTCCCGTATTTTCTTCAATCCGCTGCCGTTTTTACCGATCAGGATGATCTTCTGGCTATGGCGTTCCAGCCAGATCAC
>CAZGWB010000025.1:31934-32859 GCA_964529335.1 uncultured Candidatus Cloacimonas sp.
GCATCGATCACCACCTTGTCTCTTTCTTCGGCATAGCGTTCTACCAACACAGCGGTGGCATAAGGGATTTCCTGTTCATATTGCCGGAAAACCGCTTCCCGGATGGTTTCACGGGCAAAGAATCGCAGAGGCAGGTCGGAAAGCTGATCCTCTTCGTAATAGGGCTCATGATAAGGGGTATATTTCTTTATGAGTTCCAGTAGCTCAGGGACATTCTCACCAGTTTGAGCAGAAATCATGATGCTCTCTGTGATGGATTCCGGCAGTTCAGCTTTCAGCACTTCCAGAGAGGCTTCCGAACTAAGGTCTAGTTTATTGAAAACCGCCAGTTGTGGGTTTTTAAGATACTTCAGATGCTGCAACACTTCTTTGTCATAATCGCTGGGAAAACCGGCAATCTGTGCTAAGAAGATTATCAAATCCACGTCCTTGAAGGCATCGTTCCAGATTTTTAACATCTTTTCCTGCATCTCATAACGCGGTTTCAGATAGCCGGGAGTGTCGATAAACACAATCTGATGCTCCGGCTCGTTCCATATACCCTTTATAGCATAACGGGTGGTTTGCGGCTTGGGCGAAGTGATGGAGATCTTTTCGCCCAGAATGCGGTTCATCAAAGTTGATTTCCCCGTATTTGGCTTGCCGATTATGGCGACAAAGCCACTTTTGAAGGTTGCGGAAACGCTCATTAGAAATCTCCATAAGACAAAGGGGCAGGATTAGTCCCGCCCCGTTTGAATAGGTTTATCTTAATAAGATTATAGCTCATTAAATACGTCTTTGATGATCTGGACACATTCATCAAGCTGCTCTTTGGTGATCACCAATGGCGGCGCCAGACGAATAATATGCCGATGAGTCGGTTTGCACAGAATGCCTTTCTCTTTCAGCTTCAGGCAAACATCCCAGGCCTCATAGCCGTTCT
>CAZGWB010000026.1:0-32665 GCA_964529335.1 uncultured Candidatus Cloacimonas sp.
CGGGCGTGATTTGACGGAAGTCATACCGGAGTCATACCGGATGCTCATCCGGTATGACTCCGGTATGACCCCCTTGAGATTACAACAAAAATAAGAGAATACAGGAGAACAACGATGAAGACACTTAGGATGATTCTGTTGCTGACAATGGTCATTAGTTTGTTCAGCGCTTGCCAAAAAAAGGAAAAACCCGCTGCCGAGCTGGAAAAAATCAGCATTACCCTGGATTGGACTCCCAATACCAACCACACGGGTATTTATGTGGCCAAGGAACTGGGTTTCTTTGCTGAACAAGGTCTTGATGTGGCCATCC
This sequence comes from uncultured Candidatus Cloacimonas sp., assembly GCA_964529335.1. Classification (GTDB taxonomy): domain Bacteria; phylum Cloacimonadota; class Cloacimonadia; order Cloacimonadales; family Cloacimonadaceae; genus Cloacimonas. Next base: position 314 of record CAZGWB010000026.1, read on the forward strand.
AGCAACCAGGCCAGAGCGTTACAGATCAGATCGTGGGAACTGGAAAAAGCGAATTCGGAGTGAGCTATCAGGAAAACGTTATACGTGCCCGTAGCGAAAGCATCCCTTTGGTTTCCATCGCAGCCGTAATCCAGCATAATACTTCTGGTTTCGCCTCGCTGCAAGAAGCGGGTATCAAAGGTCCCCAAGACTTTATGGGTAAACGCTATGGCTCTTGGGATTCCCCTTCGGAACAGGCTATCCTGAAGACCATTATGGGCAAAGCCAAGGCCGACTTTAGTTCTGTGAAGATTATCTCCGGCGTTTATGATTTTTTCTCCACCATTGGCAAAGAAGCCGATTTTGAGTGGATTTACTACGGTTGGGACGGTGTGGAAGCCGAAAGACGCGGCATAAAGCTGAATTACCTACCCTTAAGAGACCTCGACCCCGTGTTTGACTATTATACCCCCGTTATCATCAGTAGCGAGAATTACCTGGCTAAGCATCCGGAGACCGCTAAGAAACTCGTGGCTGCCCTCTCCAAGGGTTATGAATATTCCATTGCAAATCCCGTCCAAGCAGCAGATATCCTGATGAAACACGTTCCTGAGCTTAATGCCGAACAGGTGAAGGTTAGCATGAACTACCTGTCCAAGGAATATCAGTCCGATGCTCCTCAATGGGGAATCCAGAAAGCGGAAGTTTGGCAGCGTTTTATCGATTGGATGTATAAAGAGCGTTTGATACCGATCAGCGTGGAAACAAACAAAGCCTTTACAAACGAGTATCTCCCCAAGAAGTGATGCTGCGTAGCTGCCTGCTGGAAGCCAAAAACATACGCAAGAGCTTTCTCTATCGCGGATCTCTGTCAGTAGTTCTGGATAATCTTGATTTTTGCCAGAGTGAAGGTCAGTTCGTTAGCATCGTTGGTCCCAGCGGATGCGGAAAGAGCACGTTTCTGGAATTGCTATGCGGAGTAAGCCTTCCTGACAAGGGAAGCATCCTATATGATGGAAAAGAGATAACGGGAAAGACAGGTTTATTGGGCTACATGCCTCAGGATGATCTGCTCTTTCCCTGGCTGAATGTGATGCAAAACATTCTGCTGCCGGTAAGGGTTAGCCACGCGAATATTGAGACAGCAACAGCCCTGGCACGAGAACTGGTTCCGCTTTTTGGCCTTGAAAATCATCTGTTCCATCTACCGGCTCAGCTTTCTGGTGGATTAAGACAGCGGGTTGCCCTGCTGAGAACCTATATGACAAAATCCAGGCTGCTGCTGCTGGACGAACCATTTGCCAAGCTGGATGCCATTACACGCTTGCAGATGCAGAATTGGCTATTGGAACTGGTTGCCAAGCTGAAGCTTACAGTTATTCTAGTTACCCACGACATCGAAGAGGCCATCTTGCTTTCCGACCGGATCGATCTGATGAGCATGGCACCCGGAACCTTTCTTAATAGCTTCTCTTTGGATGGCAAAGGCAAAATGGGACAAACTGAAAAACTGGAACTGAAAAATGAGATTCAGCAGTTGCTGATTCGGGAATAGTATTGGGTATTCAAGGATTGGAAGGTGAAAAAGTGGAAAAGTGGAAAAGTGAAACAAAGCATGATCTCAGAGGCCGTTGTCCTTGTAAATCAACATAATCCGTATCAATCCGTGGAATCCGTGTAAATCCGTGTTCCTATCCTATCTCCACGGTGATCAGTTCAAATCCGTCTAATCTGAATGACCACCTAGTTTATCAACCAGTTTGTTAATCCTCCGGATACGGGTTTCAGGTTTTTTGGCATCGTTAATCCAATCCATCGCTTCCTTCTGGTGAGAATAGCTGTAAGCTTCGTAAGCCGATAGCACTTTCTTCTCTGTCAGATGAGCCTTTACGTCATCTGGAAGCTCAATCTTGCGGACTTCAGTATCGCGGATCAGAGTGATCGTTATTCGATCACCTGCTTTATAGCCTGTTTCCTGGCGCATCGTAGCATTGAAAACCATCATGTGAACCCCCGAATAAACGGCTATGGTACTGCGAAAACGATGCTCTTCCACCACCAGCCAAACCGGGATTCGGCCTTTGGAGCCAAACACTGCTTCGAAATCGAAATCAAAAACAAAGTAAGCAGAACCCGGATATTCCTCCGAGTTCTGCAAAGTTGTTTCCAGAGTTATCTGATTGGGATAGGATGAATAATCCTTCATTTCTGACTGCAATCCGGAGTCAGCTCCGGACATTCGATGCAGGGAGAGGAAGGCAGTTTATCTTTATCGATGGCAATTACTTTGTTTTGAACCCTTTTATTCAGCTTCAAACCGCTGAAGGGTGCATTTATGTTTTCCACATGTAGAGAATAACTGATGATAAGCCCTGCAAATACAATCGACACCATGCTCATCAGCTTTACCAGGATGTTTATACATGGTCCCGCAGTATCTTTGAAGGGATCACCAACCGTGTCTCCCACAATGGTTGCCTTGTGGTTTGAAGAACCTTTGGAACCGCTGATCTCCACATATTTCTTGGCATTGTCCCAAGCTCCTCCGGCATTATTCATCATAACTGCCAAAACAAACCCTGTGGACAAAGCACCCACCAACACACCTAGCACACCTGCCACGCCCAGCAAAAAGCCAACGATGATCGGAGTAAGGATGCCTACCATGGCAGGAAGCAGCATTTCTTTCTGGGCACCCACTGTGGAAATCTTCACGCAACGGGCATAATCAGGCTTACCCGTTCCTTCCAGAATCCCCGGAATTTCTTTGAATTGCCTGCGAACCTCTTTTACCATTTGGCCTGCAGCACGGCCCACCGCCTTTATGGTAAGCGATGAGAACACAAAGGCTACCATGGAACCTACAAAGATGCCAAGCAAGAATTCAGGATTCAATACATTGATCTGATAGAAGTTTATAAAATCGGCAATCGTAGCTTTGGCCAGCGGGATGTTCTCACTGAATTTGTCGCCATAATGGATATTCAGGAAAAGCAGCTTGCCAGCTTTGTCGCCGATCAAGTGCAAAGCACCCCGCACTTCTTCCAGATAGGCAGCAAGTAGTGCCATGGCCGTTAATGCTGCACTGCCAATTGCAAAGCCTTTTCCCGTGGCGGCTGTGGTATTGCCCACGGAATCCAGATTATCGGTCATCGTGCGAACGTTTTCCGGCAATTCGCTCATCTGTGCGTTTCCACCCGCATTATCTGCGATGGGGCCAAACGCATCCATGGCCAAAGTGACTCCCAGAGTTGCTAGCATCCCAACCGCACCGAAACCAATGCCATAAAGACCCATTTCTATGGATGCAAAGCCATGGCTGCAGATGAAAGCGGTCAGGATGCCCACTACGATTGTAATCACCGGGGCTGCTGTAGAACGCATCCCCACAGCCATACCTTCCAGGATAACCGTGGCCGGGCCATATTCTGCCTGTGCCGCAATGCTCTTTGTGGCATCGTAGCTGTGTGAAGTATCCAATTCTGTAAAATAACCGATCAGGATTCCCGCCAACAATCCAATCACCGTAGAAATGAAAACCCCGAAGTAATAATCAGCGGGTAAAAGAGATTTTGTGATGAAGAAGGCTGCTACGGCAATTAGGACCGAGCTAAGGTAAACACTTTTGTTTAGGGCAAACATGAGTTCCTTTGTGCCGGCGTTTTCTTTGGTGGTAACAGCGAATATTCCTATGATAGACAAAATGGCTCCAATTCCAGCCAGAATCATCGGAGCAACCACGAAATTAACGGTCCAGGCCGAATATGCTTCTCCCAGCATGGTAACCGCAGCCATTCCCAAGGCTGCCGTAGCCAAGATGGAACCGGCATAACTTTCGTAAAGATCGGCACCCATTCCAGCTACATCGCCCACGTTATCTCCCACGTTATCAGCAATGGTGGCAGGATTACGAGGATCGTCTTCGGGGATATCAGCTTCCACCTTGCCCACCAGATCAGCTCCCACGTCTGCAGCCTTGGTGTAGATACCACCACCTAAACGGGCGAACAAAGCCTGTGTTGATGCTCCCATGCCAAAGGAAAGCATGATTACGGTGATTTTATCAAGCGGGAAATTGAAGTGATTGAGGATGTAAAACCAGGCAGAAATGTCGATCAAAGCCAAACCGACCACGGTTAAACCCATAACGCTGCCAGCCCGGAAAGCTACCTTGAGGCCTTTATTCAGGCTTTTTGTGCAGGCTTGTGCCGTCCGGTTGGAAGCCAGGGTAGCAATGTTCATCCCTATGAATCCTGCCAAACCGCTGAAAAACCCACCAGTTAAGAAAGCAAAAGGAATCAGCCAATGCAAAACGCCCAATCCCCAAGCCATGATGTTAAAAACTATAAAGGCAGCCACGAAAAAGAGTATTACCCCTTTATATTGCTGTCTGAGATAGGCAAAAGCACCTTCACGAACGTATCCGGCAATCTCTTGCATCCTGGCAGTTCCAGGATCCTGGGCTTTTACCTGATAAAAAAAGACCATGGCAAAAACCAGGGCCAGAATTGCTCCCAAAGGGGCAATAAACCAAAGAAACGGTATAGCGACCATCATAACCTCTAAACTATTTTCTTATTACGTAGATACACACATCTACCATGTAAAACTGTGCTCTTCTATAAGCAAAGCAAAACTTGTCAATCTAAACAAGACCCACCCTTATTCTTTCATGCCTCCCATCAGCTTCTCCATTTGTTTCATGCCTTGGGGAGTGCTCATCTTCTTCATCATCTTCTTCATGTCTTCAAACTGGCGTAAAAGGCGGTTCACCTCCATAACACTCCGACCGCAACCCTTTGAAATGCGTAATCTGCGGCTTCCATTGATGATCTCCGGTCGTTCACGTTCTTTATCTGTCATCGATTGAATGATAGCTTCCACATGTTTTAGGGCCTTATCATCTATCTTAAGGTCTGCAGGAAGCTTGCTTCCCAAGCCAGGGATCATCCTGATAATGGAATCCAAGGGCCCCATTTTCTTGATGCTTTGCAGCTGTTTCAGAAAATCGTTCAAAGTAAACTGGTTCTTCAGCATCTTTTTGGCCAGTTTGGCTTCGGCTTCCAAATCCATGGCTTCTTCGGCCTTTTCAATTAGGGAAAGCACATCGCCCATGCCTAAGATACGGCTAGCCATGCGCTCCGGATAGAATACTTCGAGATCGCTGATCTTTTCCCCAATCCCAACGAAGGCCACAGGCCTTTCAGTAACTGCCTTGATCGACAGAGCTGCTCCACCCCTGGCATCACCATCCAGTTTAGTGAGAATCACGGCATCAAAAGACAGCTTTGCATAGAACTCCCTGGCCACATTCACGGCATCCTGACCAGTCATTGCATCGGCCACAAAAAAGATGTAGTCGGGTCTAATATGAGCCTTCAAGCGCGCCACTTCATCCATCATGGTTTCGTCAATATGCAGGCGACCTGCCGTATCAAAGATCAGCAGATTGCTAAATTCTTTATCTGCTTGCGCCAATGCGACATTGGCAATCTGGATCACATCTTTGGATTCTGTGGCTACTACAGGGATATCTATCTGTTTTCCCAGAATCTTCAGCTGATCAATGGCAGCGGGACGATAAACATCGCAGGCAACCATCATCGGTTTTATGCCTTTCTTGCGATACAAGGCTGCAAGTTTGGCACAAGCTGTGGTTTTACCTGATCCCTGCAGGCCGACCATCATTACTTTGGTAAGTCGATTGTTATAGACTTTGAATTCAAAGCCTTCCGTATCCATCAGGTTTATAAGCTGTTCGTGTACAATCTTGATCACCTGTTGGCCGGGAGTTAGGGATTTTAGAACCTCAGCACCCATTGCACGTTTTTCCACTTCGGAAATGAAGTTCTTTACAATCTTGAAGTTTACATCTGCCTCCAGCAAGGCCATGCGGATCTCCCGCATGCTGGCTTTGATGTTGTCTTCAGTTAAGTAGCCTACTCCCTTCAGATTGCGGAAAACTTTATCGAGCCGTTCGGATAGGCTGTTAAACATAGAGGACTCCTTATAGATTTTATGTCTGGCGCAATGCCGAGATAGCCATTGCGTAGCTATTGCTGCCAAGAATGTAGGAAGCGGAAACCAGGATGTCTGCTCCGGCAGCGATTAAACTGGCTGCATTAGTGGCCGCTACTCCCCCATCCACTTCGATCAAAAATCCTGGTTTTTTGGTGGACAGAGTTTTAATCTTGTCAAGCGCTGAAGGGATAAATGCCTGAGCTGAATAACCGGGATTTACACTCATCACCAGAACGAAATCAAGCTCGTGTAAGATGCTGTCCAGACTTGCAACCGGGATGGCAGGATTCAGAGCCAAACCCGCTTGAATACCGAGCTGCTTGATTTGCTGAACCAACCGGTGACAGTGATAGACAGTTTCTTGGTGAAAGCTGATCATCTGTATTCCGATCTCGCTTAAGAGGGGAACATGCATTTCGGGGTTGGTAACCATCAAATGGACGTCCAAGGGGAGGTTAGTAATCTTTCGGACAGCTGATATTATGGGAAAGCCAAAGCTAAGGTTAGGTACATAATGGCCATCCATAACGTCCAAATGCAGTATATCAGCTCCAGCAGACTCCAGCTTTGAAATCTCATCAGCTAATCTGCCCAGGTCGGCAGAAAGTAAAGATGGGGCAATTAACGTTTTTTGCATTTCTTAGGTTTGTTGCCAATTAGAAAAACTATCTCGGCAAGCTCCTCTTCAAAGATATTCTTGTATTTACTCATGATATCAGGTTTCAAAATTACCAGTTCCTGCATCCAGGTATTGTTTTGCACGGCCACAAAAAGCACATCCTTCTCCAGCTTCAAGGGATGCGAACGACTGGCCAGCAGATCTCCCACAACTCTTTTCCAATTCAGATAGATGTGGACGAAGCGTGCATACTTTTCTCCACCAAGTCTGTAAATGAGGCTTTGTGAGTTATTGGCAAGGCTGGAAAAGGCCATAAAGCAACATAAAGCTGCCGCCGGAGTTCAAAAGCTCCGGCAGCAGTATTATTGAAAGGGCAATTGAAGCTTTATTCTTTATTCAGCAGGTAACCATAGCCATTATAGGCCAGGATTAACACTGCCAGAGCAACGTAGTAAACGGAGCCAATGCTGGTGGTTGTCTTGTCGATGCGGCTCATCATGATTCCGGGAATAGCTGCTCCGATAACAAACAGAGCATAACCGATGATCCTCATACTGAGTTCACTGCCCTTGTTATTGATCAGATGTACCGCAACCAACACCAGAGCCACAAAAACAACCGTGATACCCAGAACTATGCCTATAACGGCTCCCAGGCTTAGGGTTGCAGGTAGGTTGATAATGGTACTGCGAACAGTTATCAGAACTGGAGCTGCAAGGGCTGCAACCATAAGCACTCCTCCAAGAATTTTCTGGAATAGTGGGTTTGCTCCCTTGGTTAGATCGTAGTGACGCTGACGTTTTCGCATTAAGTAGAACATCACTGCCATCACGGCTGCAAAAAAGACTGCATAAGCCAGGATCATCAGTGGTTGCTTGGTAATGCTTCCCATCAGGGATAAAACCCCGATAAACACTATCACGCTGACGATCTGCTTGATCTTGAAGATCGTATCGGACATGGGAACCTCCATGGTTTATTCTTGTTCTTGCTCGATCACTATATTCAGATTTGTGCTTATCTCTTTGTGCAGACGGACTGGAACGGAGATATCACCAAGTTCCTTGTAATGCTTGTCCATTCCCAAAGCGCTTTTGTGCAGGGTGATTCCCTGTTCATGCAAGGCATTCACGATGTCCAGCTCGGAAACAGAACCAAACATGGTGCCGTGTTCGTCCACTTTTCGCACAAAAACCAATCTGGTACTGGCGATTTTTTCGGCAAGTATTTTCAGTTCAGCCAGCATTTTTTCTTCTTCAACAGCCAGCTTGTTTTTTATGATATCGAGGTTTTTGAGATTGGCAGGAGTAGCATATATGGCATATCCCCGCGGGGTAAGATAGTTTCTGGCAAAGCCGCGTTTCACATTTACCACGTCGCCTTGCTTGCCAACTTTTTCTATGTTCTGCAGCATAATTACCTTCATGCTGTGGTTCCTCCAGGATTATAGTTTTTTTTGTTTTGCCACATATCCGCAAAGCCATAAAGAACCAGCAGGATGTTGGCATAGATTAGAATTATCAGCATACAAATGCCAGCCACAATGCGGCTGTTAAAGATCAAACCCAGTTTTTGCCAAAAGACCAGGGTCCCCTGGATAAGAGGTATGAAACACAGGCTGATCAACGCATTGAGGAAAATCAACTTGGTTTGTTCGAGCAGGAAAAGAGGCAGGATGGCTATGATAAGCAGATTGTAAAGACTGGGAAAGCGCATTTGAGATATCGCCGGGAAAGCTTTGAGAGCATTAAGGAAAAACAAAAACCCGATTACCAAAGCGAACCCTTGGGAGATTATCCAAACCGCAGGCAAGACAGCCCTTCCCATCGTCTGCATTTGCAGCAGCAAATCATTATCCAGCTTCAGGGGAAGTTGCGTATCAAAAGCTGCAACTGCCTGATCAAACAAACTTGTTTGCAATTGTCCAAAGAGCAGAAAACGTAGCATCCCATATCCGGCCAGGAAGAGGAACGCCACCATAAATGCATCGCTCAAGATATGATTGCGCTTCAGGGCAAGTATAAAGACCATAAGCGCAAAACCTACTCCAAAAAGGGCATCCATAGCCAGCAATCTGGTCTGCAGGCTGGAGTCTATCAGCATGGCCAATAGGGGCACCAACATGAAGAGCAACAGATTCTGAAGCTGATGAAGCCTACCCTGTGCTAAGATCTTGCCAGCATTGCTAAACATTAGGATCAATGCAAACCAGGGACTGATCAGACTTAACAAACCAAGGAGCAGGGGATAGAGCAGCATTTACTCCACTACGTAAGGAATCAAGGCCATCTGACGGGCGCGTTTGATCTCAGCGGTAAGCTTGCGCTGATGTTTTGCGCAAGTACCAGTTAAGCGGGCAGCTTCGATCTTGCCAACGTCAGAAGTATATTGGCGCATTATATCCAGGTTTTTGTAATCAATCTGGATATCCTTGTTAGCACAGAACTTGCAGTATTTTTTGCGGGTGAATTTCTTTTTTTTGTCAGTGATATTCATTTGTTTTTCATCTCCTAAAAGGGAACGTCGTCGCTGGTAGCGCTATGCGGAGCTGATTCTTCCGGAGGGAGGGGAACTTCCTCATCATGTGCAGAAGAGCCTTCTTCGCGTGGTTTCCATTCAAGCACTTGGATCGATTCGATTATGATCTCGGTGCTTTTGCGGTTTTGGTTGTTCTGATCTGTCCAGTTGCGGGTTTCCAATCTGCCTTCCACGATTACCGGGCTGCCTTTGTGAGTTTGATTGGCCACAAATTCGGCCCATTTGTTCCAGGCGATACATTCTATCCAACTGGTAGACGATTGCCATTGATCAGATTCATCTTTATAGCGGCGGTCGTTAGCCAGAGTGAACCGCACCACCGGAGTTCCCTTGGCGGTGTATTTCAGTTCGATCTCATTGGCGATCCGGCCACTGGCGATAAAATGGTTTAAACGCGGAATTTTGAGGTCGGCCATGACTCCTCCTAATCGCGAACCACGAACATATGGCGCAGAATGTTCTCGTTAATGTTGAACTGGGCTTTGAGTTTCTTTACCAGAAGACTGTCCAGTTTGAAGTAATTCACGAAGTAATAAGCTTCTTGATTCTTCTTAATGGGATAGGCTAGAAGGCGCTTTCCCCAGGGATCGGTTTTGATGATCTCTCCCCCATTTTCGCGCACCAGATTCAACAAGCTTTCGTTCATAATGTTGGCTTCGTCGGCGTTCATTTTGGGGCTCAGAATCATCATCAGTTCATAATCCTTAGTCATTTATTTCCTCCTTTGGACTGACGATTCCACTGCTTTTTGCCGTGGAATAGGATTTTTTCCAGTTACTGTATTCATTCAGCACTTGGCTGAAATCACTTTTCACATAGGTATCGGTTAGCTTTACAGCCAATTTCAGAGCCGGGTCCAGGATTTCCAATTCGGCTTCATCCATTTCACCCAAAACATGTTCATGGGGCTCTAAAGTGGTACTGCGGCCAATGCCGATCCTGATGCGTTTAAGTTCATCCGGTGTTTTCACTTCGAACAGCGATTTTATTCCATTGTGACCGCCATCTCCACCCCCATTACGGATGCGAAGAACTGCAGGAGCCAACTCGAGGTCGTCGTAAACGACCATAATATCGCTTATCTTCCAGCGCCGAAGAGCTTCCTGAAGGGCAAGACCAGACCTGTTCATCCAGGTCTTGGGCTTGATCAGGACTGCGCTCCGAATCTGGATATAGTCGAAAAGTGTATCTTGTGACCAGCTTTTCCCTTTCTGCTGAGCCCATTTGTCCAAGCAAATATAGCCCAGGTTATGCCTTGTATTGGCATATTCTGCAGTGGGATTACCAAGCCCGATCACCAGCTTCATTACCGGTAAAAAGCTCAGGCTTCAGGCTGAGGAACTGGCTTCTCAGCTTCAGGCTGACTTTCTTTCTTCTTGGGATGCACGGCCACAAGGGCTACTTCGGCATGGTCTTTGATCTGCCAGGAACCCTTGGGAAGATTGCTTACATGCAGGCTTTCCCCCACATTCAGGCCGCTGATATCCAAAACCAATTCTTCGGGTATATCGGTGGATTTGCACACCACTTTAACGTGACGTTGCAAAATCTCCAGCATTCCGCCTTCTTTTGTTCCGATGGCTTCACCGGTGAAATGAATCGGGATTTCAAGTTCCAGGGTTGCTTCAGCAGAAACAATCATGAAATCGGCATGCAAGAAGTTACGGGTAACAGGATGCACCTGCTTGTCTTTCAGAATGGTATGGAACTTTTTGCCTTCCACTTCGATTTCCCAGAAGCATACTTCGGAAAAGCTCTTCTTATAGCTTTGGGAAAACTCATTGGCTTTCAAGGCAACCGACTGGTTTACACCGCCGGGACCATAGATAACGGCAGGCATCAGACCATTTGCTCTCAGAGTAGTAAGGTCAGATTTACGAACCGTGGTTCTGGGTGTGGCTGTAAGGGTGAATATCATTTATTCCTCCATCTCTTATCTAAATAATATACTTATTGATTCTTCGATGTGTATTTTCTTAATCGCAATAGCCAGCATCTCTGCGATGGATAGCTGCACGACTTTCTTGCATTTCTGTTTGGTTTCACTAAGGGCTATGGTATTGGTAATAAATAGTTTCTCTATAGGGGATGCTTCCAGGTTGGGGATGGCATTTCCGCTCAAAACGCCATGCGTGCAGGCTGCAAAAATTCGCTTAACACCTTGCTCCTGAAGAGCATTGGCCACCTTTATCAAGCTCCCGCCTGTATCAATGATATCATCAAAGAGGATGGCAGTTTTTCCGCAAACATCGCCGATTATGTTCAGCAATTCAGCTCTATCGTCATTTCCGCTTCTACGTTTGTCGCCAATCGCCAGACCGCAGTTCAAGCGTTTAGCCAGCGCTCGGGCACGGTTTGCCCCACCTGAATCGGGAGACACCACCACGATGTCTTCCATCTGCATAATGCTCTTGAAATAACGGGCAAAGCTGGGAATGGCAAAAAGGTGATCCACCGGAATGTTAAAAAAACCCTGAATCTGCTCAGCATGGAGGTCAACCGTAATCACCCGGTCTGCCCCGGCAACTGTGATCAGATCGGCAACCAGTTTGGCCGTTATCGGAACCCTGGGTTGGTCCTTCTTATCGGAGCGTGCATAGGCGTAGTAAGGAATTACGCAGTTTATACGTTGCGCTGATGCGCGCTTTAAGGCATCAATGATAATCAGCAAATCCATCAGATTGTCGTTAACGGGATAGCTGGTTGGTTGAATTACAAATACATCTGCGCCGCGCACATTGTCGTTTATCTTTACAAAGGATTCGTCATTGGAGAATTTGAACAGATCGATATCCCCGAGAGGAATACCCGCGTGACGGGCCACTTCCTCTGCCAGAGGTCGATTGGCATTGCCTGTGATTAGCTTAAGTTTTGAAAACACTTCATTTTCTCTCTGTTTTGTTATTCCTTTGCAACCAGCTGTTCAGCAGGCGGAAAATGCCTTTCTCAGGATTCAGTAATTGCAATCCTGACAACTGGATACGCTTCTCCTTCTGCTTTGGAACAGCCAAGTCTTACAAAATTTTCCAACCCCTGCTTTTTGTCAAAGCATATTTATGCAAACAAGCGATTTTTACATAAATTACCTTGCCTGTAGCTTTGCTTTTGTATATGACTGTATTGTGAGCTGCATATTTCGGGCATAACTCCTGTGGCAAGGCCTTTGTCGCTTTCCTGTTCTCTGCTTTTGCATATCTGCCATATCCATAAAACATGTCACCTCTCCGTCGAGACGACGGAGCCACCCCTAACCACTGATCTCCCTATCATACCGGAGTCATACCGGATGATCATCCGGTATGACTCCGGTATGATAGGGGAAAATGCCCCAGAATGTTTCACGGGTTTAGAAAAAGTGGAATCTGGGAATAAAGCTGGCGTATTTGGAAAGCTTCTTGCATATATAAGAAAATCAGGACAGCCTGTCTGTTCCAAGTCCATTGAAAGCAGCTTAGTTAAGGAGATAAATATGAAGAAATTAGCGATTATTATAGCCATCGCTTTTGGCATCGGCTTGCTCTCGGCCACCCTGGCCTGGGATACCGCAGTTGCCATTCGTCAAGGTGTAAACATCGAATGGTTCCGCACCGGGATCGATACTCCCGATGGTGGCGCAATTTACGTTTGGTCTGATACCAAGCTTGGCGAGCGCGACCTTTGGGCTCAGAAAGTTGACGCATCCGGTAACCTCGTATGGGGAGAGCCAGTTTTAATAGACGGAAAGTCTGACCGCCAAGAAGACCCGGTGATCACTCGAACCAGCGACAATAACTACATAGTAGCCTGGATTGACTTTTCCCAAGATCTCGATGGAGACGTTTTTGCCCAAAAACTTGATGCCCAGGGACAATTGCTCTGGCCTGCAGGTGGCAAGCCGGTTTGCGTAAATACAGGTGTACAGATAGCCCTGAACATGGAAGCAGATAACGATGGTGGAGCGTTCATAGTATGGGTGGACGACCGCAATCCCAGCAAAGACCTCTATGGCCAGCGTCTGGATTCCAATGGCAATCCCGTTTGGCAAGTGAATGGCATTCCGATTGCCAATGGCACAGGTGATGAAATTCAGAATACCATGCTACCCGATGGACAGGGAGGCATGATTATTGCCTACACTCATTCCTATGTGGGTGCTGATGATCTTTATGCCAAGCGATTTGATGCCGCAGGAACCATGGTATGGCCAAGTATGCTGGTGCTTAGCGACGCCACGGGAAATCAATCCGGGGTTAGGATGGCCGCCCTTACGGGAGGAGAATTTGTGTTTACCTGGCAAGACCAGCGAAATGCCGATCCGGACATCTATGCGCAAAAGATAAACCTGCAGGGTCAACCGCAGTGGGGTAACTTCTTAATCGTATATTCCGATCAAAGCGGTTTGGCGCGTCCTCAATTGAATCCCAGGATTGTGAAAACCTCCGATAACGGGGTTGTGATAATCTGGGAAGATCACCGTCTGGATACTCAAAATCCCGATCTTTTCGCCCAGAAAGTATCCACCGCCGGAACCTTGGTTTGGGCCAGCGAAGGCATCGCACTCTGCACAGCCGAATTTGCCCAGATCGGACCACGCATGTCAGCCGATACGGATGGTGGTTGCTTCGTGGTTTGGGATGATCTGCGCAATGGAAATTCGCCCAACGATGATATTTATGCCCAGCATCTTTCTGCATCCGGAACGGCTCTGTGGGATGCCAATGGAAAAGCCATCTGCACTGCTCCCAATCAGCAAACCGGTAGTTTGGTAAAATTCTCCGGCAATACCGTTTACGTAAACTGGATGGATATCCGCAATGGCAGCGCAGGAATTTACTATCAGGCTTTGACTGTAAATGGAAATCCCCTCCTGGAAGCAAATGGCAAACAAGTTTTCTGGGGGCTCAGTGGTGACACTCCCAAAGAGAACTATCTTATCTTACCCCGCTCCAACGATGCAGTGATTATATGGCAGGACACCCGTTTTGCCAATGATGGATACAGAATTTATTTCCAGTTCTTGAATGAAGACGGCACCGTAGACCTAGAAACAAATGGCCGTCCCGTTACCACTGTTGGAGGTGGCGAACAGAAAACTCCTCATGCTGTGGTTACCGCAGACGATCATGTAGCCATCGTTTGGGAAGATGCCCGTGGAAATAACCCCAAAATCTATGCCCAGTTGATAAGTCCCAGCGGAGAAAGACTTTGGGGCGACGGTGGCCTTGAGCTTACCGCTAGCGATCCTCTTCGCCAAAAAGACCCAAAGATAAGCTACCATAATGGCTCTTACTATATTGGTTGGTCAAATTCTGACCAGATTGGCACAAGCTTCTTCTTCCACGTGTATGGACAGCGTATCCAGAACGGACAGAAGATGTGGGGTCCGGACGGAGTGATGGTCTCCACACTTGCTCAAGCTGACCAGAATAACGAATGCACCCTATACGACCTGATAGATAATTTCTACGTTTGGCACCGCGTTAATCCAAGCGACAATAGCCAGACTATCTGGGTAAAAAAACTTAATGATAATGGCGGTCCCGATACAGGCTGGCTGGAAGAAGGCCTGAAGGCTTCCACCTACGCCGAAATGCCCAATATCCAATTGCTGCCCGCAGCCCATAAAACCCCTGAAGGAATCTTCGTGATGTGGAAAGACCTTCGGGACGACTTTATCCTGAACTACTGGGGTCAGCACATCGCCTCAAACGGCACACGAATCTGGAACCCCCTGGGAATAAACCTGGCCGAAAACCAACGGGAACAGGAAAAACCTGCAATTACCGCCAATAACACAGGAATCACCTTTGTCTGGTGCGAAAACATCGACGGTATGCACGACATTATGGGTCAGAGATTCTCTCTGAGTGGCGATCCATTGTGGAGCCCTCAAGGCTATTATGTGGTGCAGAAAGACTCCACTCAGTCCAATCCTACTATCATTAACTACGGCAATGGCGGAAACCTGGTGGCCTGGACAGACTTCTTCGGTATAGAAAGCGACATATATTACCGTTATGTACGCGACAATGGCGAAATGGTCAGCGCTGGCCCTGGTGGAAACATCCTTTGTAACGTGGCCAAACAGCAATACGACCCAATGGCCGCTGCTCAGGGCTCCAAAGCTTATGTGATATGGGCGGATGGCCGTTCAAGCGGAAAAACAGAAATTCTGGGACTTTACGCCCAACGGGTTAATAATGAAATTGGTTCGCCGGTTACAGATAACACAGCACCTGGTTTGAACCAGTGGACTCTGCACCAGAATCATCCGAATCCCTTCAATCCTTCCACCACCATAAGCTTTAGCTTGAAGAAAGCCAGCCCAAGAATCGAACTAAGCATCTACAACCTGAAAGGCCAGCTGGTAAAAACCCTCTTTAACGGAAGCCTCGAAAAAGGCGATCATAGCTTGGTTTGGAATGGCCTGGATAATGCAGGTCATGCCGTTGGCAGCGGAGTTTTCTTCTATCGCCTCAGCGATGGCAATAACAGCCAGCAGCGCAAAATGGTTCTCATGAAGTAGGTCAACCGGTTAATTGTTAATGGTTAATAGTTAATGGCAATATGAGTTAGCTGGTTAATCATTAGGTAGATAGTGAAAAGCCCCGGTAATGCGGGGCTTTTCTTCTGAGTGATGATATTATATTGAAATCATGTCGAGTATGTTTTACCGCATCGCTGGATAAAAACTTCTTGCCTTGAAAATGGTTTTGGCAAACTTGGCATTCATAAGCTATCAATAATATTCATAAGGAGATATCAATGGCTTTTAATCTGAAGAATCGCCACTTCCTTACCCTGCTGGACTTCAGCCCAAAGGAAATCCAGTTCTTGCTGGATCTGTCCCTACAACTGAAAAAGGCAAAGTATGCAGGAACCGAACAGCAGCTTTTGAAAGGGAAAAACATCGCTCTGATCTTTGAAAAGGACAGCACCCGCACGCGTTGCGCCTTTGAAGTAGCAGCTCTGGATCAAGGCGCTCACGTCACCTATCTTGGCCCCACCGGAAGTCAGATGGGGAAAAAAGAATCCATCGCCGATACAGCCAGAGTTCTTGGCCGGATGTATGACGGGATCGAATATCGCGGTTATGGCCAGGAAATTGTGGAAGAATTGGCTCAATTTGCCGGAGTTCCTGTTTGGAACGGATTGACCGATCAAGATCATCCCACACAGGTTCTGGCAGATTTCTTGACAGCCATCGAACATCTGAACAAGCCTACCCACGAGATGGTGTTTGTTTATTCTGGAGACGGACGCAACAACGTAGCCAATGCTCTGATGATTGGTGCGGCCAAAACCGGTATGGACTTCCGGATCGTAGCCCCCAAAAGCCTTTTCCCTGAGAAAAAACTTCTGGACAAATGCAAAGCTGTGGCCAAGGAAACTGGAGCTAAAATCACCATCACCGACGACATCGATAAAGGCGTAAAAGGCGCAGACGTGATCTATACGGACGTTTGGGTATCAATGGGTGAACCGGATAGCGTTTGGGCCAGCCGGATCAAACTTCTGAAGCCCTATCAGGTGAATAGCGCAATGATGAAAAAAACCGGAAAAGCCACTACACTATTCATGCATTGCCTTCCCGCTTTCCATGACCTGAAGACCAAGATAGGTAAAGAAATATTTGAAAAATACGGTCTGAACGGTATGGAAGTGACTGATGAGGTTTTTGAAAGCCCGAATTCAGTGGTCTTCGACGAAGCCGAAAACCGTATGCATACCATTAAAGCCGTAATGGTAGCAACCCTGGCATAATCTTACAATCAACAGGAACTTATAACGAAGGTGAATTCACGAAAACTGAATTCACCTTCATTTAATGGGGCATTTCTAAGCTAAATTCTGCGGGCTGGGTTTCAGAGCTTTGGCAATGAAATAGACGAAGCCAAAAGAAACCAGCGTAGTGATTCCATCAGCGATTGGCAAGGCAAAGATCAATCCTTCAAACTTGAACAGAGTATTCAGGATATAGATCATCGGAATATATACCAGACCTTGACGTGAAAGAGCTACTATAAGGGCAGGCAGCGCTTTACCCATGGCTTGCAGGGAAGACATCAAAATCATTCCCACAGCAGCAAAGGGAATCGCAAAAACATAGGCTCCCAAGATGGTTGTTCCGATCTCAACGATCATTTTATCCGCTATGAAAGCTACTATCAAGCCCTTGGGAAAGAGGGCAAACCAAAGAGTGAATACCACACCCAGGCACATGCTGATAAAGATAGAACTGCGAATGGCTTTCTTCATTCGGGTGTAATTATGTGCTCCATAGTTGAATCCAATCAACGGCTGAACCCCTATCGAAATGCCGATAAAGACAAATATTGGAATTGAAAAAACCCTGGAAGCCACTCCCAAAGCTGCTACGCTATGATCTCCATAAACTGAGGCCAGCTTGAAACTAATCGTATTGCCAATGCTCATCATTATCTGGCTAAGCGATGATGGAATGCCAATGAACAGGATTTCCCGGTAGCAGGTCCATCTCAGATGCAGAAATCTACGGCTTGGGGTTGCCAGACTCTTTTTCTTCCAGTAATAACTAAGATAATATAACATGCCAAGGCATTGACCGATTATGGTGGCAATCGCCGCTCCACTAACCCCCATGCCAAATCCAAAGATAAACAAGGGATCGAGTATGATATTCGCCCCTGTCCCGATAAACAGCCCAAGCATTGCGGCTTTGGCAGCTCCTTCAGCCCTTAGCAGTTGAACCAGGGCAAACTTCATCATGATAAAAGGACTGCCCAGAATTATCACCAATAGGTATTGACTGGCCGGCAGCATGGTTTGAGCGCTTGCCCCGGCCATGTTTAAGTAAGTTGGCATGAAGATCAGGCCAAACGCAATCATCAACACCGAGATGATGGCAACCGTGAAAATGGAAGTAGAAGTGGTTTCTCGTGCTGTGTCATAAGCCTTCTTGCCAAGGAGCCTGGACAAATAGCTGCCCCCACCTGTGCCAAATATGCCGGCGATTGCCATTTGAAAAGTAAAAAACGGCAGTCCAATCGATACCCCCGCCACTTGATAGGGATCATTCAGCTTGCCGATGAAGAAGGTATCTGTTAGATTGTAAACGATGTTTACCAGCATACTAAGGACGCTGGGTAGCGCCAGATGCAATATCGAATAGGGTATTGGGGTTTTTTCCAGAATGTCTATCTTACTATGCTTCATTATTTTGTTCCTAGAGGCCAAGATCTGTGCACTCCACCATGTGTCAAGCTTGGAAATATTCCCCTGAATATCTAGTATTAACCTATTGCACGCTCAGTGAATGTAAAGGCCGTTGCCGATAATCTACCAAGCAATGAACATGAGTGCCATAGCAGTCTGCTAATCTAAAATCTTTCAGCTTATTACGAGCTTTGGCTGTCAATCTTGATGGATTTTATTTGACACAAACCGCCTTGCTGATATCTGGGAAAAACAATGTTTCAGGAATGTATAACCATGAAAAAACCGAAGATACTATTGGGCATTACCGGCGGAATAGCCGCTTATAAAGCGATTGATCTGGCCAGCCAAATGCATAAACTAGGCTGGGAAATCGAGTGTATTCTCAGCGCAGGTGCTCAGGAATTTGTGCGTCCTCTTAGTTTTGAGGCGATCACCGGTAAAAAGGCACATACCCAGTTCTGGTCTGATGCCGATCCTATTCCCCACATCCATTTGGCGGATTGGGCTGATCTGGTCGTAATTGCTCCAGCTACAGCCAATATTATCGCCAAAACAGCCCATGGGATAAGTGACGACCTGTTATCAGCCACTCTCCTGGCACATCCCAAACCCCTGCTTTTTGTACCTGCCATGAACGTTCACATGTATGAAAACGTAGCTACTCAGACTAATATAGCTGTTTTACAGCAGCGTGGGCATTATGTGCTAAGCCCCGATACTGGCATGCTGGCCTGCGGTTATAGTGGCAAAGGAAAGTATCCTCCCAACAGCGAAGTTCTTGCGGCCATAAACACATACCTTTATCACAACCAGGATTTGAAGGGCAAGCAAGTAATGGTAACAGCCGGAGCTACTCTGGAAGCCATAGACCCAATGCGCTACATCAGCAATCGTTCCAGCGGCAAAATGGGTCTAAGCCTGGCCCGTGCCCTGGCTTTGCGTGGTGCGGAAGTTCACTTGATTCACGGGATAATAAGCCAGCCGCTGCCTCATTATCTATCTAGCCTCACGGCTTGCGAATCCGCCGCCGATATGAGAGCCGCAGTTTTTGAACAAGCTTCAGAGATGGATATGATCTTTATGTGCGCTGCGGTTGCTGACTACCGGCCTCAGCAAACTCAGGCTTCCAAGCTGCCAAAACAGAAAGA
The DNA here is from genome assembly GCA_964529335.1 of uncultured Candidatus Cloacimonas sp. GTDB lineage: Bacteria > Cloacimonadota > Cloacimonadia > Cloacimonadales > Cloacimonadaceae > Cloacimonas. Next base: position 19,796 of record CAZGWB010000026.1, read on the forward strand.
GCTTGATCTGAAACTTAGTAAAACCGATGATATCCTGGAAGAACTTGGCAAACAGAAGAAACCGGGTCAAATACTGGTTGGGTTCTCCGCTCAAACGGATGATGACCTCAGCATCGCCCAAACTAAGCTGCACCGAAAAAACCTCGATTTGATCTGTATGAACCGCATCTCTTATGCTGGGAAGGACGACAATGAGATTATGCTGATCACTTCTTCCGATCAAGCTCCGAAGTTGTTGAAGGGGGATAAGTTCAGCCTGGCTCATCAGATTGTATCGGCATGTCTGAACCTATGAAAAAGACAATTCTGATTTCAGGAGCAAACGGCCAGCTTGGCAGTTTTCTGGCCACTGCTTATCACAACGAAGGGAACAGGCTTATCTTGCTATATCATAAGCGCACAGACCGGATCACACACTTGCTTGATTCAGCTCTGCACAGCTCTTTTTCCCTTGATTTGAATGACTTTAATGATCTCGAGACATGCAGGCAGGAAAACGATTTGCAGCCAGATATAGTAGTGCATTGTGCCGCTTTGCGCAGTTCAGACGCATTGCCATTATGCGAAACAAGCGTTGGATTCTTTCAGCAAGTGTTTAATTCCAATTTCTATAGCTGCTACAACCTGCTTAGAGTTTTTTTGCCAGTAATGCAGGAAAATGGTTTTGGCAGGGTAATAATCTTGGGAAGCAGTGTTTCCCGGAGCGGATTGAAGAACGGAAGTGCTTACAGTGCTGCGAAAGCTGCCTGCGCTAATCTGGTAAAAAGCACAGCTCAAGAGATGGCAAAGTGTAATGTGCTGATCAACACCATCTCCCCAGCCCCGCTTGACACAGAACTTGAAGAAGAATACAGTGGCGATTACCTGGAGTTTCGCAAGGCCTATTTTGCTGATCACCTGAGGCGCGTTCCCAGCGGAAAACTGGTAAGCAAGGCAGAATTGAAAAAGGTAATCGATCTGCTGAGTGATGAGACATTGCAAAACTTAACCGGACAAGAGATCTTCCTGGAGGGAGGATTATAATGAAACGCAGAATTACCCTTGGCCTGATGCTGATCAGCCTGGTGCTTTTACAGGCTGTACCTTTTATGGATGGAGAAAAGCTGAATTTCCACGTGAAATATGGCCTGATCAAAGCTGCTGAAGCAACCCTGGAAGCCAAAACAGCCGACTATCAAGGTTCGCCTGTTTGGCAGCTATCTACCAGTGCTAGAACATTCCCGTTTTTCGACAAAGTATTCAAGATTCGCGACAGAGTGGAATCCTGGTGGGACAAAGACACCCTGCTGCCACACAAATTCTCCAAGAACCTGCAGGAAGGGAAGTATCGCCAGCATCGCATCCATCTTTATAATCATGCCGTTGGCAGCAGTTCCTATCAAAAATGGGACTTTAAAAAAAGTAGCTTCGACAGCAGTTCCATGGACATTCCCACAGACACCCAGGATATTCTAAGCGCATTTTATGCCGTTCGCAATTCCGAGCTAACCGTAGGAAAACCGGTTGTGATAAACGTTGTTGCAGATGGACGCTATATGCGAACAGAAGTAAAGGTACACCGTAAAGAAAAACTAAAGACCATCTTTGGTGATACCGAATGTCTGGTGATAGAACCACGCCTGAAAGGTGAAGCAGTATTCAAGCAGAGCGGACGCATCCTGATCTGGTTGACCAACGACGAATACAAGATACCCGTGCGCCTGGAAAGCAAGATCACCATCGGAAGCTTCGTAGCAGTTCTAGACAATGCCTGGCAGGTTCCCTACAAAGTAAAATCATGACTCACGATCTGCTCTCTTTAAAGGCATACGATTATCTCCTTCCCAGGGAACTTATCGCCCAGTTTCCCACTGATAAACGCAGCCAGTCTCGACTGCTGCATGTAAAAAAGAATAGCGGACAATTGGTGCATACGAAGTTTTCAGAAATTGAGAAGCTTTTAAAGGCAGGAGACCTGCTGATCGTAAACAGCAGCAAAGTATTTCCCGCCAGGCTATACGCCCGAAAAAGCAACGGCACTGCGATCGAGATACTGCTCCTTCACCAATTGGAAGACGGCAAGTGGCAATGCCTGGCTTCACCGGGAAAAAGACTGAAAATAGCCCAGGAACTGGTCTTTTCTGCCAACTTGACAGGTTTCATCAGTCAGGGAGATAATGAAGGAATGCGTGAGATTAGTTTTCGCTGCCAGGGCTCACTTTGGGATGAGATCAACCGGATTGGGCATGTTCCACTTCCACCTTACATCGATAGACAGGATGGAACTCTGGACGGCGAACGCTATCAAACGGTTTATGCCCGGGAAATCGGCTCTGTAGCAGCCCCCACGGCTGGGCTGCACTTTGACCTGGAACTGCTGAATAGGCTTCAGAACAAAGGCGTGGAACTAAAGGAAGTAATTCTGCATGTTGGAATTGGAACATTCAGACCGGTTAAGACTCCCATCATCACAGATCATGCCATGCATCAGGAGCTGGCAACGATACCTGAGGAGACGGCAAAAGCCGTAAACCTTGCCAAAGCTGAGGGACGCAGGATAGTTTGCGTTGGCACCACGAGTGTGAGAAGTGTAGAAAGCTTTTGCCACGAAGGACTATTGCTCAGTGGGTCGAAGTGGACGGATATCTTCATCTATCCTGGCTATAGATTTCAGATTACCGATGCCTTGATCACGAACTTTCACTTGCCCCAATCAACTCTGCTGATGATGATCTCGGCCTTTGCGGGTTATGATCTGATTCGTCAGGCTTACAGCGAAGCCATTGAAAACCGTTATCGTTTTTTTAGCTATGGCGATGCCATGTTTATAGAGGATTAAGATGCGAAACTATTATTTTTATGATCGCTTGGACAGCACCATGAACGAATACCTGCGCATTAAGGAAATCGACAAGCAGCCTCTTTGCGTTTGCGCAGACACCCAAAGAGACGGCATAGGCAGACAGGATCACGTGTGGCTTTCTCCTCCTGGTGGTTTATGGTTCACCTTCGATATGGAACTGCATCAAAACATTCCCTCTTTTGCACTTTATGCTGGATTCTGCGTTCACAAATGCTTGGAAAACCTTTTTTCACCTATAACAGGGAGACTGCAGATAAAATGGACAAATGACATTATGCTGGATAACCGCAAACTGGGCGGCATTCTATGCAGATATCAGTCAGCTAAAAAAACCTATACCATCGGAATCGGATTGAATACCAACAATGAGATTCCGGCGGAACTAGGTAAATTTGGTGCCATTAACCTTTCTTCGGTTTTGGGATTCCCCGTCTCCAACCATTGGCTTTGCAAGAACTTGATCGATAGCATGCAGTCTCATTGCCAAACCAATCTGGAGGACTTCAGCTACTTAACCTACTGCAACAACCACCTGTTTGGCAAAGAAAAGCTTGCTCTGTTCGAAACCGGCGGATTGCTGATCAAAGCCGAGATAATGGGCATCGATCCCAGCGGAGCTTTGCTGATTCGCAAGGAAATGGGAGAATTTACCAATCTGCATACCGGCTCTATCCTGGAAATCCTGAATTAGCAATATCAGTTTTCCTTGACAGATAGCCCAATCCAAATTTCTGGTGAAAATCTAAGAATATTATCCTTACCAAATAGTGGAGGAACGATGAACAAATGGATACTGATAGCGTGTGCAGCCTTGCTGATCCTGGCCGGATGCACGGCTAACCGCACAGTCCCAACCCCTAAAGAAGTGGAACCTTACGATGGGATAACCACCAAAGTGGCCATCCTACCAATCAAGGCTATGGATTCACCCAGCAAATACATCCAAAAGATGCTTACCGTGCGCGATTTGGATTATGCTTTCAGCTCTCATCCAAAATACGAACTGCTGAATATGGTAACCGTGGCTTCCGAATTCAAAATGTCGGGCTACAAGGATGTGGATGACCTGGAACTGGAAGACATGAAGGAACTGGCAGCCCTCACCAAGTGTGACGTTTTGGCCATGGGAAACATTACCGATGTAAACGGCAGTGTTTTCGCTGTCGCCATGCGTCTTTATAGCGCTAGAACCGGTGAGCTAAGGCAGTTGAATTTTAATCTGCAAAAGATGAAAGAAGAACGCTGGAAAACCTTGGATACTGCTTTGATAGGGGATCTGGATAAGTTCGTATCCACTGAAGTAGATAAAATCTATAATATCGCCATGAATTTCTACGCTGGCGGTAACTACACCGAAAGCGAAAAATCTTTGAAGATGGCCATGGGTTTGAATCCCGATCTGAAAGATGCTCAGTATTATCTCGGCGCTACTTACTTCAAAATGGGAAAAACCGACCTGGCAGTTGAGAGTCTGGAAGCAAATCTGGCCAAAGACCCTCAGCACCAACAAACCCTGTATATGCTGATGGATATTTACGAACAAACCAAACAGCCCCTCAAACGTTTGGCTGTAATGGAGAAACTGGCTACACTGAACGAAGACGAAGAACTGTGGCTGGCTATCGCCAATCTTTACGCCGAGCAAAACAATAATGCCAAAGCCGAAGCTGCATTGCGTTCTGCCATTGCTCTAAAAGAAGACTATGCTCAGGCTCACCTGCGCTTGGCCTTGCTGCTCTATGATCAGGAACGCTATAACGATGCCATTATCCCATTGGAATACACCTTTGATCGTTTCCCTGAAAATGAACTGGTTTCACGCCGTTTGGCTGTGGCTTACCAAAAAACCAACCGCTTGGGCGATGCTGTGGCCAAGTATGAGCAATTGATCAAAAACAATCCTCAAAACGTTCAAGCCTACCTCAGCGTAACGAACCTCTATAGAACTCAGGCTGCCGACGCTACCGATCCCAAAGTGGTCGCTGAAATACAGCAGAAAGCCATCAATACCATGAACGAACTGAAGAAAGTTCAGCCCGACAATGCCCTGGCCTATCTAAACCTGGCTACGATCTACCTCAGCCAGAGCAAATTTGCCGAAGTTGAAAGCAATGCCAGCCTGGCTTCACAAAAGGATCCAACTTTGTATCTGCCCTTCGTATATCTGGGAACAGTTAGCCAAAACAAGGGAACCACAGAATATAACCGCTTTGCCGAGTTGGAACAAAGAGCCTCAAAAGCCGTTGGTAAACAGGCCAACCAACTGAAAAAAGATAGGGATAACGCTCGGGCCGCCGCAAACAGCCATTTCCGCAAGGCAGCGGAATATCTGAATGCCGCCAAAACCCGCGCTACCGAACCAGAAACCATTAATGACATCAATACCCGTCTGAACGCTGTTAACCAGTTAATCAGCCGCTCATCCGGTTTTTAATAAACATTAAAGACAATATACAAGCCCGGTTTGACCGGGCTTTTTTTTGTGATTAGTAGAGATGGCGATTTTTGAGGGTGGAAATGCCGGAGTATCTGTCGCACAGGCAAGGTTTTACGGCGTCTTGAATAATAAACAGGAGTGAAACAAGTTATGTTTCTGATTTCCAAAAAGCAGAATGCCTTGCAGGTATTATAAAGTCCTGCTGAATATTCTACCCTAACGAATAGCTTGACATAATATGCCGGGATGAATCCAAGTGAATTAAATAAAAAAGCTCAATATGCGAGGTTCGCTATGTCGCCAAAATCAATGATATTAGCCGTTCTAATCCTGGTTGCTTTGACCTGGCTCTTTTTGTTCGGCCCAAATAGCTGTGAGTTCTTGAGTGGAATCAGATACAACGAATTGGCAGCCGAAATGCTGCCCTGGTTAAAAGAAAACATCAAGGCAAACTGGGTGCCGGACAATCCAGATATCCAGACTATAACCGTTGATAAGGTAAGCATCCTGAAATTGTCTGCCACAGCCGAGAAACAGGTCAAAGAAGCACAAGTGAAGATCAAAGGCTATTACAACACTCACCAAAGCGAACAAAAAGTGAAATTCGAAATCAGCCGAAAAATCATTGTGGAGAGCAACGCTGGCTCGAACACCTTCAGACTGGCTGATTAGGGCTGGAGCTTAGGTGTTATATTCATAAGGCCCCTTTGATGGCGGCTTCAAAATCCTGATAGTCTTTTTTTTGTGAAGACCAGTGTCGGGCATCTTATTACCGAAGTACCATCAATTCCTTGCTCGCCTCCCGCATGCCACTCCTAAGCCACCCGGAAGCCTCGCGGATGAGATTGGCGAGGGTTTCGCGTAAATACCCGGAGGTAATCGCGTGGCAAGCATGAACCGGAGAAACTAAGAATATTCGATTTTCCTTGACAGTTTGCAGAAATGTCTTAGAATAGTGAACAAGCGATAAGGAGATTGTATGAAAGTATCTTCCGTATTCTACCTCTGTGTGATAGCAGCATTTTTCCTGCCGTTTTTCGTGGTTAGTTGCCAGCAAACTGAGCTCATCTCCGTAAAGGGAATTCAGCTCGTAACTGGTGGGGAGGCCAAACTGGCCATGGGTGACATGCTTTCCACCCTGGCCGAAAAGGCCAGCGAAACAGACCCTACCATTAGCCCTGTTCAAAAACCCGATGACCAAAAAATCGATCCCCAACCAATGGCCATTGTGGCTTTTGCCTTAGCCATCATAGGGCTAATCCTGGTATTAGTTTTACCGCCCAAGCTATATCTCGTTCCTGCGTTGATCAGCCTGGCGGGAATAATCTGTTTACAAGTTCTATCCAGCGGAATGATGGGCAATTTGTCGCTGAAAAATACCGGACTCGATCCTTCCATGGATATCAGCAAGTTTATCTCCATAAAGGCAAAAAGCGGATTTTGGATTGCCAATATTGCCTTTTTGCTGGGTGCGGTTGTCGCAGTTGTCTCAGGCATGAAGGCAAGCAGCACTAAGGTTTACAGAACCCATCCTCAGGCTAACAGCAATCCTGATGGGTATCAGCACTTGCGACCCGTTCCACCCCTTCGACCTTTGAATACACCTGATATTGAAGAAAGCCAGCCAAACCAACCTTCGGATTCTGCTGACGAGGAAGAACAGCAAGACACAAAGGACTATTAGGCATTTGGATAATAGCAAGGAACTTCGCTGGATCAGAATCTTACTGATCATCATATCGCTGCCTGCTCTGGCGGTCATTTTGAAGTCGCTAAAGGCGATTTTTATTCCTTTGATTATTGCTGTATTCCTAGCTTTTCTCTTTTCTCCCCTTACCAGCTTTCTAAAAAGAAAGAATATGCCGATGGCCTTAATCCTGTTGATAACCCTGGTGATTATCGGGATTGTTTTCATGCTCAGCTTCATGTTGGTTTATGCGGCCTCCAGCAGCATCGTTAATGGACTGCCCAGATATCAGGATCGCTTTAGTGGAATGATCACCGGCTCTATCCACTATTTCCAGAATCTCGCAGAGCGTTGGAACATTTCAAGCGAGCAGCTTTCCCTGATGAATCTGTCGCAATTGCTTTCCAGCGGATTCAGCTCCGTTCCCAAAGCGATCAGCCAAACCATGAACATCCTGGTGGATATTGTTTGGAACCTGTTTCTAATCGTTGTATTCCTGATCTTCATCCTACTGGAAACAGACAAGCTATCCCTGCGCCTAAAAAAAGTAATGAGCCACAGCAGTAAAACGCAAACTTGGGATACTCTGCATAACATAGAACAGCAGATCCAGAAATACTTGACGGTGAAAGCTCTGATCAGCCTGGCCACTGCCTTGGTGGGAATGGGTTTGATGCTTGCTTACGGGGTCGATTTTGTGCTGGTTTGCGGGATTCTGCTCTTTGTGCTGAATTTTATCCCCAATATCGGTTCCATCATAGCATCGGCCATTCCGATGCTGATCTGTGCTCTGCAGAGTGGACTAGACCTGCGAACCTTGATGTTTTCGCTTCTGATCATAGCCACTCAGATGCTGTTTGGAAACATCCTGGAACCAAGGATACAGGGAAACAGACTAAACCTAACCCCGATCATGGTGCTAATCTCACTTATCTTCTGGGGTTGGCTGTGGGGAATAGTAGGAATGTTGATCTGCGTTCCTTTAACTTCCGCGATAAACATTCTGCTCAAACAGCTCGATCCGGATAATATAGTATCCGCACTCATCAGTAGCGAATGATCATCTCCTATCCCTTGCAGGATGCAAAAACCATAGAAGAAGGCCTTGGCAGAGTTGCTTCACACAAGGATGAGCAGGTTTACTGGGCTAAGATTTCCGCCTTTGTCCCTCAGGCATGCTATGTGTCTTTGGGAGCAAGCAATGACCTGGAAAGCCAGGTTAATCTGGATGCCTGCGCAAAGGATGGCGTGGCAGTTTTTAGAAGACTCAGCGGTGGAGAAGCAGTTTTTCTGTCCCCGCTTTGTGTAGTGTTTTCACATATCCTGATTAGCCCTGAAGTTCCCAAGACCGCCGATTTCTTTTCCCATAACCTGAATTCCATAACTGAGCAATTGACTCAGGCGGGATTGCAAGGGATTACCCGTAGGGGAATATCTGATCTGGCTATTCAAAATCGCAAGTTCCTGGGTTGCGCCATATATCGCAAGGTTGGCCTTATCCTCTTTCAAGCAGTGATAAACGTAGAAGAAGACCCCGCTGTGATAGGAAAATACCTCTATCATCCCCCTCGCGAACCAGACTATCGCTCAGCCCGGAATCATGCAAGTTTCATCACCTCACTGAAAGAGCAAGGATATGGAGGAACACCTACAGAGCTTGCTTATTTACTAGGACAGAGGGAGCAGTAAGCGTAGATTGAGAACTCTATTTCTGAATAGTAGCTAGTTTGGCAAATAAAGAGGATTACTAAATTATAAAATGCTTGACAAAAAATTGATATGAGTATTATAGTATTTTTTTTGAATTAGGGGAGTGATAAGTATGCAAAAAGGTTTCATTGCTATGGTGGCTTTGATCTTGATCCCAATAGGTATTCGGTGTCAATGGATGCAGATGAACGTCACTTTACAGCCAGGTTGGGGCTCCGAGATTGAAGCAGTGGATTTTGATCTGGATGGTGACCTTGATATTTTTATATGTGGGAGCTCAAACTCATCCGGAACAGGATATGCATCCCTGTATCGTAATGACGGGAATTGGAGTTTTGTTCAAGTAACTACAAATATCATAGGGGTTTATCGTGGTTATAGTGCATGGGCTGATTATAATAATGATGGGTATTTGGATGTGGTGATAACTGGCAGGAACAATGAGAGTGAACCTCCCATAGCGAGATTGTACATTGGGACTCCTAGTCATGCCTTTACCCAGGTCCCTATGAATTGGGTGGGAATGAATTATTCTTGGGTTGACGCAGGTGATTACAACAACGATGGTCTTGTTGATATTTTAATGACGGGTGTAAATGCAGGCATAGACTATGTAAGACTGTACCGTAATGATGGGAGTTTGGTTTTTAGTCAAGTCAATGTAGGATTACAAAATATGTCAACTGGCCAGTGTCATTTTATTGATTTTGATAATGATGGAGACCTTGATATATCAATGCTAGGAAGTGGTGCAAATATTATTTATCGAAATGAAGGAACAGATAGGTTTACTAACATTGAAGCTAACTTGATCATCCTCAGAAATTGCATAAGTGACTGGGGTGATTTCGATAATGATGGGCTTCCTGATCTTATAACGAGTGGTGAAGGTGTAATAAACCACTCGTATCTTTACAAGAATCATGGAAATGGTCAGTTTACACAATTAGAAAGTCCAATTCCGGGAGTTATAGTTGGTTCTTTGTTTTGGGGTGATTTTGATAACGATGGTTTACTGGACATCATTGTATCAGGAGCTCTATCTCATTACGGACAAAAAGTCACCAAAATTTTTCGTAACAATGGGAATAGAACATTTTCGGATATAGCAGTTCCTTTTCCTCAACTTAGTAGTGGCAAAGCCATTTGGGCTGATTTAAATAACGATGGGAAGCTGGATGTAGTGATTGGAGGTTTTAATGGAGTTGATTATGAAGCAAGAGTATATTGCAATAATACGTCTACAACAAACACGGAACCAACTCCTCCAGTTGTCAATTATGATCAAGATTCAGGGATCATTTCATTTTCAGGATCTGTTGATGCCACAACACCACAAAATAGCCTTACCTACAACCTAAGGATTGGCACCTCACCTGGGGGAGATGATGTGTATTCTGTATTGGAGGATTCTTCTGGGTATCGAAGAACAGTAGCTCCTGGAAGAAAGTGTTTTTATTTTGAACCTCTTCCCATGCAAACCTACTATGCTTCCGCCCAAGCCTTGGATCATGGGTTTATGGGCTCAGCTTTCGGTCCTGAATTAGCTTTCAATCTACAAGGAATTCCTTTTATCACTATAGTAGATGATGATAGTCTGGATTTCGGCTCAGTAGAAGTCGGAGAACATTCAGTGTTTGCGTCACTTCGAATATTAAACACAGGAACTTCAACGCTGAGAATTACAGGAACTACAATCTCAAATCCTGATTCTGGATTTGCTATTATTACTGATTTCCCATTATTAATCCCACCTGGAGATGTAGATAGCCTTGTTGTTCAATTCTCCCCTGTTAGTGAAGGAGTATATACCACTGTATTAAGAATATTCAGCAATGCGATCAATTCACCGATATTTCATGTTCCAGTAACTGGAACTGGTATATTACTGGCTGCACCATCAGCAGTAGAAGATATTACTATATGTAATCTTCAGAATGATATCATACTTAGTTGGCAACCAGTTACAACAGATGTATATGGAAATACAATTTCTGTTGACCGGTATGTAATCCAGTTTAGTGAAACTCCGGAACCTGACTATTTTTGGTATTTAGGAAATACATCTACAACTGAATTTGTCCAAACAAATATTTCATTATGTGCTCCAATTATGATGTATCGTGTGAAAGCAATAAAGTTTCCACGTGCTTTTGATTCATCGAGGTTAGATAGATTGATAATTCAACGGGAAACATCTTGGGATGAAGTAAGAAAAATGATTGGTCTAGAAGAGCTATCACAATGAAATATACGTATATTATTCTGTTCTTACATATTTTGGGTTGTTTAACTGCAATGAATTTTCATGATAGAAATGCCCCGGTTATCGCAATCAATGGCGGTCTATTACAGGATTGTGGTAATCAGTATCTAGGTTATGCTTCGGCACCTCATTCGATCCAGATTCAAAACAACGGTTCAGCAAATCTAATAGTTCAAAGTATAGAGATACCTAATCAATCGTCACCATTTATATTGGTGAACCCTCCAATGCCTATGACAATTTCAGTGGGAGAAACAAGTGAATTCTGTATGATTTTTATACCATTCAGGATTGGTTCCATTACTGACTCATTACTAATCACAAGTAATGACCCAATTACCCCTATATTGAGAGTCAGATTGAAAGGATTTGGAATCTATGTCCCACCTGCTCCAGTGCAAAATCTGAGTATTACAATCGAAGACGAAGACGCAGTGATTAGTTGGGATCCTGTAACTACTACGATTTTTGGACTTCCAATTACTCCCGACAGATACATTATTCTATTTTCAGAACAATCAGGAACGGAGCATTTTTGGCAACTTGCTAATACAGATACTCTTAGTTATCGGCATATTGGGGTGGCTTATTACTGCCCTACAATGTTTTATCGTGTAAAAGCTATAGTGTTTTATCGAAATGAGGATAGACTATTACTTGACGAATTAATAAGTCTTAAACGTAGATTATCAGATTTAGAATTATCAGAGCTATTCGAGAGTATGCTGATACCTTAAAAATTTCGGTGTCAAAATATCATATTCTATGAGTAGCAGTATTACCATCAGAATTGACAAAACCGAACCCTTGTATTGGGGTGTATGAGTGATATTGAGAAGCCATATGCCAAGAAGATGCAGACTACAAGAAAGTTCAAAATGGGAGCACAGCGGAAAAAAAGAATGGATATTGTATGCTGGTCATTGTCGCTTGCCTTGATAACCCGTAGGGTTACAAGCTCTTGCCAGTCAGAAGTGATTTGGTTTCGACTGATCTGGAGCAAGATTTCCGAAAACAACTTCTTCAGGACTGGCTGATTGACATCAATCTGGAAAGCAATGGCATGGGAATATTCGACTTTGACCGTGGTTATGATGACCGTAAGCTACTAGGTTCTTGGTCGAACATGGAATGCGGTTTATCATCAGGAGTATGGTGCTGCGCAGTATTCTGGAAGGTGAGAAAGAGCTGAACTTCAAGCAGCAGGTGGAAGTGATGCAATTCAAGCATATCATGCCCGGCTTTATGTTTGGCAACACCTTACACTGCGCTTCCAGACGGATTGGGATCAGTACAGATGATCGCCATTCCATAATAGCCAACTACGTAGAGGCAAGCTTGGTGGTGGTCAGATAATACGTAGTAAGTTTCAGAAAAGACATGGATTTCTATCTGATCTGAGACTTTGCAGAGCAAGGTTTGAGTGAGCATGAAATCATCCGTCAAGCCGTAGAAGGGTATCGAAAACGTTGTAAGATCGAGGAAGTACACCGCCAGATGAAACATGACGTTCACTGGGAGAAAATGAGACTCGCTTCATACACCAAACTAAAGAACCTCAATATATTGGTGACCATATCCCACAATTTCTTTCCTCCTGCAAGATGCTATTGAAAAAATCGCCGCAGCCTTCCCAAAGCTGTTGTGATACAAGGCAAAGGACTGGGGAAAACTCCATAACTTCATGTACTATAGACTATGCCAGTTAAGCAATTGTGTTTCCTTTCCGTCAATCATTATGGTACATCTCCATACAGAGTAGATAAAACCGAACAATGGTAGCTGAAGATTAGGCTGGCATAAAAAAAGGGGGATGCCAAAAGACTTTTTTGCCTTGACAGAAATCACCAGAACAATTTTTTGGTAAAAAGCGGTGGCGAGATAGCTCAGCCGGTAGAGCAGAGGCCTGAAAAGCCTTGTGTCCCCAG
>CAZGWB010000027.1:0-32470 GCA_964529335.1 uncultured Candidatus Cloacimonas sp.
GAGAGCGTTGCAAGGCAGCCGAGAATGGCTAGCAAGAGCAGTTTATTTAACAATCGCACCAGGGCTTCCATCTCCATCGGGAACAAGGGTCATTATCCTATTCTGGCTATGCGCGGCAAGGATCATTCCATTTGATTCTATGCCTCGTATCTTGCGAGGTTCTAAGTTTACCAGCATGGTAATGGTCCGCCCAATCAGGTCTTGAGGTCTGTAGCTTTCTGCAATTCCAGCCACAAGTTCCCGTTGTTCAAAACCCAAGTCAACTTTCAGTTTTAGCAGTTTATCAGTTTTGGGAACTGCTTCTGCAGCCAATACTCTGGCCAGCCTAAGATCAAGTTTGGCAAAATCCTCATAGCTGATACTTGGTTTAACGGCTTCGTAACTACTGGAATCCGGCTTTTTATCATCCTTGTTCATGGCGTGCAGTTTGATAAGCTGCGCTTCGATCTGCTCATCCTCCAACTTAGTAAACAGTGGTTTGGTATCTTGCAAAGTCAAATCTTTCAGCAGAACATAGGCGTCGCTGAAGCGTGGCTTAAGGTTCTGAGCCAACATCTTCCTCAGTTTCAGCATATGTTTTGGCAAAACAGGCAGCATGGCAATCGATAGCTTGGCCAGGAGATTGGCGCAAACGAAAAGAGTTTCCTGAACAGCTTGATGATTCTCCTTAATCACGCTCCAGGGCTTGCGTTCGTCAAAATACTTGTTTCCCAGCCTGGCTATATCCATTATCAGCCGGGTGTTTTTCTTCACTTGATAGTCGCGGTATCCAGCTTCGATCTCTTTCAGCAGCTTGTCCGCTTCGGCCAGAACGGCCAGAGAATCGGCATCGAGTGTTGTTTGAACTATCTTTCCCCCAAAGTTCTTTACCGTAAAGGCAAAAACCCGATTTGCCAGATTACCCAGAGTATTATTCAGCTCTCCGTTTATTCTGGCTTGAAAATCTTTGAAGCTGAAATCAGAATCTTGCTTTTCGGGAGCATTGGCAGCTATGTAATAACGCAGATATTCACCATCGAAATCCTGCACAAATTCATCCACCCAAATAGCCCAATTGCGGCTGGTGGATATCTTGTCGCCTTCCAAATTCATGAATTCATTGGCCGGTATATCGTGGGGAAGGCAATAACCCGTGTCTTGACCCATAAGCATGGCAGGCCAAATCAGGGCATGAAAAATTATGTTATCCTTGCCGATGAAGTGGATAAGCTGAGTGTCCTTATCGAGCCAATAGTCCTTCCATCTTTCCGGATTGCCGATTCTCTCAGCCCATTCGATGGTGGATGAAATGTAGCCAATTGGAGCATCGAACCAAACATATAGCACCTTTGCTTCAGCTTCAGCCAAAGGAACGGGAACCCCCCAGCTCAGATCGCGGGTAATAGAACGCTCGATCAGCCCTTGATCCAAAAGACCCAGCATGAAATTGCGCACATTTTCTTTCCAGTAATCCTTGGTGGAAATCCAAGCCTTCAATTGCTCGCGAAAGTCATCCAGTTGCAAGAACCAATGCTTGGTTTCCCTTATTTCCGGAGTATTGCCGCAAATCTTACATCTTGGCTCTTTCAAAGTAGTTGTATCATAAATCTGTCCGCACTTATCGCATTGATCTCCCCGGGCACCTTGTGCGCCGCAACGGGGACAGCTTCCTTCCACATAGCGATCGGGAAGATAGCGTTTATCATGCTCACAATAGAACTGCAGAGTGCTTTTGGGTTTGATATGGCCATTTTCAAAAAGCTGCAGGAAGAATTGAGAAGCCAGCTTGTGATGCGGAGCTCTGGCAGTGCCGCTAAAGTTGTCAAATTCAATGCCTATCCCATCGAAAGCAGCTTTTATGCTGTTATGGTAGCGGGTAACCACATCCTGGGGACTGATCCCCTCCTTATCTGCAGAAATCGAGATTGGCGTACCATGTTCGTCGGTTCCGCAGATATAAATAACGTCTTCACCCTGCAAACGCAAGAAGCGAACAAAGATATCGGCAGGAAGATAAGCTCCGGCCACGTGGCCAACATGCAGCTTGCCATTGGCATAGGGGAGAGCGCTGGTAACAAGGTATTTCATTTGCTTTCCTCAATATATGCATTGTGCAGGGTTTGCACTGCGATTTCCAAATATCTGGATGGGATAAGAAGCTCGATGCTTTGTTCATTATGAATGCTGCGTAAGATGTTCCAATCTTTGGCACTTCGGAGAACTGAACCCACAAAGGCTACGTCGTGTCCCAATCCAAGGCCGGCAAGTATCACAAAAGCCAGATCTGCTTCTTTTTCCGCGTCGCTTATGTTATGTTCAGAGAGCCAATGATCAATTTCTGTTTCATATTTGGCTTCGATAAATAGCTCCATAATCCTGGAATCCAAATAGCTTTTAAAAATTTCGTGATGCCAGGTCTGCAGGTTTTGCAGAAAAACATCCGACACTGGGATTCGATAGCGCAGCAGTTTATCCTTGTGAGCGATAGCTGTAACCGTTCTTGCTTCCATATTCTCGTTTATTCCTTGTGATTGTATTCGTTTGGGAGACAAATGTTCGGATTGCACAAATGAGCCTTCCGCAAAAGTGAATGAGGATTTCACCTCTACTGTTACGCCATACTTAAGGGCAAATTCCACGGCGCGGGGATGCAGCACCTTCGAGCCATTATAGCAGAGGGTTAGCATCAAAGAGGGACTGATCTCCTTCAGCATACTGGGATTCTTTACCAGCCTGGGATCGGCCGTAAAAACACCATCCACATCAGTATATATTTCACATTTATCTGCACCCAGATAGCAAGCCAAAGCGACTGCAGAGGTGTCTGAGCCTCCACGGCCCAAAGTAGTGATCTCCTTGGCGTGGCTTACTCCCTGAAAACCAGCCACAATAACCACTTTGCCTTTGGCCAGTTCTTCCCTTATCCTAAAGGCATTAACCTTCAGGATTCGGGCGTTTCCATGTTTGTCGTCGGTCATGATTCCGCTCTGAGAACCCGTGAAGGAAATTGAAGGGATTCCCTCTTCCATCAAGGCCAACGAGAGTAGGCTCATGCTGATCCTTTCTCCTGCAGTCAGCAGCATATCCAATTCCCGGCGTGATGGATGCTTGGAGATACCATACGCCAAACCAAATAGCTCATCTGTGGTTTTGGCCATGGCCGAAACCACCAGGACGAGTTCATCTCCGGCATGATAATCAGAGGCCAGTTTCTTTGCGATGTTGCGGATCAGTTCGATGCTTCCCACCGAAGTTCCGCCAAATTTCTTTACTATTGTTGCCATAGCTTTCCTTTTATCCTGATTTGGGTCTGCTGTCAAGGGAAAAAATGGCGTTGTAAGATTTATTATCATAGAACAGCTTTTTTGGGTAGGCTGGCATGATAATTGCATAGCAATTACATTGGAATATAATTTATGAAAAGGCTCATCTGGGAGGTGGCCATGCCCAAAGCTTTTATTCTGCTAGCGGCGATATGCATCAGCTGCATCGTCCTAACTGCGGGAGTCCGTCTTACACCGCTGGAAAACTTCGATAGCGGCAGCGTTACTTTACAATCCTGGGCTGATGAAGACCTGCAGCCCAATAACTGGACTTTGGATCCCGATACCCCCGATGGCAGCCCATACAGCCTGAAACTGAGTGGCAATTGCTGGAAGTTGCAACCGATTACCCCCTTTGCCATCGACAGCGTGGGAGTAATGCAGGTTAAGGTAAAAACCAATCCAGGCACCACATCAAACGTAGCCAAGGTGCAGGGCATCGGTTTTACGGATGGTGTGCATCAAATCTTTTATAGCTTTTCCGGCAGCAGGGTAGTGGATATTGAAGCTTGGGTTCCGGTGTATCAGGGAGCTTTCAGCCATGGGCAGTGGAACACCATCCAGCTTCCTCTTGCTTCCGACTGGCAGGCATTTTGGGGATATCTACCTGTTTTGAGTGGAATTATCTATATCAATGATCTGGATGAAGTAAGCACTACCAGAACAGTTTTTTTTGATGTCATCGAGGACATCAGCACCGATCTGCCGGTAGCACCAAGAGTCTCGATCAGTTACAGCATTCCAACCCGCGATACAGCGGTTCAATTCAGCAGCACGGTGCTCGATCCGGATAGCAATCAATTTTCCTATGAATGGGACTTTGGCGACTCCACGTACAGCAACATCGCCAATCCATACCATCTTTATACTCAACAATCAGACCGTCCATACACCGCCACTTTGAAGGTGATTGACGATACAGGCAAGTACGGCTTGGCCTCAGTTCAGGTAATTCTGGAAACCGGAACGGGTAACATGCCAGTAACCATGAATTTTGTGGGCGACATCATGTTGGCCCGACGCTATGAATCGGCAGGTGGAATAATCCCGACTCAGGGAGTTAATGCCATTTTTACTCCCACAAAGCCATATTTTGGCGATGCCGCTGAGATAAACGTGGCCAATCTGGAGGTGGTATTGTCCAATGTGGGAACTCCGCATCCAACCAAGAGTGTGGTTTACCGTGGTAGCCCTTCCAATATCTCAGGGTTGGTTTATGCTGGAATCGACGTCGTAAGCAGTGCCAATAATCACACTCTGGATTATGGTCTTAGCGCATTGCAGCAGATGCAGGGGCTGTTGGACACAGCCGGGATCATTCACAGCGGTTCCGGAGCAAATTCTTACGAAGCATATACTCCCAGCTTCATCAACCGCCGCGGTTTGAATCTTGCCTTTTTGCGCAATTGCGATAGGACAGGCCAATACAACAATGCCCAACCATATTTGCAAGCCGGCTACAGCAAGCCAGGATTTGCTTATATGACCCCCTATTACATTCAACAGCAGTTGGAAGCCGTGGAAGGCATTGCAGACCTTAAGATAGTGGAAATGCATGGCGGCAGCGAATATTCGCTAACTCCAGGCTCTGGATATGACAAAGGTAATCCCTATCAGGATGATATTCAGGACGAAGACTATTTTTACCGCAACGACGTTCCGCATCAATGGGACATAGACATCCGACATAGTGCCATAGACAGCGGAGCAGACTTGGTGATCGTTCATCATCCGCATATCATCCATGGCATGGAAGTTTATCAGAACAAGCTGATTGCACACTCATTGGGGAATTTTGTTTTCGATCTCGATTACCCGGAAACCATGCCAACCATCATTCTCTATGCCGATGCTTACCCTGAAGGTTTTCAGAATTTTAAAGTAAAGCCATTTTATATTGATAATTACATTCCAAAACCGGCCACTGGGCAATTGGGAACCTACATTCTGGACTATTTGGCACGCCGTTCTCGGGATCTAAATACGAGGCTATGGGTGGATAGGGAAAACATGGAAGCCAAAATATTGATGAATGAAGATAATCCGGCTGTAACCAGCTCAAGTTTTAGCACCAGTAAAAACTTGGTGAATCATGCCTCGGGCTACAATCTTAGCGATCCCTTCAAGCTACCCCGACGAGGGTCGATCAGTGAAATCACTGCTGCAGAACCGATTGGGGAGATGCAGTTCCGCTTGGGCCGGGAAAGCATCTGGTATGGCAACTTTGAAGACGAAGGTTCTTCGCTGTGGTCTCCCTCCAGCTATGAAACGGAATCACCATTTGACGGCCAACGCAGTGCCAAGCTAAGTGCCAATGCCACTTATATAACCAGCTCAACCATCCCCAAAAAATGTAAATGGTATGACAATACGGTCAAACACACCTTGCATGGTTGGGTCAAAACAGAAAACGCAAGTTATGCCAATATCGTGATCCGCTACTATTCCAGCCGCACATCGGGAGCAAGCATCGGAAGTGAAAACATTTGCGACGGGATTCTGGGAAGCAGCGACTGGACATATTACCACAAGGAGCTTACTATCCCTGCCAATGCTTATTACTATGATATTCGCATCACTCTTACGGCCGGAACCAGCGCCGCAACAGCCTGGTTTGACAATGTGGGTCTGATCGAATGGACAGACTGGAGCGATGCAAGTGCGCTTGTCGAGATAGCCTGGCCCAATGACTTTTATTATCTGCAGGGACGCAGCAGCAGCCCCATTAAATCTTTCAGTGTTTCCTTAGCCGAAAAGAGTTTCGATTCTGATCTCAGAGCCGCACCAATCCAGGTTAGCGCTGCGAAACCAACTCTGCAGATCAGTCCCAATCCCTTCAATCCTGATACTATCATCTATTGCAATCTCCCAGAAGCTGCGGAAACCGAAATAAATATTTATAACCTAAAAGGCCAGCTCGTGAAGCATCTTGCTAAGGAGCAATTATCCGCTGGGAAACATCGCTTTGCCTGGGATGGAAGGGATACCAATCAACGGCCTGTGGCGAGTGGAGTCTATTTCTTCCGAGTTAGCGCTTTGGGGCGCAGTAGCATCCACAAAGCGGTTCTTTTAAAGTGATCCAAAGTTCGTTTATCATTTTGCAAAAAAGCCGTTTAGCTTTCAGGTTGAGAAAGAATGCTTGACATAAATACAGGTATTCAGGATTTTGCGGATAGGATATTGATTTTAGGAGACAAGACATGCGTAATATGCTGTTAGCATTAATCTTGCTGACCTTGGGAACCTTGCTGTTCGCCGAAGCAGAAACTACGGAGGAAGTGCCGAAGTTTTCTCTGCTCAGCGCAGATAGCTATAGCTTCGAAATGAGCATCTGGCCAGAAATGCAAAGGCTGTATGTTAATGCTGAAATATCTATGAATCCTGCCAGGATAACCGATGTTGAGTATTATAGCCTGTTTCTGAATAAAGAACTGCGTTTCGAACAAATATCCGTAAATGGCATGCGCTTTATGCCTTTTAAGACCACAGGGCTGGTTCCGGAACATTTCGAGCCGGTTTTTCCCCAACCAGAGGTCCTGCAAGATAGTCTAAACCTTGTCTGCTACAGCTTTGCCTTGCATGGATTCCGCAATCAGGCCTCCAACATCGAGATCAGGATGCGCTACTGGATACCCTGGCCGGAATTTAAAAGTGATGACGGAAATACTCAATATCTGGAGTATCTGCCTTCCGGTTTCTGGTTTCCCCGAAATCTGGAGTTCGATAATCAGGTTAGCATAAAACTTATCACTTCCACACGCTATAGGCTGGCTTTGGGTGATCTGGTCCCCTTCAGCGATGCAGAAGGAATTCGCACTCACAGCCTTAGCTATACCGAAAATCCGCTTGGTGTAAACTCATTCAAATTATTCAAATAAGCTAAATTAGCTCAGTCCGGTAGAGCAACTGATTCGTAATCAGTAGGTCGGGGGTTCGAATCCCCCATTTAGCTCCAGATACTTGGGACAACGATCCCAGCTAAAACCCTTCCCTCGGGGAAGGGTTTTCTGTTTTAATCCTTCCTCACCTCTGCCAATCCTCGCACCATCCAGACGAAGTCCTCCCGAATCTCATGGGCGTGGCTTCCGCGTGGATTCCGGGTGACTTCCGCGTGGCGAGCAAGGTTAAGAGGGCAGAGTTCAGTATCCGTTAAAACAATCCCATGATAAGTGAATCGAGCTTGACAGGCTCAATAGTCTGGTCAAAATTGAGTTACTTATATTTAGGAGAACCCAGTATGAACTGGATGTGCATTTTGTTATCATCTTATACAGCTTATTCCAAGATTTATCTTTGAGGTACAGCTTGGATCTTATACAAATCTGCCAAGCGTGAAAGAGCTGCTTTCCTGGCTCGTAGCAATGGTCACTTCTGGCACTCCTCTTGTAGCCTTACCCGTTTTCTAGCGATTTCTTGGAGATATCTTTTGGTTCAAGTAGCTCTGAGGCACCCTCTCGCGAAAAACATCGAAGTGATCGAGGTAATGAGCATCACTGCCGATTGAAAACAATTGACCGCCTTGCTCCAGATATAGCTGGATGATGTGATCCTCGGGCAGATAGCTGGGATAGCCGTTGCGCAGGGCACTAAGGTTTATCTCCAGGGCTATGCCACGCTGGATCATGACCTGGAAGATTTCACGGATTATCGGATAAACCTCAGTTTCGTCCGGAATGCCCGGATAGTGGCGTTTATACACACCCAAATGCGCAAGAATGTCGATATCGCAAGTGGAAACCAGAGCCAGGTTCAGGCGGTAATAATCTTCCACCTGTTCATTGGAGAGCGGTTTTGGTAAAGGCAGGGCGATATTGGTGTGATCGCTGAGGAAATGCACCGAACCCAGGATGAGCTCAAAATTCAGCTCTGCCACGAGGTTTTGGGCAAACTCGCGAACCTGATGATAATCGCCAATCTCAATTCCTGTTATGATCTTGATCTCAGCATACTGGCGCTGCAGAGCTGCGATTCTGGCTTTATATTTCTTCAAAGAGGGCAAACCAAAAACACTAAGCTCCTGAGGCAGAAGATCAAGATGTTCCGTAATGGCTATTTCATTATAATTCAGTTCGATAGCTTTACGGATCAGCTCATCTGCTTTAATTTTGCTATCGTAACTATCTTCCGTATGAATATGATAATCGTATTTCATGTTCTCACTTTGCAAGGATTGCGGCACCCAGGGCACCGGTTATTTCTGGTTCTGGTGGAATTAGCAGACTGTGCCCCAGAGCTTTACCCAAACACAAGGCCAGATCGGAATTCTGGGCAACTCCTCCTGTAAAAACCACGGGAGCTTGCCAGGCTAAGGCAGCCATCTGGGTCTGAATGCGTTGGACGATGCTTTGATGCACCGCCCTGGCAATATTTGAGGCATGAGTAGAACTGGCCATCATATTGATAATCTCGCTTTCAGCAAAAACCACGCAGGTAGAATTGAGCTGCAAAACCTGATCTGCTTCTGCAGCCAGAGCAGAAAGCTGAGATACCTCGCAACCCAGACGAAGAGCGGTCATTTCCAAGAATCTGCCTGTTCCGGCGGCGCATTTGTCGTTCATGGCAAAATCGGCTACTTTGCCAGATTCACCTAAGGTTATCAGCTTGGAATCCTGGCCTCCGATATCGATAACGGTGCGAACCCCGGGAAAAATGTAATGACACCCAACGGCATGACAGCTGATTTCCGAAAAAGTATGTCCCATATCTTGCATCAACTTACGGCCGTAGCCGGTTACACCTGTGGCGCTAATCTCTTGCTGAGAGATCTGGCATGTGCTCAGCGCTTGCTCAACCAAGCTTAGAGCAGAACTGCGTGCAGAAATGTCCGTGCTTAGCCAGGCATAATGCATGATGCTTTGGTGCGAGCTGTCGAAGATCACCAGTTTGGTATTGCGGCTGCCAATATCCAGGCCAAGTTTGATCATAATCTATACCAAGATGTGCAGATACTGCTTGTCTGAAGATAAATAGCTGGCAGCGATATGCTGTATCTGCTCAGCGCTGACGGCATTAATGCGTTGTTCCCGGTTCAGGTAATAATCCGGCTCATAGCCTAAGGCAGCCAAGGTGGAAAGTGATGAAGCGCAGTAGGATGCGCTTTCCAGATCAAAGCGGTTCATTCCAATCAGATAATGCTTAGCGGCATTTAGTTCCGATTCATCCACACCTTTGGTTACTATCTCGGCTATGATTTCTTGCATCAGAGACAGGCAATGACGGTAGTCCTGTTTGTCGCAAAATGCGTAGGCATTCCAGAAGCCCAGGCTGGAAATCGAACTGAAATCAAATCCTGTTTGATAGGCAAAACCATATTTCTCGCGTAAGATATCGTAGAATCGGGAAGAGATATCCCCACCCAGAATGTGAGCGAGAACGTAAAAAGCCGCGTTTTCTTCGCGATTGACAGCGGGACAGGCAAAACCACCCAGGTGAATTAAAGCCTGATCTGTCCTGCCTGGCTGGCTTAGTTTTCGGCTAGGTTGAACTTCCATAAACGGCCTTGCTTCCAGGTTGCTTGTGCCTGAATTGAACTCGCCAAAAATGGTTTCGCACAGCCCGGAAATGTATTCAACTGCATGGTTGCCCACCAAACCCAAGCAAAAATCTTTGCCCAGATTCCATCGGGCATGCCAGTTTTGCAGAGCGCTTCTTGGCAGCTTTCTGATCTCGGTTGGATCACCGGTGCTACGGAAGAGATTGCTGTTTTTGCCTACCAGCATTTTGAACCAATGATGATAAGCTACACTGAGTGGGTTGCTACGCTCACGCCGGATGCTGTCCAAAGCGTTTGACTTGAGGAGTTTAAAATGATCCGAATCAAAAGTCGGTTGGGTGATCAGCTCTGCCAGCAGCGAGAGGGCAATGGGCAATTTGTCGGCAAGGCACTTTCCCCTGAAGCTGGTGCTGTCCAGATGATGGGTAACCCTGATATTGAAACCATTGCTCCGTCCGATTCGCATCAGATCGGCATGTGAGTATCGCTGCGTGGAATACAATAATAATGAACTGCAGAAGTAGTTGGTTCCCCGCTCAGACTCAGTTTCGCAAAGCTGACTGATGTGAGTGGATAAGGAAAAACCACAAACCGGTTTCAACTTCTGGTGGCGATATAGAACCTGCATTCCATTGCTTAGCACTATCTGCCATAGATCGTCACTAATCTGGGTAAGGCAGGAGGTTTTATTTACGGGTTTGGTATTGCCTGGAAAGCTAATCTCCAGTTGGTTTGCTTTGTTCGGATCAGAAACGAGAAAAGACTCTCGATCAGTCTCAAAATCCCTGAAGAGAGGTTTTGCCTGTTTCTTTAGGGCAGGATAAGCTTTATCGGATTCGCAATATACCCGCAGATTATCTGGCTTCCAATAGTGACTGGCTGCAGCAAATACCTCTTGTGCCGATATGGATTGAATCTGTTGGCCATAAGTGTGTAGTCTTTCCAGATTTCCGATAAACTCTTCCATTGCCACCAGGTTAGCCAGATTTTCCATGCCTTCGAAGCTAAACAGCCAGCTATGTATGATGTCTTGTTTGATCAGTTCCAGCTCCGAAGCTGGAATGGGCTGGCTAAGAAGGCTTACCAGTTCCTTATGAAAGCATGAGATGATGTGGGGTATGTATTTGTGGGCCAGAGGTGAGCAGGTAATCACGCTGGCTCCGGAAAGTGAACCCGAAAGCGAACTAACCTTCACAGACGAGCATAATCTTTGCTCATCAACCAAAGCTTTGAACAGACGAGACGCCTTTCCAATGGCGAAATAGCGCATGGCGATAAGAAGGGCATTGGCTTGAGGGTGCTGCTCACAGAGCTCTGGTAGGACGAAACTGAGGAGCAGCTCTGAATTCACTTTGCTGCGCATGCCTATTCCCGCCTTTGCTAAAGCGGGTTCAGAGGACTGATCGGTTCTGCGCTCCAAAGTACTAGCTTCCCAATCGCCAAATAGCAGCTGAACTCTTGATTTTAAATCATCCGGATGAAAATCACCGCAGACTACCAGAAACGAATTCTGGGGACGGTAAGCTATCTTTTGAAACTCTTTCAAGCGTTCCCAAGTGGCTGATTTGATGCTGGCAGTGGTTCCCAGAACTGGTTGCCTTAGGGGGCTATCGGCAAAGCAGGTTTTTTGAATCCACTCGATATGATCAGGCTCTGGATCGTTTTTGTATTGCTTTATCTCTTCCAGGATGATATGCTTTTCCAAAGCCACATCTTTCTTGGTAAAATTGGAATGCATGGCAAGTTCTGACAGTACCTGTAGCCCCGTGGCAAGTGCTTCACTGGGCAACAGCAGATAAAAACAGGTGCTGTCAAAATCGGTGTAGGCATTCAACAAGCCGCCAAGCTCGTTTACAATCCGCGAAATCTTATTATTCGGATAGGCCTGGCTTGACTTGAACACAAGATGTTCCAAAAAATGGGAATAACCAGTAGTAAGAGGCGATTCATGCAACGATCCGGTTTTAATGTAAAGCTGCAGGCAAAGCACAGGATTGGAGTTATCTTGCACAAAAACGGTTTTGAAACCATTTCGCAAAGCAAAGGTATCGGGTGATGGAAGATCGATTTTCGTCAGATGCATGTAGTTAGCTTCTGCTGATCTTGGCATAAGCGCTGTGAGCATGGATGGATTCGTAGTTTTCCGATTCCACTTCAAAGGCAGTTATCCTTTCGTCTTTTTGCAATTCCTGGGTGATTTCCCGAACGATGTCTTCCACGAATTTGGGATTTCTATATGCTTTTTCAGTTACATACTTCTCATCTGGGCGCTTAAGAAGAGGATATATGTCGCAGCTGGCATGTTTCTCTGCCAAGTCGATCAGCTCTTCCAGCCAGACAAACTGCCGGTAGTTAACCTTTATTGTGATCAGTGAACGTTGATTGTGAGCTGAGTATTCGCTGATCTCCTTGGAGCAGGGACAAAGAGTGGTGACAGGAACTTCCACCCCAATCCACAATTGGTAGCTGTCTGCATAGGACGCAGCGAAAAAACAGTCGTAGCCCAAAAGGGAGGCAGCTTTGGTAACAGGAGCATGTTTCTTGATGAAGTAGGGAAAACGAATCTCCACATAGGCTGCTTCAGCTTTCATGCGTTCTTTTAATTCGCTCAAAAACTCATCAAGCTTACCGATCAACACTTCAGTATGGTAGTTGTTAAGCACTTCTATGAAGCGGCTCATGTGCGTTCCCCTACGGTAGTGGGGGAGGTGCACATAGATGTTCAGATCGGCTATGGTGTGTTGTTCTTTCTGGCTTCGATCTTCTACGACGATCGGGTAGCGTATTCCTTTAACGCCTACTTTATCGATGCTGATTTTGCGTGTGTCGGTCTGGTTTTGCAGGTCTGGGATGTTCATAGTTTTTCGCTGAGGTCGAGACCTTTCATGCCAGAGCTTTTCAGCGAAACCAGACCAGTCTCATTGCTGTAGTATATAACTACATTTGTATCTGGCATTTGCTTCACTATGTCCAGCCCCTTTTCAGGTGGCATCAGAAACAACGCTGTGGAAAGGCCATCAGCCCAGGCAGCGGATGCACAGGTAACAGTAACAGAGTGAACATTAGGAATAGGATAGCCATCAAAAGGACTGATAATATGATGGTAACGGACTCCCTCCACTTCATAAAACTGCTGGTAATCGCCTGAGGTTCCGACACTTAAATTTCGCAACTTGAAGCTGGCAATATGGTCGTCAGTTTTGCGCGGGTGCTGGATATAAACAATCTGAGGGATTCCATTACCAAAGAATGTCATTGAACTGCGGCAATTGATGTAGCCGCTTTCCAGATGCATGGTTTGCATATACTTGCGGGCTTGATCCAGAATATATCCTTTGGCAATGGCTCCAAAGGTTAGCTGCATTCCGCGTGGTTTGCGTAGTTCTTTTCGATTAAAGGATATGCGGTCAAAACCTACTCGGGTAAGCTCTTGCTTAATCTCCAGCGAGTCTGGAGGAGTGGGGGATTCGGTATTGAAACCCCAAAGGTCCCAAACAGGTTTTACGCTTGGATCGAATGCACCATTACTGAGTTTATAAAGACTGTCTGCTATTACCAAGATATTATAAGCATCATCATCCATGGCAAATACTGTGTTTATACTATCTGCATTTATCCGCCCCAGCCAGCTATCGTCTTTGTATTCGTTCAGTTTGTTTTCCAGACGAGCGATGTATGTGAAAACAGAATCAATCTGACGTCCAACCTGTTTCGAACTGGAAGTGACGGAAATCTCCACAACCGTATCCAGCAAGTATTGGCTTTTAACTTCGGTAAATGAGCGTTTGAAGTATTTATAAGCTCCAAAGCTGATAACCAGAATTAGGATGATGAGCGATACAATCTCTTTACGGGTCATTCCAGCTCCTTACCTGCGATATTCCAAAAGCTCAAAATCGACCAAGCGCCGAATATAATCTCGAAGCGCAAATACTGATAGCGAGAGCATCAAAACAGATGGCACAAACAAGAGGAAGAATAATAGCAGGGCGATCAGGTTCAGAACTCCCAGCACCAACACCATCAAATATATGTTCCAGCGAACATCATGAAAATGCCGGTAGCTCTTCTTGATAGCTGACCAAGCCGAGGCAGGCAGCTCTTCCATCAATACCAGAGCCGGAATAGCTATAGCCAGCCAGTAGTTTACCAATACCAGCCAAACCAATCGAAGAATTGGATGTGAACTGAAGCCGGGAACACCGTAACAAATCAGGTGAATTAGGGCAAAAAACAGAGCATTGATCAGGCTGAAAATGAAGTAGCGAGGGTATTCCCGAAGAGCCGAAAACATCTCAGACAGGCTGAGCTGATACTTATCATGTTTACAAACCGGCTTGAATGATATTAAGATAAAGGGAACAAACACACTAAAGGCTATTGCCTTAACCAGATGGTTGATAAATGTTCCTGTAATAGTATTATTATCCAAGCTGATAATGCTGTGAAACAAGTTTAAAATAACACAGATTGGGATAAGCCCCAGTATCACCGCAAAGGCAAAACCTGGAACAGAGCTGGAAAACACCTTTTTCTGCTCTTTATAAGTGGCGGCCAGGCTGTTCAAGGCCGATAATTCATTTTTAACTGCCGGACTTTGCCTTCCGCAATCTACACACCAGAGATCGTGTGAAGCGAGACGGGCATTACAATATTTACAGCGCATTTATTCTCCTTTTGCTACTCTTCAGGCCAAAAATTCCCAGACTCAGCATTTGTCAAGCCTGGCTTAGCTCCCATACCCCTTTTTATGTTGAGTATTGCAATAAGCTAAGCTAAGGCTGCTGCACATAGTGTGCTTCATCATGGATAAACCAAAACAAATTCTTCGATTCTGTGCAATATCATACCGGAGTCATACCGGATGATCATCCGGTATGACTCCGGTATGATAGGGTGATCAGTGATTCGGGGACAGGGAACAGGTAAATATGTTACTTGGTTCTCACTTTTTGGGGGTAAATCTGTGGTTTAGCATTTGCTCCATCCGCAGGAAGGGCATTTTAGACAACCTTCCAGGTGTTCTATGGTGGTTCCGCAATCTGGACACAAAGCTGTCTGAGAACGGCTGGAAAAGCTTTGCTCTCCATCAGGTTCCGAGACGGTGAAGCTAAGGTCTTTTAGCTCGCCATTTCGATATAAGGCCAAGAATTGCTCCAGAGCTTGGCCAACTGCATCACCGCAAGAAGTGATCATTTTCCCCTTATGCCACATCGGGCTTTGGCAACGGATGCCTTTTAACTGCCGGATCAGGGCATCTATCTTGATATGGGAACGCAAAGCAAGGGATGATAGCCTGGCTATGGCTTCCAACTGAGCCGAGGCACAACCGCCTACTTTTCCCATCTGCACAAAAACCTCACATGCACCTTGCTCATCCGTATTTATGGTCACATACATATGCCCACAGCCTGTTTCCAACCTTTGAGTTACTCCATGAGTAATCTCCGGCCGGTTGCGGGGAGCCACCCTTTTTTCCTGGTTTCCCGATGTGCTGGAGCCGGTTCCCACAGAAAGAACCTGGTTTTCACGGCTACCGTCGCGATAAACCGTTACTCCTTTGCAACCTAGCTGATATGCCAGTTCGTAGGCAATCTTGATGTCTTCTACTGAAGCGCTGTTTGGAAAGTTTATGGTTTTACTAACGGCATTATCGGTATATTGTTGGAAGGCAGCCTGCATCCTGATATGCCATTCGGGGCTGATATCATGTGCAGTTTGAAATACTTCTTTCAGATCCGGGGGAATGGAGTCCAGATGTGCAATGCTACCGGCGGATGATACCTCTTCCAGCAATTCCTTGCTAAGCAAACCTCTAGCCGCCAAAGCTGCTTCAAAATACTTATTCACATAGAGAAGCTTTTCACCGTCCATAACGGTTTTTACAAAGGCCAGAGAAAACTGTGGTTCAATACCGCTGGAAGTATCGGCAATCATGCTTATGGTTCCGGTAGGAGCTATGGTGGTTAGCGTTGCATTTCGGATACCCTTGGTTTTAATTGAGTCTATCAGGCTGTTCCAATCCCGGGAGATGGGGACCCGGTTCAATGAACCTATGGCGTAGATGCTTTCCGGATAATTTGGGAAACTGCCCTTTTGTTCTGCCAGTTCCATAGAGCGCTGTTTAGCCTCAAAATCGATTACTTCCATTATTCTGCTGCCAAGTTGCACCGCTTCATCACTGGCATAAGGCAAGTTTAGCTGGAACAGCAGGTCTGCCCAGCCCATCACCCCAAGGCCGATCTTGCGGTTTGCCTTTGCCATGGCATCGATCTGATCCAGAGGAAACTTCGAAGCATCGATCACAGCATCCAGAAAATCCACGCTGTCCCGAACCACTTCCTTTAGTTTAGTCCAGTTTAATTCACCATTTATCACCAAAGCTGCCAGATTCAGAGAACCCAGGTTGCAGGCTTCATTTGGCAATAATGGCTGTTCTCCACAGGGATTGGTGGATTCAATCCGGCCAACAGCGGGAGTAGGGTTAGCTGCGTTTATCCGGTCGAGAAATACTATCCCTGGTTCACCGTTTTTGTGAGCCATTTCCACGATCAGATTGAACACTTCCCTGGCTTTTTGCCTTCCGGCAATTTCACCCGTATGAGGTGACACAAGATTGTAATCTTCATCGTTGATAACAGCCCGCATGAAAGCTTCGGTAATTCCAACGCTGAGGTTGAAATTGGTGAGTTCAGTAGTGTCTTCTTTACATACAATGAAATCCATGATCTGAGGGTGATCCACATTTAGTATGGCCATGTTTGCGCCACGACGGGTTCCACCTTGTTTTACTGCATCGGTAGCTGCATTGAAAACCTTCAGAAACGAGAGTGGCCCGCTGGAAACGCCATTGGTGGAACGAACTCTGGCATTTGCTTCGCGTAAACGACTGAAAGAAAAACCGGTTCCCCCTCCACTTTTGTGGATCAGGGCAGCGTTTTTTACTGTTTCGAAGATGCTGTCCATACTATCATCGATGGGTAGCACAAAACAGGCAGACAGCTGTTGCAGGTCGCCACCTGCATTCATCAGGGTTGGTGAGTTGGGCAAAAAATAACCAGAATCCATCAAAGCGTAGAATCTGGCGGCCGCTTCTTTGTCGCCACTTGCGATGTTTTCGGCCACCCGGCTCAGCATGGCAGGCCAATCTTCACATAGCAGACCTTCGTCATTTTTTCGGAAGTAACGTTTTTCCAATACTTTCAGAGCGTTATCAGTTAAAATCATCCCCGCTCCTATGCTTTTGGCAGAGCTAGAATCTCTCTAGCCTGTGCCGGAGTGGCCAAAGGACGGCCAATCTCTGCTGCTATTCGGGCAATCCGTGCTACAAGCTGGGCATTGGAATCGGCTACGATGCCTTTGTGATAAAAGATGTTATCCTCAAAGCCACAACGGATATGACCGCCGGTTACCAAGGCCAGCATGGCGGTAGGCAGGTGCCATCTCCCGATTCCGGCCACTGCCCAGGTGGCAGTTGGAATTTCAGCAGCCAGATGCTCTATCATGTAAATCAGGTTTTGGGGCTTTCCGCTCATTCCTCCGGGAACGCCAAGAACAAATTGTAAATGCAGGGGAGTATGAACAATGTGGCCTTGTTTTACCAGTTTCGCCACTACATCGATCATTCCAGATTCATAAACTTCCACCTCAGGAACCACACCATACTCCTTAAAAGCTTCAGCCAGGCGTATGATATCTTGGGGGTGGTTGATAAAGATATCATTGCCGAAATTAAGTGTTCCGGCATTAAGGGTTCCCATATCAGGCTTCAAAGCCAGTGGGGCAAGACGCTTTTCAAAAGGCTCACCTACTGCGCCACCGGTGCTGATCTGAATGATCATCTCGGGAACAGCATTTCGGATAGCGGAAATGGAGTCCTTGAAGCGCTCCAGCCTCTGGGTGGGTTTTCCATCGTCTTCGCGGACATGCAGATGCACTACACGGGCACCAGCTTCAAAACAGGCTTTGGCTTCCAGAGCTTGTTCTTCGGGTGTAAGTGGCAAATTGGGCTGATCCTGACGGGTTGTTTCAGCCCCGGTAATGGCAGCGGTTAAAATTAAAGGTTCCATGATCTTCCTCGTTATATCATTATACTATGTATAGACTCATCTGAATGGATTGAAGGTTGGTTCAAAAAGAGTGAACTGCATCGGAAGCGAACCTGCTATACCCTATTCAGATTCATTGCTCCTAGAATTCAATCCTTTGCCCGCTGAACATTCAGTCTTTAAACCAGCTCTCAAAGAGCCGAACTCTGGCCAGATTGCCGAAGCTGTCAGCTAATATCCGTTTGGCAATCTGGGCAAATTTATCTTCATTATCGCTGACGAAAAAGCTATCACTGCCCTTTTGTCCGTCGTTGTCTTCTGGCAATAAACGGCTTAGGTAGCAGGCTATGGCTTCAGCACTATCAACCAGGCCTACGTCGTTGCCGATAACATTTTGAATAGTTCTATGCAACAGGGGATAGTGGGTGCACCCCAACACTAATGTATCGATATTTTTGTCTTTCAGTTTATCAAGATATTCCGCGGCTATGGTTTGAGCTACTGAATGATCCTGCCAGCCTTCTTCTACCAGAGGGACAAAGAGGGGACAGGCCACACTAAAAACCTCGGCATCGGGGATTAGCTTACGGATTGCCGTTGTGTATGCACCGGAACGAATCGTTCCTTCAGTACCGATCACGCCTATCCGCTTGTTCTTTGTATTACGGGCAGCTTGCTCTGCTCCGGGTTCGATGACGCCAATTATCGGGATACCTGTAAGCTGCTGCAAAGCAGGAACAGCAACGGCAGAAGAAGTATTGCAAGCTACCACCAGTATCTTTATACCTTGTTGCAATAAAAACCGTGAATTCTGAATGGAATATTCTACCACAGTATTGGGCGATTTTGGCCCATAGGGAACTCGGGCAGTATCGCCAAAATAGATCAGATCCTCTTCCGGAAAGGCGTTGCGGATCGCTTTATAAACAGTTAATCCGCCTACCCCCGAATCAAATATCCCGATGGCTTTTTTCATCTTTTCCTTCCACGTTTTCCTGCTTTATCTGCTGTTTTGAAGCCATGCTTTTTATGCCTGCCTGGATAGTCAACCCGATTATTTACAAGTTTTGTATCTTTATGCGTATTTGGTATATAGACATGTTGTTTGTCCTGCGTGGCAAGATCCGGAACGAAATAAAGGTCATCTTCAACTGCAATCAGCTTCACTCCCAGGGTATCCATCAGTTGATAAAAATCTTTGTTGCTTCTATTTACATAACGCATTTGTCGATCAAGATACTGCCAGGATCCCTTACCAAGGTCAATCACCTTGATGATACCTGTGACGGGGATTTCCTTCAGCCGTACTATCACTCCTGTGCTGGAAGTGGAAATAACCATCCCACTAAAGCTTTGCCCGATCTTGTCTTTCATATAGGCGCGGCTATATACCCGATCAATATCACGTTCTGCCTGGTCGGCCTGGAGCTCTTGCTCGGAAGCTATCTCTGCATATAGCTTAATTTGGCTCTGAGCCAGTTTTTGTGAGCTGCTTTTTAGAATATAAATCTTACATAAATGGTGAACTACCAAATCGCAAAGCCGTCGGATGGGACTGGTAAAATGGGTATAGTCCTTTAATGCAAGGCCAAAATGGCTGAGATGCTCAGTGCTATAACGGGCTTTCTTCATGCTGCGAAGCACTATCCGGTCGAATACGGTATGATATTCCGGCCTGGGAAATGATGCCAAAAGATATTGCAGCGATTTATTTAGATTTTCGTGCATGACCCAGGCAATACCATAATGCGAAGCCAGATCGATCAGTTTCTCCAGCTTACTGAAATCCGGGTCTTCATGAATCCGATAAATAGTAGTAGGGGATAGCTGGCTAAGCTTGTGAGCTACAAACTCATTGGCAACAAGCATAAAATTCTCAATCAGTTTGTGGCTCTCGGTTTCTTCTGCCAGATTGAGGCGTTGCACAAAGCCATTTTCATCATATTGATACTCTATCTCAGGCAGATCAAAATAGATATAACCAGCCGCATTGCGCTTTTCGGTGAGAAGTCTGGACAGCTTTCTTGCCTGCTCCAGGGTTGAGGCCAGATTTGGATCAAAGTCGCTAGCTCTGTCTTCGAAGAACTCATCCACCTCTTCATAAGCCAACCGAAAGTCACTGCGAATCACGCTTTCATAAATCTGTTGGGAAAGTATATTCCCTTTGCTGTTGAATTCGGTTTCCACGGTTAGGCAGAGCTTTTCTTCCTCGGGCCGCAGACTGCAGATGTGGTTGGATAGTCTTTCCGGTAACATGGGGATTACTTTCTTGGGAAAATAGAAGCTGTTCCCACGTTTGGCTGCTTCCTGAAAAATTATCCCTGTTATGGGCAGATAATGGGCTACATCGGCAATATGTACATATAATCGCCAGCCCCTGTTACTGCTCTCCAGAGAGATAGCATCATCAAAATCCTTCGCTGATACGGGGTCTATGGTAAATGTGAAAAGCTCTCGCAAATCCCTTCGTTTATGATAATCTTCCCTCTGAAGCTTATCAGAAAGCTTATTTGCATCTTCCATCACCTCCTGTGGGAACTCCAGTGGTAAACCGTATTGGCGGATTACCGCCAGAAGCTCTACTTGCGGATCGCCCGACTTGCCAAGGATTTCGGTTACTTTTCCAGACGGTGGCTTTCCCAGCAAGGGGCTGCCCCAATTCGTTACACTTAATATCACTTTATCGCCTTCAGTCGCTCCCGAAAGCTCTGTTACTTCGAACGAGTTGTGGATTTTGGGATTGCTGCATACAAAGCGCCATGCTTTGTCCATCTTGATCAGATCGCCCGAAAGGCTTTCGGATGATCGTTTCACTATCCTGCGAATTATACCGTAGAACATTTTTCCACGATTGTACTTAGCTTCTAAAGCAACCGTATCATTATGATAGGCATTCAGAGTGTCTTCGGCAGAGATGTAATAATCCCGTTCAGGAGTTCTAACGAAAGCATAGGAGAAATTGCGGGATAGAGGCGTTGCATCGAAGATACCCTCGATCAAGTTTGGATTCCTTACTGACTCAGGATTTCTGATTTGCCGAGATTTACCTTGAGTTCCCGGCTGCCTATATGCACTTTTTCTTTCCGGATTATCATTTTGAGATTGGGGAAGAGGGGAGAGCAGCCGATATTTGCGCTTATCCTTCAGCAAGACTTTATTGTTTACTAATTCACTGAGTAACTCCCCCAGAGCAGACTTCTGCAGTCTGGATAAATGCAAATCCGTGACTATCTGATTATAGCTGAATGCTTTTGATTGACTACTGGATAAATAGTCTAATACTTGTGTTTCCAATGCCTTGATAATAGATGCTTTCATCAATACTTCTTGCCTATCTTTTCTTTAAAGATACGGTTTAATTCTTCCATCTCTTGCCGTCCGGCTGAAAATCGGAAAGATTGTCCGCGGAAAGCATCCAATCGCCTAGGTAGCTTGAATGTGGAGAGCATTATCCCTCGCTTGTCTTGATAGAAGCAACCGAAGTCGCTGTATGGACGGCTAACCTTAAAAAAGAAATAGCGGATTACAAAACGGTCTTCATACAATTCATACTCAGTTAAGATGAAATAGGGGAGAAGGTCACCCAAAACAAGCAACATTCCCAGGATATAATATAGGGGTTGTTGCCAATTGATAACTGCCACCCAATAAAGAAACAAAGCCAGCCCACTTAGAAAGAGTATGAGCATGATTGAGCTTAGAGGACGTTCCATAAACGGCCAAGACTTCCAGGTCAGGATCGGTTCAGGCGACATTTTGCACAATCTCCCGGCACTTTTCCACCTCTTCCTTAATGGTCAGCACAAAGCGGAAACTATCCGAAGTGGAAAACTTTGATCCTAGGGTATTCGCTTCACGCTGCATTTCCTGGATTATGAAATTAAGGGTTTTACCATTGTCGCTGTCCTGTTCCAAAGTGGCATAAAAGGCCTTGATGTGCGTGTACAAACGACTGATCTCCTCCCCAATATCATATTTATCTACATATAAAGCTACTTCCTGGACCAAGCGCTGTTCCAGATTTTCCAGCTTGTAGCTACCTACCAGGTCTTCAATTCTGGTTAGCATCTTTTTAAATAGTGATTGTTTAAAAGGCTCTATCAGGTTTTGAATCTCCCCCAGAGTTGCCTGGATCAGCGCCAAAGATGCTGAGAGAGTCTTCTTTATCTCGTCGGCTTCCTGGCTGAGTGATTTATCCAGCTTCTGCAAAGCCTGTTCCATGGCGTCACTTAACACGCTTCTGAGAGTAATGTCCTCAGAGAGATTGCTTTCCACTTCAATGACTCCCGGCTCTTGGAGTAAGAACTCCAAGGTTACTTCATTCACCATCCCGGTTATCTGAGATGCATATATAGCCAAATCATGATACTTCAGTAGCTTGTTCTTATCCAAGCGGAGTTTTGGTTCCCGGTGATCGGTGTAGGACACGCGAAGCTCGATGCTGCCTCTTGACACATAGCTGGCTATCTGACGTCTGATGGTTTCCTCGTAAAACATTAGTTCCCTGGGAAGGTAAAGACGTTGATCCAGATACCTGGCATTCACGGATTTTATTTCTATCTCAAGGCTAATTCCGTCTCTATCGAGTTTGGAATTTCCGAAGCCTGTCATGCTTTTCATTATGTCTCCTTAGAATAGATTAAGATAAAAATTGGATGGGGCATAGGCGTATGTGGCACAGCCGCATACGCACGATGCATGCAAGTTTACATAACATGCCTTAACACAAAATTCACAGCCAGCCCTACTCACAGATCAAGGTCCCCGCTGTGGCGTCCTTCACCACAGCTTTCTTCAGCGTGCCGATCTCAGCTTCGGTTCCGGATAACACAGCTATCTTATAATCTCTCGTCTTTCCGGAAACCTGGCTTTGTTTTTTGCGACTGAGGTCTTCAATATATACTTCCACGATTCTTCCGATTTGAGCTCTGAATTTTTTCAAAGTGATCATACGCTGTAGGTCGATCATCCGTTGAAGTCTGTCCAGCCTAATCTCTTCAGGAATCTGGTTTCCGAATTCTGCAGCCTTGGTTCCTTCTCTGGGACTGAATTTGAAGCAGAAAGCATAGTCGAACTCGACTGCGCTCATAAGAGACAAAGTTTCTGTGAATTCAGACTCAGTTTCTCCCGGAAAACCAGCAATAACGTCAGTTGTTATCGCTATATCAGGTATTCTTTTACGAAGTTTGGTCAGGAGGTTGAAATAGTGGTCGGAGCTGTAACCTCGATTCATTTCTTTCAGAATTCGGCTGTTGCCACTTTGCATGGGTAGATGAATATGCTCACATACTTTGCTGCAATCAGCCATGCTCTCAATTAGTTCATCAGAAAGGTCTTTAGGATGCGAAGTTATAAAGCGGATGCGTTCCACGCCGCTAATTTCGTTCAATTTTCTTAGCAGTCTTGGGAATCCCAGTTCTCCATCATGATACGAGTTTACGTTTTGGCCGAGCAGTGTAACGTCTTTCAAGCCTTTGTCTGCAGCTTCCTGAACGTCACGGTATATGTCCTGCCAATTACGGCTCCGCTCAACTCCTCTTACATAAGGAACAATGCAGTAGCTACAATAGTTATTGCAGCCTCGCATTATGGTGACGAAAGCACAGGTTTTATTTTGATGGGCAGGAACCAGACCCGGATAAAGCTGGGAATCATCAAATTCCGTTTCCACCATGTCCTTACCCATGATTATTTCTGGAAGCAATTGATATTTATCTACGCCGACCACGAAGTCTATACCCTTTTCCAGGAGGCTCTTCCCCATTCTCTGAGCCATGCATCCCAGCAATCCGATTTTCAATTCCGGTTTGTTTTTCTTCCGGCTAAGCTCATTTGATACTCTGCCCAAAACTCTCTGTTCGGCATGAGCGCGGACTGAGCAAGTATTAAAAAGGATTATCTCCGCATCGTCCAGACTTTTGGCTTCCTCCATGCCTGCCTGGAGTAGAATGGAAGTGATTAGTTCGCTGTCTGCCACATTCATCTGACAGCCATAGGTCTCTATATAGAATCTCATTTGTTAACCTTGTTATTATTTTTGCGCCATCTGGCATAGCCTACCGCTATGCCATCGCTGCACACTAGTATTTCAGAAGCTGCAAATCTGTCCAGCAGAATAAGCGAGAATGTAGCGCTTAATCTAAGAATAGGCAGATATCGTGGCTCAAGCAAGTATGGAATATAAATCTCGAAATTGCCTTTTTCCAGGTTATCCAATAGCTTCTCTAGGTCGGCTCTGTTAATCGTAACATCATCCAGGTTAACGGGGTCAAGATGTGGCACTCGAAACATCGCTGCAGCCAGATAGCTATAGGTAAGTCCTACCCCGATTAGTTGATTAACCTTTCTCCAGGGAGCTTTATGCAATTGGACTTCCATTTCTTTCATTGCCACGCAATGATCTTGCAACTCGAGCTGTAATAGAGAAAGCAGACCGATTGGAAGGCTGATGCCTATGGGTTTACGGATGGAGTTCAGCTCGATCAATTCAGTGGATGCCCCTCCTATATCTATGGCCAAACTCGTCCCTCCCCCACTCTTCTTAGGCAAAGCTGCATGATAAACAAACCTGATTTCCTCTTCTGGCTCGATAATCCTATAGTTTATGTTATAGGCCTTTTCCACCCATCTTTTGATCAATACGGCATTACTGGCAAGGCGGGATACCCCTGTGGCCAGCATTATCTTCTCAGATTCTATATTAGCATCATATTCCACAGCTTGTTTTATCACGGCTTTAGCTTGGGAAATCCGGTATGTGGACAGCAAATTGCCATTGAACTTTCGCCCCAGACCGGTCGTCCAGTGAGCCTTATGTATGATTTGTCCACTCGCCAGATCAAAGAGCAGGTAATTCAGATTGTTGCTTCCCAGGTCAAACACGCTCAGCATCCTGGTACTGGTGTTTCTTGCCAGAAAGAACTCATTAAGAATTTTACTGCATATTTGGGTGTTCTGGTTTATATACTTTTCTGGCAATGGCTTAATCTTTGGTAGAGCTTTAAACAAAGCTTTCCACTGTAGGGAAGTCATATTCAGGGAATCTGTTTTCTGTTTGTTTGGGTAACTTTCCAGCCCTGCCAGCAGGGCCGTTTCTTCCGGGTAGTTTTCCCTGGGACAATGGATAATAAACTTATTGAACTGCACTGCTTCGGCCAAAGTGCTGTAGCCTGGCTTGCAAAGCACGATATCGGCATTGTAAAGATAATCCAAAAAATCTGTTTCAGCGCTGATCAGATAATGGTTCTTCGCCAGAACGTCTCCCTGTTTGGATAGCACTTTCCCCGGAAAAGCCTGGCAGAGGGCTTCATAATCAAGTTCCATGGCGCCTTCCCCACCGAAACTTACCAGCAGGATAGGTTCGTCCCTTGCCCAGTCATTTTTTCCCCTCAAATCAACATACTTATCAAGCTTTCGGGCTAGCAAACCACAATGAGTTTGACGTGGCAGGGCAGAACAACTTGCTTGATGGCTAAAGGGAAGCACAAATGAGGCGTTTACCTTTTGGTAGAGTGCCCAGATCAAATTGATCACCGGCTTCATACTTTCATCATCACAAAACACTTCCTGGTAGATATAGTGCCAATCGAAATTTGTAATGCAAAACAATGGAATTCCTGCATATACCGCTGCATCTGCTATCAGGTATGGCGCATCGGTGATGATCAGATCTATCTTGTTTTCCCGCAGGAAGCTTGTTTCTTCCTCCAGAATTCTATTTCTGGTCCCCAATAGCTGAAGAAGAGCGCTCTTGGTCGCCTGTTTATCTGTGCTTAACTGAGAACCATGTTTTACCCCCGTATCAATAGCACGGTAATGAATATGGTTCAGCTCTGGTTTTAAACTATTAAACAGAAATTGTGGCCGTTTACTGATTATATGGCAGCTAATTCCGAAAGAGTTAAACTCCCTGGCCAAGGCTACACAACGTGTGGCGTGTCCAAATCCATGATTAGAGACATATATGGCAAATCTATACATTTCTTTTTCCTATTGAAGAATCAGTTTACGCTCTGTTTCGCGGCTCTTAACCTCAATCAACAGCCGGTTGGGCAGGCAGATTATGGGCAGTTGAGAAGTCCAACCTTGTTTTATGCAGCGCTTGTCCGGACAATCTGCAGTAAGCATGCGAACTTTCCCCTTTGAGATCTGCAGACTGTTATGTTCATCGATTACAACCTTCTGGTCATTGTCCAGTGGATATACTGCCCAAAGTTGGTTATCCTTGTAAATATATACCGCTTCTTCAGTTTCATGCCCGCTAAATCTGACCGCAGAAACTACGATGCCCAGAATAACAAAAGCGATCAGGATTAGATCAGCCAGTTTCAGTTCTCTAAACATCAGGTTTGCCATCATCATTGTTTATCGTTTCCCAAAGCGGTGGGACAGAACATTGCCTGCATAAACGAACTGCAGATATCTGGCTGCCAGTTCACAAGCCTTTTCGATGTCTGCCAGGGTGGCGGGGGGATTTTGCAGCTTATATGCGGGCCGATACGCTGAAATGTGCAGAGGTATCTTCGAATCAATACCCGATAGGAATAAGGCCAGTTCGTTAATCTCTTCAATGGAGTCATTCAATCGCGGGATCAGCAAAAAAGTTATTTCAAGATGCACCCCTGCCTGGAAGGCTGCGATGATATTTTTCTTCACTATCTCCAGCTTTCCATGGCAGATATCTTTGTAAAAATCAGGTCGCATGGACTTCAAATCAATATTCAACGCAGATATCAGGGGTAGAAGTTCCTGCCATGGCTTAGGATTTAGATGCCCATTGCTTACCAAAACGATGCTTATCTCAGGTGCTGCTGCGGCGAAATCCATTATATATTCATACCACATGGTTGGCTCGGAATATGTAAAAGCCACCTGATAGGGCATTTGCTGTTTACATAGTCTGATTAACTCGGGTATCTCAAGCTCGCGGGTGGGACAGGACTGCTGGCTTATCTCCCAGTTCTGGCAAAAGGCACAATGCAGATTGCAGGAGTTTGGCCCCAAAGAAACAATATAGCTGCCGGGATGATAGTGATACAGAGGTTTTTTTTCGATTGGGTCCAGAGCCAGGGATACCGCCTGACCATAGTTATCAGCTACCATAATCTGGCCGTCAAAACTACGACCCATGCATAAACCAATTTGACCCGGTTTTAAATTGCATAGCCGGGGACAAAGTTCACAGACTGCCCTATTATTTACTATACTATAGTAGCTTGCTTCTTTCATCGGTTTACTCTCCAAGCCTGTAATATGGCTTGAGCGTGATTGGAAATGGCACTGGAATTATCCTTTAAAACTTGCCTGGCTTGGTTGCCAATCCGGTGTCGTAGCTCTGCATCGTCCAGCAATCTGCCCAGATCTTCTGACAGCGTTTCCGGACTGCTTAGCAATAGGCCTTCGGCTTCCACTAATTTACTTACGGATTCCTGGCAGGAGTGATGAAACTTGCCCATTATGACCGGCTTGGCATAATAGGCCGGCTCCAGGGGATTATGACCCCCAAAATCAAGGAAAGACCCGCCTACAATGGCAATGTCGCAAATCGCATAAGCTTTATCCAAAATTCCCAACTCGTCGATGATCAATATTTCAGCTGCGGGAGCGGTATCCCCTTTCTGGGACGATAGCTGAACTTGAATACTTGCGAGTAGTTTTCCCAGTTCCGTTATCCTTTTCGGATGGCGAAGCGCAATGATCAGCTTGCTTTGGGGAAACTGTTTTTTCATCCCTGGCCATAAGGAAAGGATCATAGCCTCTTCTCCTGGACGGGTGGAGCCAAAACAGATAATCAGGTCTTCTGAAGTGTAGCCCCATCCCTTGCGAAGTGAAGCTTGATCGTAGTCGGGAAGTTTCAAACAGAATTTCAAATTTCCGGCCATATGAACCGGGCGGGTGAAAACTTCCATGAAGCGCTGGGCATCAGTCTGGCTTTGCGCCAGGATTTCATTTATCGGCTTTTCCAGAAAATGCAGAAGCCGTTTAATCTTCAGATAATGTGCCAAGGAACGGGAAGACATACGGGCATTCAAAAAAAGTACCGGTACCTTATTCTTGGCAGCCCAAGCCAGCAGGTTTGGCCAGATCTCTGTTTCCACAATACAGATAAGCCCTGGATTGATTTTCGATAGCTGTTTCTTGCGTAAATGTGGAATGTCCAGGACTGACAACCAGGCTTGAACTTGGGGATTTATCTGTTTCGCCTGTTGCAATCCGGTAAGAGTTGTGGTGGTGATCCCGATTTTAAGGGTGGGTTCAGCTACAGATAAATTGGAAACCAAAGATCTGATAGCGGCAACTTCCCCCATGGAGGCGGCATGCAAAAGCAAACCCCTCTGCAAATCTTCGCCCTCAGCCTTTATGGATGCAAGATAGCCTTTGAAAGCCAGATAAGGGTATAACAAGGGTTTTAATAGCAGATATATACCTTCCAGCAACAGATTGACCAATATGAACAGGAGTTTCATTATTTATCCCGTAAAGCAAAAAAGACGCCATTACAGCGTCTTGAAAAGTAATGGCGGGAGCGACGAGACTCGAACTCGCGGCCTTCTGCGTGACAGGCAGACGTTCTAACCAAACTGAACTACGCCCCCAGCGCGTTCAAATTAACATTGTTATGAAGCATAAGTTTGAAGCGGGCATTTTTGTCAAGACAAAAATGCAAACTATTTTCTGACACCTGTGCTAAGCATTTATCCTGAGAATAGCTTACAAAGTGCATTTTTTTTATTCCCATTCGATGGTTGCCGGTGGTTTGGAGGAAATATCGAATACAATCCGGCTGATTCCCTTTACTTCGTTACTGATCCGGCTGGACACTTTTTTCAGGAAACTGAAGGGAAGTTCTGTCCAATCGGCAGTCATACCATCCACGCTATTAACCGCACGCAACGCACAAACCTGGTCGTAGCTTCGTTCATCACCCATCACTCCCACGCTGTGAATGGGCAATAGAACGGCAAAAGCCTGCCAAGTATGTCCATACAATCCTTCCTTATATAATTCGCTGATAAATATCTCATCTGCTTGTTGCAGCATTGCCACTTTCTTGGCATCCACCTCGCCCAGAATCCTAACTGCCAATCCAGGCCCCGGAAAGGGGTGCCTCTGAATAAGTGATTCTGGTAAACCGAGATGCTTGCCAACTTCCCGAACTTCATCCTTAAAAAGCTCCCTGAGAGGTTCCACCAGCTTCAGATGCATTTTTTCGGGCAGTCCCCCCACATTGTGATGGCTTTTGATGGTAACCGAGGGACCGGCAAAGGAAACGCTTTCTATCACATCGGGATACAGGGTTCCTTGAGCCAGAAAGCAAGCATCCTTGTTTTCGCTTGCAGCGGCTTCAAAAACTTCGATGAAGGTAGTGCCGATGATCTTACGCTTACGTTCCGGATCGCTAATTCCCTGCAAGCGTGTCAGAAAGGTATCACCTGCATCCACATAGCGCACATTCAACTCCGGATAGGGTGAAAACAGCTCTTTTACTCTCTCAGCCTCCCTATATCTCATCAAACCGGTATCCACAAATATCGGGATCAATTGCTTTCCGATAGCTTTGTAGATAAGCAAAGC
This sequence comes from uncultured Candidatus Cloacimonas sp., assembly GCA_964529335.1. Taxonomy (GTDB): domain Bacteria; phylum Cloacimonadota; class Cloacimonadia; order Cloacimonadales; family Cloacimonadaceae; genus Cloacimonas. The sequence goes on from CAZGWB010000027.1 coordinate 29,418, forward strand.
AGCCACGCTGGAATCAACTCCCCCACTCAGGCCAAGCAAAACTTGCTTATCCCCCACTTGAGAACGGATCTTCGATATGCTGTCCTCTATAAAAGAACCGGCTGTCCAATCGGCTGTGAGTCCAACCACTCCAAACAGGAAGTTGGCCAGGATGGCTTTTCCATTTACCGTATGCACCACTTCGGGATGAAACTGAAGAGCGTAAACCGGTTTATCCTGATGTTTGATCGCCGCATATCGGCAATTTTCAGTGCTTGCCAATACCTGAAACCCTTTGGGAATCTCGGTAACCGAATCGCCATGGCTCATCCAAACCGATTCGCGTTCATTCAATCCCTTCAGCAAATCTCCATGCTCACTTATCATCAACTCGGCAAAACCATATTCCCGCTTTTCGGAAGGATTCACCTTTCCTCCAAAATGATCGATTACCAGTTGCATGCCATAACATATTCCCAGGATCGGAATGTTCAGCTGCCAGATCAGATCATCCGGTCGCGGGGCATCCTGATGGCTGATGCTGAAAGGGCTTCCCGACAAGATAAGGGCATCAGGTGCAAACTCTTCTATCTGCCTGGCTGGCCAATTGTAGGGGTGAATCTCGCAGTAAACCTGCAGGCCTCGTACACAGCGGGCGATAAGCTGAGTGTATTGCGAACCGAAATCCAGGATCAGAACTTTTCTATGCATCTATCTTTCCTTTACAAAGGGGTTATTGGCTTTCTCCAAGCCTATGCTGGTGGCTGGCCCATGCCCGGGATAAACCAGTATGTCATCCGGCAGAACGAACAGCTTGTTTTGAATCGAAGCAATGATATCTGCATGGCTGCCACCGGGAAGATCAGTGCGCCCAATGCTTTGTTCAAAGAGGGTATCCCCGCTGATCAGATATTTATCCACCAGCAGACACAGGGAACCTCTGGTATGTCCGGGAGTATGTATCACTTCTATCTTGTGCTTACCCAGCGTTAGTATATCTCCATCCTTCAATAGCTGATCAGCCGGGTTGGTTGCCAGAGCGTAGCCCATATAGAGGCTCAGGTTCTTGCGTCCGTCGGTAAGCATCGGCGCATCGTCGCAGTGGATGGCCAGTGGACAACCGAAAGCTTTTTGAAATGCATTATTGCCTCCTATATGATCTCCATGTCCATGTGTATTCAGGATCAGCTTAAGATGCAGTTCTTTTTCCCTTATCAGCTTGCTCAGGTTTTCCGAATATGCAGCAGGATCTATCAGAATGGCATCGTTGCTAACCTGGTCGTATATGAGGTATGTATTAGTCTGGTATTCTTTTAGTAGTATATATGTTTCAAGTTTGATCATATAGCTATCCCTAATTATATGATATATGATATTTTTTAATGGTTTCATGGTTCGCTTTGCCGCTTTCCAGCTCTTCGGGAAGACCCTGGGGAAGACCATTCTTGTAGCTTTGGAAAGTTATTATCGCAGTATCGGGGGCTTTCGTGAAGAACGAGAGAAATATCTCCAGAGCCAGTTGCATTTCTGCCGGCTCAGCTTGGCGGCCGGTTAATAGTCCCAAGGGTCCCATGTAATCTCTGGCTAATATCCGGATGCCGTTTTGCATCCCCGCTTCCAGATTCAGATTGTCGTTTTCGTTCCGGCCAACTATCAGCTTCAGGTCTTTGGCAATCCGGAAATGCCGGCCGCTATCCAGAATTTCCAGGTTTTCCATGGTGAGTTCCTGATTATCCATCAGGTCTTGCAGGCGCAGACAATAGTTACGGTCGGTTAGCAAACAACCCCCAGCCGGAGAAGGATAATCCGATACGCCGAGTTCCATGGCCAGATTATGTTGCTCACTGCGGCCTCTACCGTGAAAAGCCAGAAGATGCTCGGCTTTTACCCAGCCTTCGCGCACCGGCTTGGTTTCGGGAAGTAGAAGCTGGGATAATGGACGCACTATCAGGTCTTTAACTCCGCTCAGTTTGCGCACGCTTTCCAAGGCATCTCGTCTTTGGCTTTTGGGGCGCTGACCCAGCACTTCGCCGCTGATCAGAAAATCGGCATCCTTCTCATCAAGTAACTGCCCGGCTTTTTTGAACATCAGTCCATGACAGTCGATGCAGGGATTCAACAGCCGGCCAAAACCATAGGCGGAGCTGTGCAGCAATTCAAGATGTTCAGGTGAGATATCCACCACTTCCAGGTCAATCCCATTTTTTCCGGCATAAAGCAATGCACGCTCCGCTTTAAAATAGGGGGCGCGGAAAAATACCGGATGAACTTCGTATCCGCATTTTTGCATCCATTTAACGGCCAGAATACTATCCAGACCACCAGAAAAAAGGGCTATGGCTTTATGCTTTTTCATGTTATCCATGGCTAAAAAACAGGGCTTTTTGTCAAGCCGGATTATCTTTTTTTCGTTCTGCCTATGCCAGATGGTTTCCAATAGTAAGCGGAAGATACTTTCAAAGACCTTGCGCAGCCAGTAAACTTATTATCGTTGCATGTTCACCAAGACCACAGGCCTTTTTGTAGCCGCTATCTTTTTATGGGTAGTGATTGTTAAAAAAGCACTTGACTTTGATTTACATGAAAATAACCGTGTGATTGGACGTTTGAACTTAGTTAGATCTAGATAAGCGAGGACGATATGCTGCACACAAAGAACCGGACAATCATGATGTGGATTCTTCTCCAACCTTGGGGACACAACAGAGATATTTAAGGAGAGCATATGGATGAAAAGGTTATCAACTGGTTGATGGATGGAGATCCTGCCATCAGATACAATACAAAACTTCTCCTGTTTGCAGAAAATTCGCAAGAGGCTCAAATCCAAATGATGAATCAAGGGTGGATTAAAAACATCCTGGATGCCCAGCAAAGCAATGGCCATTGGGGATTGGACTGGTATCGTCCAAAATGGAACTGCACACACTACATGTTATTGCTGCTTAGGCATATGAACATCCAAAGAGATATTGATGCGCTTGGGAAAATGATAGAAAAGCTGTTAACTGAACATAAGTGGGTAGTGTCTCAAAGGTTGGTGTAAATTTGGTGACGCCAGATGAAGAAAAAGG
>CAZGWB010000028.1:0-29401 GCA_964529335.1 uncultured Candidatus Cloacimonas sp.
GATGGGGAAGCTGTCCTTTTGCGGCCATGGCGTTTACCGCTTCCCAGGCTTGGGGAGTGGCTGGGAAAAGTTCTTCCAGAATCGGGGTCATAATCGGCCAAAATTCAGATATGGAGCCATTACTTTCTGCCAGGGGGGCAGACAGGATAATCAGATCTGCCAGTAAATCGCATTTATGCTTCTGCTCTTCTGGCTGCAGGTTTTTGAACCAGCTGAGGCTGAAGCGGTAAAAACCGATGCCGTTGCCAATATCCTGAAGATACGGCCGAAAGTCGTCCTGCATGGTGCTAAGCTCCTGGTAAATGTTCTCTGCCACCCCAGGGCGGTTTCCCAGCAGATGTCCGGGGCCAAACCTGGCCTGAAAGATCAGCTTGTAAAGATCACTCAGTTCCAATAGCGGATGCAGTTTCAGTTCGTTTAGCACAACCTGTGTCAGGTCTTGGATGCTTAAACTGAATCTACCGGTTGTCATATTGCATCTCTCCCCGGCAAATCACAGCCAGCAGTTCGGATTGCCCGGTCTTGGTATCCAAAGGCTGGGAATACAAACTAAAATCGGCCTGATATCCTTTTTCTAGCTTGCCGCGCTGCTGTTCTTCGTGGCTGAGCCAGGCGGCGTTTTCGGTGTAAATAGCCACGGCCTGGCTGTGCGAAAGCTTTTCCAATGGGTTATGATGCTGCAGACAGGCCTGGATGGAATTGGCCGCATTAAGCTCTGTGATATACCAGTCCGACCCTCCGCAAACCCGCACTCCTTGTTTGGTTAAAGAAGCAAACCGATTCATGATCCGGCTGCGGGACAGCCCCAATTTTCGGGTGTAAAAGCCTTCGTCGCCTCCCCAAAGAAGGTCAAAATTCGGTTGCATCACCGCTACCACCCCAGATCTGGCGATCTCTTCCAGCAATTTATCGTCGGTGATCTCGCAATGAATTAGCTGATGCCGATGTTTGGCGGTTTTAGGAGTTTTCAGGTATATATCGTTGATTTGTTTTATAGCCCGGTCGCCGATGGCGTGAATTGCCACTTGCAGACCGTTTTCCGTAGCCTTAGCAATGAATCCCTGCCAGAACTGATCACTTTGATAAAGGGTTCCCCGTGACTGGCTATTTATGTATGGCTCGCTAAGCGCGGCTGTTTCAGAGCCTATGGAACCGTCGGCCAGGATGCAACCTCCAATTCTACAGGCTCCCGCATCCAGGGCTGCTCTGAGGTTGAATGACTGCGGATAGGGCGTGTAAGTAATAGGAAAAGATGCGAGATTATCGCGAATCAGGTTATAATGCCCGATGCTGTAATCCGCATCGCCGATCATGGTGTGCAGGCCAGTGAACCCGCCTCTTAACGCTATCTGCGCAGCAGCCTGATAAGCAGCCAGGATGGTTTCCTCGGACAGCCGGCCATGAAAATAGTGCACCGCTTTGTCGTTCTCTTTTCCCCTCAGGATCTCAGCTTCAGTTTCCAGATTTGGTACCAGGGATCTGGCGAAGCTATTCAAAACGCAGGAATGACCATCGATGCGGCGCAGAATAAGAGCCCGGTTCGGACACACCGAATCAAGTTCAGCGGTGGTTGGCAAACGCTTTTCTGGCAGGTTCGTTTCATCCAGTTGCCAGGCAAATAGAGTGTCTGAGGTATTTCCCTTATCCTTGGAGTCGCTGATTCTGGCCAAAACCTCTGCAATGCTTAATGAGCCGGAGAGGTCGATTCCCAAGCTGTAAAGACCGCCCTCGAAGCTGTGAGTGTGAGTGTCGATGAAGCCGGGATAGAGGTAGGCACTTTGCAGATCGATGATTTTGGCAGAGGGATAGGCAGTTTCCTGGATCGCCGGAAGGATGTCCGTTATTATGCCATTTTCTACGCAGATGGCTTGCGGGACTTTATCAAATGAGCCGTCACGCCACAGATACAGATTATTGAAGATTGTCATGTTTATCTCCCCAAAGTTGTTTTAGCAGCCGGTAAAAGAGACTCACCGGAAATCCCATCACATTAAAATAGCAGCCTTCCACGCGAGTGATGAACTGCGCTCCATAGCCCTGAATCCCATATGCCCCAGCTTTGTCGAAGGGTTCGCCGGTAGCCAGATAGGCCCGAATTTCTGTTTCGCTAAGGTTTTCAAACCACACTTCGGTGCGCTCACAGGCAAAAAGCTCCTGACCTGCATATCGCAGACAGATGCCAGTGTAAACGCTGTGCTGTCTTCCGGAAAGAAGCTGTAAATATTGGATGGCCTGATACTCGTCGGCAGGTTTGCCCAAAACTTGTTCTGCCACTGCGACAACCGTGTCTGCCGCCACAACCAGAGATTCCTGGCTAAAGTTGGCTGCCGTGAAAGCAGCTTTCTGGCGGGCATACATAATGGCTTGCTGTTCAGGCGGATCATTGGTAATGGGTTCGGCGAGGTGGGCAGGAAAGATTTCAGCTTTCAAGCCTAAGAGCGAGAACAGCTGAGCCCTTCTGGGTGAAGCAGAGGCCAGAACGACGGATTTATTCTTTAATATCTCATGTATCATACTTTTAACCTTTATGATCACAGAATATGTGGCTGCTAAGCCGTCAATGAATTTCTGATTAGTAAAAAAATAGCTTGCCGGAAAAATTGGCTTGTGAAATCCTTGCGCTCATAAAACAAAAAAAGATCCAGGAGGATACAAATGGAACGCGTACATAACTTTAACGCAGGTCCGGCCGTTTTGCCGGAAGAGGTTCTGCGCGAAGCTCAACAAGACCTGTTCAATTACAAGGGAATGGGGCTTTCCGTAATGGAAATGAGCCATCGCAGCAAGGAATATGAAGCCATCATAAACGAAACCAGAGCTGCTGCCAAACGCATCTATAATCTGGGTGATGAATGGGAAGTGCTTTTCCTGCAAGGTGGAGCCAGCCTGCAGTTTTTGATGGTGCCGATGAGTTTTGCCCAGGAAGGAAAACCGGCAAATTATATCAATACCGGCCAATGGAGCAAGAAAGCCATCAGCGAAGCTAAGAAAATTGGAAAGAACGTTCATGTGGCCGCTACTTCCGAAGACCGGAATTTCTGCTATATTCCCAAGAGCTGGACGCTTTCCGATAATCCCAGCTATCTGCATATCACCACCAATAACACAATCTTTGGAACCGAATGGAAAATCGATCCTGAGGTTCCGGCTGGGATTCCTTTGATTGCCGATATGAGCTCGAACTTTATGAGCAAACCCATAGACGTGGAAAAATACTCCATGATCTATGCCGGCGCTCAGAAAAACGTAGGCCCCTCAGGAACCGTGGTTGTCCTTATCAAAAAGGACTTTTTGGCAACCGCAGCCAGCGGCTTGCCCACCATGCTGGATTATCAGATTCATGCCAAAAATGAGAGTATGTATAATACTCCCGCTACCTTTACCATCTACATGATCGGTTTGGTGCTGAAGTGGATAGAGAACTACGGCGGTCTCAGCAAGATAGAGGAAAACAACATCGCCAAGGCAGCTTACATCTATAATGCAATTGATGCTGCCAACGGCTTCTACAAGGGAACTGTGGATAAAGCCGACCGTTCGCTGATGAATATTACCTTCCGGCTGCCCAGCGAAGAACTGGAAGCCCTCTTCATCGGCGAAGCCAAGAAACAAGGCATGATCGGCCTGAAAGGACATCGCGACGTAGGCGGTTGCCGCGCCTCCACCTACAACTCACTGCCATTAAACGCTGCGCATGCTCTGGCTGAATTTATGAAGAGCTTCCAGCAGCAACACGGATAATCAATAAGCATAAAGCAAAAGCAATTCACCGGTTTCGGCAGCAGGACTATTACTGCTGCCGAATCCGGCGTTTGTGCCAAAAAGAAGAGGATAGATGTCTGTACTTAGCCTTATCGTGAAGGGTGGCGCTCTGATGTATGTGCTGATGGTGATCTCAGTGATCAGTTTTGGGATCGTGATCGAGAAATACCGTCAGTTGAGAAAAGTGAAGGCTGCCAATAAAAAGCTGGATACTCAGCTAAAACAACAGGATAAGCTGGAAAACATGCGCAGCGTGGTTAAGCTGTATGGCCAATCGAGCCCTCTGGGTTTGATGTTGGACAAACTTTTCAATTCACAAAGCGACAATCTGGACCTCATCAATCAGAGTATGGAATCCACAGCCAATTTACAATTACATGAGCTGGAAAAAGGTCTGGGCTGGCTTTCAACGTTTGCCGCGATAGGCCCGTTGATCGGCTTTTTGGGAACTGTGCTGGGCATGGTGAGGGTGTTCATGAATATTCAAGGCAACAGCCAAAGTGGAGTTGATATCTCCATGCTTGCCGGGGGAATTTGGGTAGCCTTGCTTACCACGGTTGGTGGATTGATAGTAGGAATCATCACCATAATATTCTACAACGATCTTGTGCAGTTGCTGGAAAACATCGTTAAGGATATGCAGGATGCCGCAGTGGAGTATACGATTAAATATCAGTTTATCAAACAGGGCAAGCAATGAAGCTGCGGGTTAGCAAACAGAGAATAAGCACTACTATGCTGATTTCCATGTCAGATGTGGTGTTTTTGCTGCTCATTTTTCTGTTGATAGCCTCCAATTTTGCCAGCCAAACCGGGTTGCCAATCAAGCTTCCTGGTTCTTCCACGGCAGTCCGGCAAAGCTATCAAACCATGGTGATTACCTATTATGGCGATGGCAGGCTGTTTTTGTCTGAACAACCCCTGACAATGTCTGAACTTCCCCAGAGATTGCAGCAGCTGTATCAAAGCCCCGAACAGGTGGTTAGAATTTCCACGGAAAGCAATGTTCCGGTTCAGAAATTGATAAACTTGATGGATGTCATCAGAGCTGCTGGCTTTGAGCGGATCTTTGTGGCCACTGGAGATAAACAGACCAATGACCGTTAAGCTGCCGCCGTCTCTACGAAATGGTTATCTTCTTTCGCTGATAGGGCATCTGATTCTTATGCTGATTCTGGCTTTGCTCTTCATCAGTCCTGTTCTGCCGGTAAAATGGCATAGCTTTGAATGGGAATCGCAATCAGAACCGAGCATGGAACCAGGTTCAAGCATAGGGACATCTCCAGCTCTGACCGAAAGTATCACACCTCAGCAGGAACTCTCAAATCCAGCTTTAAAGCAAGATACTGAAATACCAGCCAGCAAGGGTGAGACTATTCCAACCCTGGAACAGCCAAAGCTTGCTGCGCCCAGCCAAACTAAAGACGAGCATACAGGGGTTAGAGTAATCCGGACTCCGGGAAAATCGGCTCTAAAAAACCTGGGAGAAAGCCTACCCGGAACAGGGGACGGATTTTCGGCCAGTATGGAACAGGGTGGGGGAGAAGCATATATTATCAGCCAACCCAAACCTGCGATTATGCCCAATGAGGAAGGCGAAGTGTATCTGGAATTCAAGCTGACCAAAGAGGGAAACGTAGATTTGAGCAGCGTGAATATCCTATCATATACCTCAGCCAATTATGCTGAAGCTGTGCAGAAAGTACTTAGCCGATGGAAGTTTGGTTTTAAGAATAGGTATGACCCCAATCGTAGCTATAGGATCCTTTGCAAGTTCGTGATCGATGAATGAGATAAAGGCTCTTCCCAAGCTAATGGGGATATTAAATTTAACCGAAGATTCATTTTCAGATGGATCTCTCTATCTTGATGGGATAAAAGCCTGTGTGCACGCTGAGAAAATGTTGGCTCAGGGTGCGGAAGTGATCGACCTGGGTGCTGAATCCACCCGTCCCGGAGCTTTGCCTGTGAGCCCTGAGATTCAACTACAGCGAATCTTGCCTGTTCTTAGAACCCTAAGCTTAAAGCATCCTGACCTCGTTTTTTCGATCGATACCCAGAGTTCGATAGTAGCCAGAGAATGTCTAGCCCAAGGAGCACACATCATCAACGATATCTCTGCCTTGCGTTTTGATTCTGCAATGGTGGATCTTTTGGCTGCCAATCCCCAGGCCAGGATAATCTTGATGCATATGCAGGGAAATCCAGCCACTATGCAGATAAATCCTTACTACGAGGATGTTTTGGCAGAGATTATGAATTTTTTCAATGAGAGGATTGCCTTCTGTCGCAAACATGGCATACTGGATCAGAATATCCTCCTTGATCCAGGAATAGGTTTTGGAAAAAGCTTGGAGCATAATCTGACGATCCTGGCCAATCTGGATTATTTTTCCAGTCTGGGTTTTCCCTTGGTGTTGGGTGCCAGCCGTAAAAGCTTTATTGGTGCTCTGGTACCCTCAGCGCCAGCTCAGCGCTTGCCAGGAACTCTGGCTGCAGCAACATTTGCTGCGTGGGATAAGGTGGCCTACCTAAGAGTGCATGAGGTAGGTGAACACAGGCAGTTTTTAACCGTTTTCAGCGCGATAGCCAAACACCGGAAGGCATAGATGGATTTTCTGATTCCCCGTTTTAAGGACATTGTAGATATTCTACTTATCGCTTTTCTGATTTACCAATCATTGTTGATAGTCCGAAAATCTGGTGGTTATCAGGTTTTGTGGGGCTTGCTGTTTGTCTTTCTGCTCTATTTTCTGGCTGTGGTTTTCGATCTGAAGGTCTTAAGTTCATTTCTCAGTGCGATCCGTAATTACTGGATCATTGCCGTGGTAATTTTGTTCCAGCCGGAATTGCGTTCGATTCTGGCCAAGCTCAATCTGTCGAAGGAACTCGGCTCAGCTTTTCGAAAGACAGAGAAAACTTCTTTGTATAGTCCCATCATCGATGCGGTTTCCTCGATGAGTTTCCGCAAAACCGGGGCGCTTATTGTGATCGAAAATAAGCGTAAACTGCACGAATTTGTTCATAGCGGCGAGCCCGTGGATGCCTCGGTGTCTATGCGTCTTATTCTAACGATATTCAATCCCAAAAGCGTTTTGCACGATGGGGCAATAATCATCAGGGACGAGCGTATTCTAGCTGCAAAAGTAGTTCTGCCTCTTTCAAAGAAACCTGAATATGCCCGCAAGTTTGGTACCAGACACCTGGCCGGAATCGGGATAACAGAGCTTAGCGATGCAATCGCCATTATCGTTTCCGAACAAAGCGGACAAATATCAGTAGCCCAGGCCGGAAACATCCAAACCGATGTTGCTTTCGAAGAGCTGATGCAGATCCTGAATGACATCAATCGTTAGGCGTCCGCTGCTTGTTGGCATCACCGGAAATATCGGAAGCGGTAAATCCACTTTTTGCCGTTATCTTGAGAGTTTTGGATTGCGCATTATCGATGCTGACAAGGTGGCTGGCAACTGCTTGCAGCTTCCGCCCGTTATCGACGCATTAGTAAAACGCTATTCTGAAAACATCCTGATGGATTCCGGTCGCAAGGAAACCCGCCAAATCGATAGAAAAAAACTTGCTGCCAAGGTTTTCGCTGATCCTGAAGAGACGGCATTTCTTAATGCCCTTATTCACCCCAGGGTTCTGGGTGAATTCGCAGGGATGGTTGCCAGCAGTACCGAAGCTTACCTGGGTTTTGAGGTTCCCCTGCTTTTCGAAGCCGGATTACAGGAATGCTTCGATTATCTGGTGCTCATATATGCTCCCCAGGAACTGCGAATCGAACGGTTGCACAATCGAGGTGAGACCCGAGACAGCGCTTTGGAGCGTCAAGCCAGGCAGATGCGTGATGAAGATAAGCTATGCCGGGCAGACTTGGTGGTAGAAAACACCGGAAACGAGGAAACGTTAAAAGAAAAAGCCGGCCAACTGGTAAAACGCATGGGCGAAATACCGTACCGCCAGCTAAAATCCTTCTTTTGAGTCCTGGTTATTGCAAGAGCTCAAAGCTTCTTTACATATTGTTCTTCGGCGATGATACTCTGGAATTTGGCATTAGCTTCATCCAGAGCTTGTTTGGGTGTTGAGTTTCCTCGCATTGCTTTTTCCAGAAAGCCTTTCAGCTCAGGACGGGCTTTGAACCAAGCAGGAATCTGCGGTTCGTAAACAGCATTCTCCAATTGATCATAGATACCCTGAAACTGAGGGAATTCCTTTAGGAAAGTGAGTAATTCCGGAGATTGCATCGCACTTTTGCGAACTGGCATATAGCATGTTTTTGCGCTCCATTTGGCGGTTTGCGCAGTATCTGTAAACCATTTGATAAACTTCCAGGCAGCAAGCTCCCGCTTTCGGTCTCCACTCTTGAAAATGACGATGTTAGCTCCACTGACGGCACTGTGATTTGTTCTGTAGGTAGGCAGCGGGGCATAACCGATGTTAAAATTGATGGGTTGTTGTCGCATGTGCGTAATCGAAACACTGCTTCCCTCATACATGGCTGCGATTCCTGCCAAAAAGTCGTTCTGGCCTTCAAACTCTCGCACCACATAGACGGTTTTATCCTTATTGATCAGATCGGAAGTATAGCTAAGAGCTTCTATTCCTTGGGGACTGTTTAACTGCGGATTACCCTTCTCATCCAGAATGGTGCCTCCAGCCTGATGCAGAAGGTTTACAAACTGCCATTCATTAACATTGTAGTTTGTGCCAAATTTATCTGGTTTTCCATCGCCATTTGTGTCGATGCTCAGTTTTTTGCAATAATCCCTGAATTCTTGCCAGGTTGCCGGAAAGTGATTGGGATCGAGCCCGGCACGGTAAAAATCGTCTTTGTTGTAGAAGTAAGCGCGCACACTTTTGTTAAAGGGAAAGGAATAGAGGACTCCATTAAAGGTATTCGACTTCAAAAAAACCGGATAGATATCTTCCAAGCTCTTCGCGTCAAAATCCTTGTCCTCTTTCATCAGGTCTTCCAAGTTGCAAAGCACCCCGGCTTCGATGTATTTGGATGTCCAAGACTCAAAAACCTGAGCGATATCGGGTTGCTTTTTAGCCTGGATGGAGGCCATTAGCTTCTGTGAAAGAGCTGTGTAGCTGCTTATTGGATTGGCTACAACCTCCACTTCGTCCTGACTTCGGTTAAATTCTCTGATCATTTGATTCAGGGTGTCTCCCAGCGGACCACTAAGCCCATGCCAGAAAGTAACTTTTACTTTGTCAGACTTCAGTGTGCTCTGGCAACCGCTAACCAGAATGGCTACCAGCAGCAACAGGATAAATAGCTTGCGCATAACTACTCCTTAAGACGAACTATGTAAGCTTGAATTACAAAGTTTGAAAATGCCCCTTGATAGTCAATCTAATTCTGAAAACGTCAATATCATTTCTCTCAGATTGACAAACAAGAACTGATCAGACTATGGCTTGTCTGGATTACCCCTTTGGCTTGTTTAGCAAAAGGACTAGTTCATAGTTTCCGAAATTGAATCTTGAAAGTATAGATCAGTTTTTCCCTTATCAAGAAACGCCAACCGAGTATTTCCTGTTTTGCTTGAGCCAGGAATTCATCAGACAGATTTCCGGAGTCCATAATGATATCGGCATTCTGTATTATTCCTTGCTCGGTTATATACAGCTTTACGACCAGCTCACCCTGCATAGCCTTGATAGCTGTATGTTTACGGTAAAGAGTCTGCAATTGGTTTTGCCTTAGATTAACCACATTGCGAACATGTTCCACATTGCTGTCTTCTTTGCTTTGTTCTGCTTGGGTAGCTTTGGGAGCAGTGGAACCGCCAGGTCTGGGCGTTGCAGGAGTTGCACAAGCAGCTAGAACCAGGGCTACAATTGAAGTGAAAAGGATCAGATACGAACTAAGTTTCATATTTTGGCTCCCGGGTTAGATTTATTCATAAGATAATTCATTATGGAGCACACACAAATAGTTCTTGACTGATGGCCCAAGCTCAGAAAAAAGCACTGAAAATGTATATCCGAGTGATTGTAATGAGTAAAGAGTTTTTCCGACCGCTGATAATCATGGTTCTGGCCGTGGTTTTCCTTGGCATCCTGGCGATGCTGATACCAGCCTGGGAGAATGGTTTTATCCCCATCAAGAAATTGCATATTCTTCCGCAAGGCAATACTAGCGAAGATCACGGCGTGCAGGACAGCATTGTGGTAAAAGAAGCACCTCTGATTGTGAATGATCTGCAGCCTTTAAAGCCCTTTCTGGATAAACTGAGAAAGCCTGGTGAAAATCTGCGGATAGCCTATTTTGGCGATTCCATCATTGAAGGTGATCTGCTTACTGCCAAGCTGCGCAGTATGCTGCAAACCGAGCATGGGGGCCAGGGCGTGGGAATGGTAGGGATTACTTCCATTGTGGCAGGTTTCAGGCAAACCATCAAACACAGCTTTGCCAAAAACTGGGAAACCATCTCATTCATGAATCAGAGCAAGTCCAATGTATCGTTGGGAATCACCGGACATGTTTACATTCCTCGAAACTACTATGTAGCCGAAAAAACCATAGAACCTTTGCAGTTGGATAGCCTGGCCGTTATGGACACGAGCAAGGTTGCCACGCCTCAGCCACAAAAGAAAAGCACACGTTTTTATGTAAATACAAACCCCTGGGTGGAATATTCCGCAGCAGGGGTAAGCGGGGGTGCTGCGAGTTTTCAGCGAATCCGGCTGTTCTATTCTGATGCCCGCGATTCCAGCTATGTGTTGGTATCCTGGGATGGAGGAGCTAAGCAAAAACGATTTCTTAAGCCAGGTAGCGGAGTCCAGGAAATTGACCTGTCGCAGGGACAGGGAATAAAGAAAATCCGCTTGGAATTCAGCGCTACCGATCCGATTCACTTGTATGGCGTTAGCTTTGATCAGCCTGAGGGCGCATATGTGGACAACTACCCGATCAGAGGCTATTCCGGTATGTATTTCCAACGGATCAAAAACGAGCTTTGGAAAGGATTTCAGCAACATTTGGACTACGATCTGATTGTGTTGCAATACGGTGAAAACGTATCCAATCCCAAACTGCGGGATTACAGTTATTATGAAAAAGGGATGAAAAACACCATCCGCCATATTCAAGCTGCTTTGCCGGATGTACCGATTCTTCTGATCAGCGCTCACGACCGCAGCATCAAACAAAACGGAAGCTATGTCACCTCGCCGGATATCCCATATTTGGTTACCACCCAAAGCCGCATAGCAAAGGACACCGGCTGCGGTTTCTGGAATCTCTTCGCAGCAATGGGAGGATATGGTTCAATGCCCAGCTACGTAAATCGCAAGCCAGCCTATGCAGGGAAAGATTATACTCATTTCACTCGCAGCGGAGCGGACCATATTGCCACAATGCTGCTGGCATACCTAAAGGGGAATTGATTGATTTATCTAAGGCATGTCCGGATCGTTATCATCACATTCGTCTTCGCGTTGATGCTGAATATCAGTGGCGCACAGGCCAATGAGGAACCCCAGGAAGACCTTTTCAGCGAAGATGAATATCCATCGGACATGGACACACTGGAGGAATTCATCCAGAGCTACTATTTGCTTTTGGACAGCGAGGCGTATCTGGATCAGTTCAAGTTTATTCATCCGGAGAAAAATCGCTTTGGGGGTGATGCCAAAGCACTTAAGAGTTTTTATGAGAAACTCTTGGAACTGCGCAGCGGATTGCGTAGCAAGGTAAGTATCTTCCAGCTTGGTGATTCACATGTTCAATCGGGTTATTTTTCTGGAACTGCCAGAGCTTCTTTGCAAAAATACTATGGGAATGCAGGGCGCGGATTGGTTTTCCCGCTTCGTTTGGCAGGCACCAATCAGCCAGACGATTATCGCTTCAGCTCAGCTACCGGATTTAGCAAGATTGCTTCGGAGAAAGGTATCTGCGGATACGTGCTGGCTGCCGAAGAGGGAGCCAGTTTTCAGCTTCAGACGAATAATTTCTATGGCAATGACAATAGCTTCACCAAGCTAAGCTTGATATCATCTTTGCCTGGATTAAAAGCCAGCGTTAAGCTGGAAAACGAGACTGCCGAAAACTTTGATCTTAAACTGGGAGATTACTTCTTCAGCAGTGCCAGCTGGAAGCAGCCAACCCGTTCCATCGGGCTTAGCCTGAAGGGTGAATACTCACGTTTGTATGCCATGCTGCTTGAAAATGAACAACCTGGCTTGATGCTGCACTCCACTGGGATCAACGGAGCAGGTTTTTATACTCTGCACGACCAAAACTTGCTGTTCCAACAAATCGGCATGCTAAATCCCGATCTGATAGTTATCTCCCTGGGAACTAACGATGCTCAGGGAACTTATCGCAACAATGTGTTTGAGAATAATCTGAACAGCTTTATGACGAATCTTAGGAAATCCAATCCCCAGACACCAGTTCTATTTACTTTGCCGCCGGATTCTCATAAACGAGGTAAACACAATTCCGACTTGAGCAAGGTTAGCAAAAACATCATCGATTATGCCAAAGCAAACAATTGCGCCTGGTGGGACTTGAGTGAGGTTATGGGTGGTAGCGGCAGTGTTGTAAAATGGCGCAGTCAGCAGATGGCGTCCAAAGACCTTTTGCACTACACTCCCAAAGGCTATATGCTTCAGGGATATCTATTTTATCAGGCTTTCCTGAAAAGCTATAAACGTTTTAGCGAACAAAATTAAACCAAAGACAGAGACTAAATGCAACGGTTACAAATACTTCTTGATTCATTAGTTTACAATCCTCAACAACCCTTGCTGTTTAACAGCAGCTTCTTCCTGTTTTTCTTTATCGTTATCCTGGTATTCTATCCCCTAATCGCTAACCGGGTTCGAGTTAGAACCTGGTATCTGATGCTGGCATCCCTGTATTTCTATTACAAAACCAGTGGCAGTTTTGTGCTTTTACTGCTAGTTACTTCGCTGGTAAATTTTGGCTTGGGAGCGGCGATCCATAATGCCCAAAGCAAAGCTGCCAAGAGGAGTTTTCTGTTCTTGAGCCTTGTCTGGAATCTGGGTTCGCTGGGTTACTACAAATATACGAACTTCCTTATCACTACTGTCAATCAGGTTTTTGGCGGCTCGCTTCCGCTATACGATATCATCTTGCCTGTGGGCATATCCTTTTTCACTTTTCAAACTTGGAGCTACACCCTCGATGTGTATTTCGGCAAACTGAAACCAATCAAAAGCTTTGTTGATTTCACCTTCTTTGTGTCCTTTTTTCCCCAGTTGGTGGCAGGGCCGATTGTGCGCGCCAGCTACTTCATTCCTCAAATCCATAAGCGGGTGCAGCTCGATAAAGACACAATCGCCAAAGCTCTGGTTCTGATCTTTGCGGGGCTTCTGAAGAAAGGGGTGATTGCGGACTATCTGTCCATAAACTTTGTGGATAGGGTGTTCGAGAATCCTGCGTTATTCTCGGGAATGGAGAATCTCTTGGGAGTATATGCCTATGCTCTTCAGATATATTGCGACTTCAGTGGTTATTCGGACATAGCGATAGGACTTGCAGCTCTATTGGGGTTTGATCTGCCGCTAAACTTTATCACTCCTTACCGGGCAAGTTCGGTAACGGAATTCTGGAGACGCTGGCATATATCTCTGTCAACCTGGCTAAGGGATTACCTGTATATCCCCTTGGGAGGAAACCGCAAAGGCAAGGCAAGGCAGTATATAAACCTGATGCTTACAATGCTGCTGGGCGGCTTATGGCATGGAGCTTCCTGGAATTTTGTAGTTTGGGGAGGGATGCATGGCTTGGCGCTGGCTTTCGATAAGCTTGTTTTGGGTTTTCGGTTCATGCAGACGCGTTTTATGAAAGCTATTGGGATTGTGATCACTTTTAACTTCGTTTGTCTGTGTTGGATCTTTTTCCGTAGTCCGGATTTTACCAGTGCCGCAGTTATGTTGGAACGGATCTTCACAGCTTTTCATGGTGGTTTGTTCTGGCAATGGCTGGTGGAATACAGGCTGGTGGCGATCTTGATCGGAGCAGGTTTTCTCTTCCATTGGATGCCGGATCGTTTTGAGCTTGGTTTTGAGAGACTATTACGCAAAACTCCCTTAGCCTTTCAGTCCCTTATCTTGGCAGCAGTTATCTGGATTCTATTCCAGGCCAGATCTGCGGATATCCAACCTTTTATTTATTTCCAGTTTTGAGGTAGCTGAATGCCCCATCTGCTGAAGCCAAGATTTCAAAATTATGTCTGGGGAGACATCCATTATATTCAGCAGTTTTGCGGGTTATCCTCCGAGCTTGGTAAGCCTTTGGCGGAAATGTGGCTGGGGGCGCATCCCAAAGCTCCTTCCTTAATTGCCACTGAGAACGGTGAGCTCTCCTTTGACCAATATCTGGCTACCAACCCTCAACTCCATTTGGGAAAATCAGAAGCTGTTTATAACGGGAAACTCCCTTTTCTGATGAAGGTTTTGGTAGCAGCTAAACCGCTTTCCATTCAGGTACATCCAGATAAACCAACTGCAGAGCAGGGATTTGCTCTGGAGAATCAAGCAGGCATTGCTCTTGACGACCCAAAGCGTAACTTTCGGGATGACAACCATAAACCTGAGTTGATTTTAGCCTTAACCCCGTTTTGGATGATGCGGGGTTTCAGGGACTATGCTGAACTGCTCGGGATATTTACCAGTTTGAAGCTTACCAAGCTCTGGACTGCGTTTGCCGATTTCGCTGCTGAGCCCTGTGCGCAAAACTTGCAGCAACTATTCTCCCAGATTCTTAGCTCTTCAATGGCGCAATTACAAGAATTCATTGCCCGGATAAGTGCTGCAAAGGATAATCGGATACCCGAGTTGAATTTCATTTGCCAGACGGTCGAACATCTGAATCATTTTTTCCCATGGGATAGCGGCATAGCGAGCCCCTTGCTGTTAAACACATTTGTGTTAAAACCCGGAGAGGCGGTATGTTTGGATGCTGGAATACCCCATGCCTATATTCAAGGTGCAGGAGTGGAATTGATGGCGAATTCCGACAATGTGATCCGGGCTGGGCTAACAGCCAAGCACATTGATCGTGATCTGCTGCTCAGAGTGGCAGATTTCTCACCCTCTTTGCCCGAAATCCAGTCGCTGCGAGAAGATTCCGGCAATACAACCTTTTCCACACCCTTTCAGGAATTCCAACTTGAGTATCGAAAGGTGGATGGATTTGCCAGCCTGACTTACGCAGGGCGTCCCGCAATAGTGCTCTGCATCAAGGGGCAGACGTCTGTTAACGAGAACATGATTCTGAACCGGGGACAAGCAATGTTTGTAAGTGCTGCAGACGCAGAACTGACATTACAAGGCGATGCAGAACTGGTAATCGCGACAACTCCAGATTAAAGGAATCATTTTCCTGGCCACCCCACCCTGACACATTGAACCTGTAACCATTTCAGCATTTCACTTCTCTGTCGAGACGACGGAGCTACCCCCTGAGCACCCTATCATACCGGAGTCATACCGGATGATCATCCGGTATGACTCCGGTATGATAACGGTGAGCCTGTAAGACTCTTTATTCAACGTTTGATAAAAAAGGCGGAACCAAGTCCGCCTTTAAGTCTGTAGTATCTAAGGTATTAATACCTTCTTCCGTTAAAAAGTAAACTCCACTCCGAAGGTGAGTACTTCCAATATCTCGTCATTGCCTTTGATTCTGCCATCGGCATTCAGATCGTTGTAAAACTCGCTATAACGTCCCACCAGATTGGTATTGTCAGACAGGGAATAAACGAGACGCCCCAATACATGGGCGTTTTCATTGCGCGGATAGCGGAAATTTACGTAGTTTACATTGGTTTGAGAATAGTAAAGAGTCGCTTCTTTCAGTTTGGGAATAGAGGTGGGATTCACCGTTACGCTGCCCCAAAGCGATTTACCCAGGAAGTTGTTATCTCCATACATATCTTGATAGGCCAGTTTTAAAAAGACCAGATCGTAAATATTGGCACGCAGGTAGCCAAACCAGCCAAGCGAAGCATCAATGGTCGGCAACGTGGATTCCTTGGTCACCAGCGACCAATTATGGCGGCCTAAGCTGTCGTATTCGAGATATTTTACCTGGGAGCGCTGTTCTTCATAGAGCCGGTCAAAATAGCCGGGTAAAAATTCCTTTCCAAAATTGCGGAATTCCAGCTTTGCATCAAAGATGAGGAATTTGCCGCTAAAGCCGGGGAAGATCATTCCGCTGCCATAACCGTCGATTTTGGCAAGTTCGGTGTATGCTGTTATATTCAGTGCATCCGTATCGATCAAGGGCAACTGCAAGTCTGCGCTGAACACCTTTACATCGTCATCCTCAGGATATGCTGAAGCCGTATCAGAAATTGCTGTGGTATCAAAAGGATAGTCCGGATAGTTGTCTGCTATTCCTGGAAACTCGTGTTCCACCCATGGATTCTGATCGGGATGATCGATATAGTTATTACCATTCAGATCAAGATCATAGTCATCTGCCACTCCGTCGTTATCTGTGTCCAACCATACCGTTTTGTCGTTTGGAAATTTGTCGTAAATATCGGGGATATTGTCGCCGTCTTCATCATCGTATTTGCCATACTGATTGCGGTCGATGCCCATATTCACTCCGAATTTCAGGTTTTTCAGCAAGGGCATATCGGTAAATTCCAAAGGATTAAGATGCGCCCGTAACGCCAGAATCTGGTTTTTGTGAATATTGTGGGTATAGGCTTCCACGCCAAAGCCGGAAAACTCTGTATTGATGCCTACGTATCCCCCTACATTCTTTTCTTTGGGATAACGCAGCATGTTCGAAAAATGGTCGAAGATCAGGCCATTTCCCAGCACATAATCTGGAATGCTGCCAATTTTGCAGTAAAATGGATCCTTACGGCGAGCATAGCTGATATAGAAAATCTTGTTTACATAGTCTTGCCATTCGTCCCAATCATCTTTGCGGATGTTTCCGTTAGCATCAATGAGCAGATCGATATCAAGCCCGAATCCAAATTTGCCCAGCCTAATCTGGGGTTGCATCCGAACTTGAGAATAGGTAATGTTGCCAACCGTTACGGCACCCACCACTCCATCCATGCCCCATTGGGTTGTTTCTGGATAATCTGGCTCTTCCTCGAAGAAGGGATCGCCGGGGACGTTTTCTTCATCCGTAAAGGCTTGAGCAAAAAGGAATAATGGCAAAACAGCCATCAGCAAAAACCATAATTTTTTCATCTTTCTCTCCTTAAAATGCAAGGATATTGGCATTATCCGCATCTTGCCGTTCGTGTCAAGCCAAATCTTGATCAGTTCATCAAAATATCCCAGATGCTTAGGGGTAAAGTTCCCTTGTATTCGTAAGGCCTGCTGATCTCCATGCCCAGTGCATCGATCATAACCTTGCCTTTAACGGTGTAGCTGATCTCGCCTTTCAGGGCTCCGCTAACCGCTCCCAGAATGGATTTCAGATTGCTAAGCTTGAAGATCATAGCTCCATCTTTTGAATACACGTCTTCGGTAAAACCGAGCTGATTCTTCAGGTTTCCCCGGCCAGCCAGTTTGTCGTTTATATATATATCGGCAGGGAACCCTTTTAGATTAAAGGTGAAACCATAGGGATTGAGAATAAGAAAGCTTACCTGCAGTTCGGTTTCGCCAATCCCGATCTTCTCCACGCTGGTTCTCTGCACTTTAAAGAGATTTTGTCCCGAGGCACTGAAGCGGGTTAGCATGTTTTGCAGGTGTTCTTTTAAATCCAGTTCGTAGGGTTCGTCGAACTTGAAGCTTTTTCCGATCCCCAAAGCTTTGCCGTGGCCTTTACCTACGATATAGAACTGCACCTTCTGATCAAGACTGCTAACCATCTTTACAACTGGGCGAGTATCCAGCTCCACGTTAAAATCCACGTTTATCGAAGAACGCTTGGGAACAATCACTTCCTTGGACAAGGTTGCTGCGCCGATCTTACCCCGGTCTTTATTCTGCAGTTCGATATTCAGCTTGTCTACTTTCAATTTATAGCAATTTGGGTTGTTCACGATCAGCGACACCTTTACCACGCTCTTGTCTGGACTGATGGAAACCACCTGTATATCCCTGATTTTGTCCACCGTGGGTTTTTTGAAAATCTTGCAGGAACTGAGGCTGATAGCCAGAATGGTCAATAGCAGGATTCGAAAACTTATCTTCATTGTAACTCCTTATGCGGATATCGATATTAATCACATTATTAATGGAAATTGGCAGCAGATGTATGTAGTTTCATTACATGCCTGCCACCCTGAACCATAATTCCAGAGCGATTACGTTATAAAGCATTTCTGCACAGCGCAGGTTTCCAGATAGGTAGCTTTGCCAGTAATGATAGATCCTGGGTAGATTCCACAAGCCGCGCTGTCGGAAAGCACTACTGGCCAGTATATCTGAGATGAACGGCTTCAGATCGCCCTTCATCCACAAGGCATAAAAAGGCGACGAAAATATGCCCTTGTCCTTACGTCGATATATCTTCTCGGGGATCAAGTCTTTCAATGCGTCCCGATGGATCACTTTTGTGTATGGGGGTTTGATTTTGTATTTGGAAGGCAAAGTGAACACAAAATCCACCAAACGGTTATCCAGAAAAGGAACCCGGCTTTCCACGCCATGTGCCATGGAAAGCCTGTCCTCAAAGTGCAGAAGAGTTTGGATCGAAGTGGTTTGCATCATATTATACAGAAAATTGGACAGCCTGGATGCCTTGATGTCGGTTATCTGAGCCAGAATCTGTTCTCCTGCCTGACCCTCTGCCTGGTTAATAAACTCACGTGTGAAGGGCTCAAACCGATAAAAACTGAATTCCATCCTATACAAAGCAGACTCTGGCAATAGGGCTGATAAGGCAATTTTCCCAAGCGCGCTGAAAGGGGTTGCTTGCTTTCGCAGATAAAGCGGCAACTCGTGGCTTAGTCTGCCAGTTTGCATGGACCTTAGCAGATCGGCAAAATAGCGGTAAGCCGCATGCTTGTAGCCAGCCGTCAGCTCATCAGAACCCTGCCCGCTCAGCAAGACTTTGATGCCCTGCCGTTTGGCTTCCTGCATTACGGCATATTGCGAAACAAAGCCGGCGGCTATGGGCATATCGTTCAAATAGGTAGCCTTTTCCCACCAGGCTATGGCTTGGTCTGCACCTGGGCTTACCAGATGTGGCTCACAGCCTGTTTCGTGGTTCACGATCTTAATCCACTTCCGTTCGTCCAGTTCTGGCGCATCATGGTAATATGATGAAAAGGTCATGATAGGTTCTGCCAGATGCCGCACTGCAGAACACACTATGGCGGATGAATCCATCCCTCCTGATAAGGTTGCCCCTACCGGAACATCGCTACGAAGCTGTAAAGATATGGAATCAAGGAATAAATGACGATATTCTTCAACCGCTTTATGATATGGCAGTTTGGATGTCTCAAAACTATCAGTATTTAGTCTGTAGTATGCTTCACTGGTCATTCCCTGTGAATCAATTATTAGATTATATCCTGGCTTCAGGGTTTGCACATTTTGCCAGTAGGTTTCGTTTCCATAGGCAAGTAAGGAATTGATTTTCATGCTGCGCCAGATCATGGTTTTATTCAATTGCTTAGCCAGTGGTGCTTTAGTAAGCTGCTTTAGCTCGCTGCCAAAGTAGAATAGGCCATCCTGAAATGCATAGTAAAAAGGCTTTATTCCATAACGATCCCTACTACAGAACAAGCTGTTTGTTGTGCCGTCCCACAACGCAAAAGCCCACATGCCGATAAACCTATTGCAGCAGTTTTTGCCCCAGGCATGATACGCTTTGATTATTACTTCGCTGTCGGATCGGCTGAAAAAGCTATAACCCAGCCCGATAAGTTCGTCTTTCAGCTCCAGATAATTGTAGATCTCACCATTGAAGGCAAGTGCGATCTTTAGTTGCTCATCCCACATCGGTTGATGGCCAATGGGGTTTAGTTCCAGTATGCTTAATCTTCTAAAGCCCATTCCCAGATAGGCTTGTCGCCTGTCTTGAGGTTTAAAGAGAGGATACTTCGCTTTGATTTCTGCGGTAGAATCGGCTCCAGACATGAGCTGAACTTTGGTGCATGCACCTGCCAGCAGATATCCTTCATCGTCTGGACCACGATGACTGATCAGATCCGTCATCTCCTTCAAAAGAGCTTGATCTATTGATTTTCCTGTTTGGCTATAGATGCCAGCTATTCCGCACATTGTGTGCCTTCCTTCGAGTTCCTTTTAAAGCTTTCCAGGCTCCTGCAAAGTAGGTTTACTTGGTTGTGGACTTCCAGTTCTGAGATATTTCCATTGCAGCGATGACTATCACCAGATGACCATGCTGCGAACTCCAATCTGATCCTTGCTGCGATCTCAGCACTGTCCTGACACACAAACCCAGCCTGGCAAACAAGAATCAGTTTGGCTGCTTCTCCTTCTGGATTTCCCAAACAAAGGATGGGAGTTCGAGAAGCGATATATTCAAAAAGCTTGGTGGTCAGCATGCCTTCGTTTCCCTGATAGCTGTTGATAATAAGCACCAAAAGCTCTGCATTCACAATTTCTTCCAGGCTTTTCTGATGATCCATAAAGGGCATTTTTCGAACAGGAAATCCGGTAGCTGGAAAATCTCTGGTCCCAACCAGTGTAAACTCAATATCTGGCAAGTCTGTCAGGCCTTCCAAGGCTTCCAACAAGGGCTTGGGGTCTTGTCCAGCAGTTAGCTGTCCGGCATACTTTATGCGGAATTTATTGCTGCGGTTATGGGAAAGACCTTCAAAGTCTGACGGGTCAAAACCATTATAAAGAACCTCTTTGCGGCCTGCAGGAAGGCTTTCTGCGATGCTATGGCTTACGATGTAGTTCAGGTCGGCTCTTTGGATTATCCTTTTTTCCAGCCACTTATGCGCAAACCTGGTAAGAGCTGAAGGAGTATTTAGCTTTAAATAGTAGATCTCTGACATTGGGTCTCGAAAATCGGTGCGCCATTCGAGCTTAAAACGCTTTTTTAGCTTTAATCCGATCAGATGAGTGGAATGAGGTGGCCCAGTTGTAATTATGTAATCATACTTGTTCAGCTTCAGTTCATATTCTGCCAGCTTAAAAGCCGAAGGATTCCATCCAATGCGCAAATCCGGCACGATCAGATTTATCCTAAGCCAATAGAGCAATCTGGTGAAATAAGAATCATGCTTGTCAGTATTCAGGCTGCCATAGGGCAGTTCCTTTTTTCCAAAAGCTTTCCACAGGCTTCCGAAGCTCCAGGGCTTACTTCGCAACACTCTTACTTGCGATGGAATCTTGGCCAAAAGTGAATCATCACGGTAGGGATAATCACCATCCTTGGTCGTAATCACGGTAAGGGAATGACCTTTGTTTACCAAAGCTCTACTGAAGCGCAACCAGCGCTGAACAGACGCACCTCCACAAGGGGGAAAGTAATAGCTGATCAGTAAGATTCTCATGGCTCTAAAAACAAACCTGCCAGGCTTTGCCAAGAAAACCTTTGGCAGTATTCCTTTATACCTGGTTTTAAGTCTGGCGCTGCTTCAAAATGCTTAAGTATAGCTTTGGCAAGCTCAGCAGGTGAATTCGGCTCTACCAGATATCCGGTTTTTCCTTCTTCTATGTATTCGCTCAAACCACCAACCTTGGTGGCCAGGACCGGGACGCCGAAGCTGTAGGAAGTGGCTATAACGCCGCTTTGGGATGCGCTTCTGTATGGCAAAACGCAAATGCTAGCTTTTGAAAATAAACCTGCAATCTCGGTTTCGCTAATGTAGTGAAACTGGCAATCTACGCTTTGTCCGATGCCAAGCGCTTTTATCTGTTCTTCATAGACGCTTGGGTCGCCATATATTTCGCCTGCTATCACCAGTTTAATCTCTGGGATGGCTTTTATAACCATGGGCATGGCATCCAGTAAGATGTCCAAACCTTTGTAGGGCTTGATCAATCCAAAGAAGAGTAAAGTTTTATCAGGCTCATTTGATGCAGCTGCCTGCACTGAAGAACTGGTATAAGCATAGATGGGATGAAAACCCAAAACGGCTTTTCTGGCAATCCTGAGCGGGACAATAGTATCCAATTCGTGTAAAGTGGCCTTGCTGAGCACCACAATACGGTCAGCTGATCCGAACACGAAACTGGTCAACCAGTCTGCAAAAGCCCATTTTTCATGTGCGGAAACGTTGTGTGCCAAGATCATTTTTCTGGTATTCAGCCGCTTCAGAATATATCCATAGGCAGGGGCAAAAAAGGGTAAAAACCAGGAAACAATTATCAGATCAGGCTTGAAACCTCTAATAGCCTGAACTGCAGATTCCCAAGTCCAAGGCAGCCAAGCCGTCAGAATCCTTTGCACCATAAATCCATCGCTGTTTAGCGTTTCATCCGTCTGTTCCTTGCCTGGAAACAGCAGATCAGGATATTGCCGCTTAAAACTGCTGAATAAAACCTCATGACCCAACTCGTGAAAAATCTTTCCCAGGTGCATGGCAAAAAGTGAGATCCCACCACGATAGGGGACAGCCGGGCCAAGGATACAAATCTTCATATGTCGCTTTGCTTGAAAAACCTTTTTACGATATCGGCATCGTGGTATTTGCCAAACAGAGCCATCAGCTTTAACCGGACTTTCTCGCCCTTCATATCTCCAGCCAGGATTGCACCAAGTTCCTGCAGATGCTTTCCGCCGCCTTCATAGCCGTATTCAGGCAAAACCCTTCCGGTGTAGGTGCGTGAAGTTATAACGATCAGCACGTTCTTTTCCATGGCCATTTGCAGGTCGGGTACCAAGGTTTTGGGCAGGTTCCCGCGCCCAAAGGCTTCGATCACGATTGCTTTTGCGCCATTTTCGACACTGCATTTCAGATGTCGACCATCCATCCCGGCCACAGCTTTGATAAGGTCAATATTGTCATCCAGCTTATCAGTCCAAACGCTTTCGCGGTAGAGCGCAGAACGGTTGTAAACCACCTGATCGGGATCGACGCTTCCGATGGGGCCAAAACCGGGAGACATAAAGGCATCCACCTTGCCGGTATCGCTTTTCACCACGTCTCTGGCGGTATGAATCTCGTCATTCATCACCACC
The DNA here is from genome assembly GCA_964529335.1 of uncultured Candidatus Cloacimonas sp. Lineage (GTDB taxonomy): Bacteria > Cloacimonadota > Cloacimonadia > Cloacimonadales > Cloacimonadaceae > Cloacimonas. The sequence continues at coordinate 22,841 of CAZGWB010000028.1, forward strand.
AAAACGCCTTTATCCATGGAATCGTGATGACAAGCCACGCGAACACTGCCGATGATATTGCGTGGACCATCCAAACCAAGCTCGCTACCAGAACGCATGGCTGCGGTAAAAATCACAGGTTTACGGGTGGTTAGCACCAGATCACACAGAAAAGCGGTTTCTTCAAGAGTGTCGGTTCCATGGGTAACCACCACTCCATCAAAGTCGATTATCTTCAGATCAATCAGCTTAGCCAGCTCAAACATCATTTGAGGCGTCATATAAGGGCTGGGGATATTCAGATAATCCATCACCTCCACATTTGCTACGCCATTTAGCTGAGGAAACTGCCGCAAAAATGAAGCAAACTCGTTGGCAGGAACTACACCTCCGGGCCCAGAGGCTTTCATGGCGATGGTTCCGCCGGTTAGGACAATCAGGATGTTCTTTTTCATTATCTTTATACTTCTATTCTGGTTTTGTAGGGGATGGGATCTGTTAAGCCAGCTTTTGCAAAGGCATTTAGCCGCAGACGGCAGCTATCGCAAACTCCGCAAGCTTCTGCTTCGCTTTGATAACAGCTCCAGGAAAGTTCAAAAGGGGCATTCAACTGCTTCCCCAGCAGGATAATGTCGGCTTTGCTGAGGTGAATTACCGGAGTATGTAGCTTAATCGCGGTTCCCATTTTACTACCTGTAGCTATGGCTGTCTCAAAGGCTTTGAAGAAAACTTCACGGCAATCGGGATAACCTGAACTGTCTTCTTCCACTGCGCCAATGTAAATCCGTTGTGCATTGATCACTTCAGCCCAGGCTACGGCTGCACAAAGCAAAGTGGCATTGCGAAACGGGACGTAGGTAGAGGGGACATCATGGGTGTGCAGAGCATTCTCAGGCACTTTCATTCCGGAATCGGTAAGGGCTGAGCCTCCAATTTCACGCAGCCAATTATAATCGACTACTTTGGCTTGCTTTGGCTGATAATACCGACTGAGGGCATTAAAGCATTCCAGTTCTTTGGCTTCGGTTTTTTGGCCGTAATTGAAATGCAGAAAACATACTTCATCACATTCCTGAACGGCTGTGGCGGCACAGACCAGAGAGTCCATGCCTCCGCTTAGTAATACTATTGCCCTTATCATATCCTATTCCATGTATTATTTGCGCAATCCTGCTCTGACGGCTTTTTGTGTCAAGTTCTTTAGTCTGTAATTCAGCTTTCAAAGACTTAAAATATGGTTATTATATCAATAAAGACCGTTGCTCATAGTTTGCATCTTTGTGCCTGTATCAGATGCCGTTCTGTTCCTTGTCTCCTAAGCATTGATCACCCTATCATACCGGAGTCATACCGCATGAGCATACGGTATGACTCCGGTATGATAGGGAAAAAAAAACGCTGGAATTTTCGCTAATGTGGGCTTAGGATGGTTATATATGTTCCTTGCTGGCTCAGAGATAGACGGTAACTACTTGAATCACAACAAACAGGCCCATACTATGTGCAACAGTCTTCAATGTATGTTCGTAAGGAGATGAATGATGCAGAAGAAAGAATATTATACCGCAATCGGATTCGGCTGCGCTATCGGGTCTTTAACCATGATCATGATCCCAGCCTTGAGTATGGTGATGGTTGCGTTGGCAATCCTTTTTTAGCATATTGGGATTGGGAACAGGACACAAGGCCATGAACAAATCAGCTTTGGGCATGGCGGCATTGGCGTTCATCCTTGATATTGTTTATCTAATTGTGGTTTTGGCCGGAAGAGCCTGAAGTGTGAGCCATCTGCCATACAGCCGCAGATCCGCGAATCCATACTGGGCAGAGGATGGAGACGCTCAAGCTAATCATATACCCATCATATGCTTACCTTACTTATATAAGATGGGAATAGGATGTTGTCACTTTTGCGCTTGGAAAGCTTGAAGCCTGTGTGATAAAAATATTCCCTCTGTCCAATATACCTGTATTGTGTATCAAGTTCTTACTAAATACAAAAAGCCCCGGCTACTACACCGGGGCTCTTCTAACCAACCAGTTAATCTACTTAAGCAGAACCATTTTCTTACTGCTACTGAATTTACCGGCTTGAATCTTGTACAAGTATATTCCTGCCGCCACAGGAAGGCCATTATTGTCTCTGCTATCCCAATCAAGGCAGTAATCTCCCCGGGCTTTGGTTTCGTTTACCAAAGTGCGGACCAACTGGCCTTTGAGGTTGTAGATTCCAACCTGAACGGGGGAAGCATCTTTTAGGCTGTAGCTAATGGTAGTGGAGCCCACAAAAGGATTGGGATGATTGCCCAGTTTACACAGCAACGGTGTTATCACGTGATCTTCAGAACTTACGGGAGCGTTTATCCGTAAAGTCCAAAGGCTGTTCAAGGAAATTGCTTCACCCTTTTTACTCAAATCGTAGAGATTATTGTCATTCCAGGAGATCAGCGCTTCATACTGATTGCTAACCGCTGTCAAAGCCCAGAATCCGGTTTGATTCGCAGCCAGAACCAAGGGCTCAACCTGCAAGAGGGTTCCATTATCGGCAATGTCTGTCCGGCAAAGCTGCGATCCCTGGTTATCTGTGAAATTGGCATGGAAAACCGAGTAGGTGCCATTGGGATACTTTAACAACGAAGAACTATGATTCCAGCCAGGAGCCAAAGGTATCGGAATCCCAGCCTCACCCCAGGGCTGAGTACCGTCCAGGTTTATTCTATGCAGAGTTAGTTCATTGGTGGTGTCTTTCCAAAGTAAGAAGGCCAGGCCATCATCGTAAACAGCATCCTTGAGCTCCAGAAAATATTCCCAGGACTCGCCGGACAATACTATTCCATCAGGTCCCCAAAGCAGAGTTGCGAAAGGACTGATCATCTGTGAGGAAGTCATCATGCCACTGTCTCCATAACGCATGGCTGTAACCACCAGGTTGTTATCTATGATACCACAGTCCTGGTACAATACGTAATGGTTATTGTCCGAAAAAGCCTGTAAACCGTTTTCCGGCCACCCGGTAAGGGTATCTCCATTGGGAGCTATCCTCTGCACCAGAATCGAAACATTGCCGGTGTTATAATCTTCCTTGTAATACAGCAGGTAATCGCCATTAAGCGCTTTTGGGAGCAGATAGTTGCCATTGGCATGCACCAAAATCTTACCATCCACCTGCCATTGAACCATTCCATTGCTATATTTCTGTCCCCAGATCGAGTAGTATGCAGAGCCCATCTCCAGTTCTGGCCAAACTACGATCACATCACCATTTACGATGCTCAGTTTGCATCCTTCCAGATTGATAAAACCATGTGCTACTGCCATGCCAAGACCAACATATGTTGTAGAGCCATCGGCAGTTATTTCCTGCAAGTATAGGTAGTATTCATCTTCGAAATACAAAGCGTAAAATAGCGAAACGGTGTTCGAAGGTGTAACCGCGCAATCCAGCAGTCTTTCAAAAGAATCCGAGCTGGGGTTCAAAGCCCTGCCATTGGCCTCCAGAAGAGGTGAACCGTTTGAATCGGTTATCTGATAGTATAGTTTGTTAGTCCAGTTCTTGCGGGAATCATTATAAAAGTGGATGAAGTTGTTTCCCAAGCTAAGGCTCTTTACGAGTTCGGTGGAACCATTTAGAACGTTGTAAACCACTTTACCTTCAGGTTCTTGCAGTATAGAACCAGCATTGCTTATTCCCTGGGTTCTGATCCCGTTATGATCGCCAGACTGGTCGTTCCAGCAAACCACAGCCCGGTTATTATAGGTAGTAATCACCGGCAATTGCTTGTCGCTGCCATCATTGCTAATTGCTACCGGCGGAAAAGCCAAGCTTCCATCCAGATTAACCAAGGTCGTGAACACTTGGTCGTATGACCAATATCCGCTTGATCTTATCCAGCTAAGCCAAAAGCCTTCACCCGTCTCCAAAGACAGGGAATTGCACCCTTCTGCTACAAAGTCAAGCGGATTATTCCAGACTGGTTGTCCGTTGGGATTAAGATAATTCACTGAAATTCTATGTATATCAGGATCTGTATAATATGAATAAGCATATACTAATGATCCTTCTGGCCCGGCCTTGATATTCGATTCACTGATATATACCCAGTTAGAAAGCGGATAGCTGAGCACAGAAGGGAAAAGAATGGTGCCGTTAAGGTCTATTTTTTGCAGTTTCAGGCTGTCATTCTCATTGGTGTAAAGCACGATGTTCCCCAAGCTGTCCTTTACCATACTGAAGTTATTTGGAACCAAGGCATCGGGTGGCAACAGAGGATTGGGGCCAACAATGTCTCCGGCTGCATCGAAGCGCAGCAAAAGATTTGAGGTTCCAACTCCACTGGTGTAAATCCAGCTATTCAGAATGAATCCTCCGCTTCCATCGCTCACGGCTTGAATGCCATAAAGACCATTATTGCTTAAAATCGGATCCGCAGTCCAGAGATTGATTCCTGTCGCATCCAGATTTACTCCTTGAACGTTAATTCCGGGATATTCATCACGCCAGACCACATAAGCACCTCCAATGGAGTTTGGCACAAGTTGGATGCCGTCGTGGTAGCTCTGACCGCACAATACATGAAAACCTCCATTGGGCCACAGAGTTTGGCCAGCCTGGCTTATCTTCTGTACCCAATATGACAAGGTTTGGGTGTCGTAATCATATTCATAATACATTATCAAAACGTTGCCATCCGAGCTAATGGAGGTATCGAGAATTCTCTGATCATAAGGTTTCACAACCATTGGCCGGGCTGAAGCCCAAAGAACATTCCCCAATGAACTTACTTTTTGAGCCATTATATCAGAATTTCCAGAACTGGTGTCGTTCCAGAAGACCATGGTTGAACCATTTGAAAGGTCAACCTTATGGCCCTCAAAACCTAAATATTGCGCATTACGCAGCAAAGTGGGCTGCTGAGCAAGCAGTAGCAGTGTCCCCAAGACAAATGACAGCAGCAAAAAACAGCGCTTCATGACATCTCTCCTTTTAAGTGTTGTTATAATCATCAAAAAAATATGTGCACATGCTTAATCATGACTATGATTACCGTGCTTTGCATGTTTGTTAAAAGGGAAAAACATTCACTCTATGGGCTTGAATCGATCTATATATGAGCCAACATGAGATAAAAGCAATATTTATGCCAAATGGCCTGATTTTTATAAACTCTCACCCAAAGTTGCAAGCCCGTCTCACTTGGACAAGTGGGGATAACGCTTTATGAGGTGGGGAGATATGATGGACTATGTTTGGACTTGGACATCGGCTGTTTTGGACGTATTTGGACGTCTTTGTATCAGTAATTATTGCAAATAGGTCTGATTTTGGACTGGAGTTGGACATCCGCCAGCTCCAGCCCAAAATACCGATTTAAAAAAGCCGCAACTGAAGTGACAAAACTCCAATCAGAAATGCTTCGAGACCCTGATCTGAGTCTATAATCTGGACCTTGTAGTCTAAATTAAATGGCTGTAAAATAATACGTCTATTGGTGGGGTCGAGTTCCACTTTCTTGAGAGTGACACCATCGTCAGCTCTGATCGCACAGACCCTTTCATTGGCAATTTCCCAATCCAGCTCCTGTTTGATGACCACGATGTCCTCATGCAGGATATTGGGTTCCATGCTGTGTCCATTTACTCTAAATGCCATATACTTATCAGTCTGTCCAGGGAGTAAGGAACGAGGGAGCTCAAGATTCTCGCCTAAATCCCGGCAGTCGATGATGTCCTCTCTGGGTCCGGCGGAAATATCGCCGATAATCGTGAGGTTCACGGTGCGAGTGTAATCTATTGTAGGGGCTTGGATTAGCCCTGTCTTGCTGTCGACTACCTTGAGTTTCTCTTCCAGTCTCTCCTTCATCCACCCATCAAAATCCTGTACGATCCGGGTCGTACCCTTGCCAGTCAGAAGCCAATTTACATTCACTTCAGACTCGGATAACTTGAGTAAAAGTTCGGGATCTGGGTAGCGTTCTCCGGCCTTATACCTCGATAACGAGGCGGCCGAGATGCCATATTTTTTGGCGAACTGATAGTTTTTTAACTTCATACTCTTCATCAGCATAGCCAATCGTTGTCCAACCTCTGGGGCTGCCATAATACCTCCATTGTTCAATTTGCCATTGACATATTTCCATACGGATTTATAGTGAACTCAGAACATCAATATATAGCCGTATAGTTGTGTCAATGATTATTTTCGGAGGGTATCTATCCCAATGGCATTCGTGCCGGCGAGATTGGCACCCTTCAAAAAAGTGCCGGAAAAATCCGCCGGACTGCAGAAAGGACTTCCCAAGATATTGGATGCAAGGTACTTAGCACCCTGTTAAAACTAACCAGAGAGGTGAAAATGACCGCGAAACAGTGCAAAAAGTCGAGCTGTGAAGCCTGCCAAGTGCAGAATGTCCAAGTCCAAAAATATCCACTCGGACTTGGACAAAATGGCTTCAAACTCTCACTGCGCATAGCATCCGGGCACAATATCCATTCTTTGTGCGAAATTGTGTCCAAGTGCTACGGAAAATGTCCAAGTCCATGTCCAAGTCCAGGCGAATGTCCATGTCCAAGTCCAAATCCGGC
>CAZGWB010000029.1:0-29195 GCA_964529335.1 uncultured Candidatus Cloacimonas sp.
GGTGTCGCAAAAAACCTTATACCCGGTTGGGATGCCGCCAGTGGTGGGAGCAGTCCAGGTAAAGGTGGGGAACTGGGATACATCGATGGCTGCATTTGCCGGCGCTGTAGGTGTGGCAGGGCCGGGAGCAACAGAAGCAAAATCTGGCCCGATTATATGATCGATGTAGATGCTCGAGGTAGAAGTGCTGGTTAGAACTTCGAATCCAAGGAAGTAGTTTCCGTCTGGAATTGCGCTAAGGTCTACGGAAGCATGATTCCAAGTGGTGGTGGTTGGCATCGGGATGGTAGTCCCGATTTGATCCCAGGTTACCGGTCGGTGGAATACTTGACATTCAATAAACCATAGCCTGTGGTTGACGATGTGCGGTAATAGAAATCCAGCATATCGCCATCCGCAATTGCCAAAATTGGAGTGGACAGAATGGCAGGAGTGGTGCTGGCAGATTTATAAGCAGTCCCTAACCCGTAAAATGGAGTAGTGGTGCTGCGGCTCCAGGAATTTGGATTTGCCCATCCCGCTGGAGGGAAGGCCGTTGCATCAAAGCTTTCCACCAGTTGATTGGCTCCAGGAGTGATAAAACTCCAAATCGGACAATCCGCTGCTTCTCCATTGTCATTTCGAGGTATCACCTGCCAGTAATAAGTGGTGCCAGGTGTTAAGGTTGGAGTAAATGAAGTGGTTGTCAGATCGTCTCCAACAAGCGTGGTTGGCGGATTTGCCGTTTCCAGATATAGATCGTAACTGGTTGGCATACCTCCACCATCACCCCAACTTAGGTTTGCACCGTTGATAATCCATCCTCCATCTGCTGGGTAACTTAATATTGCAGGATTTGGAGGATCCGTCTGGGGTGTTACGATAGCGATATTTGAACGGCTGGTGGATCTGGTCCCGGCTGTAGTTGGCCAGGTAGTGTCCTGGCTCTTGTAAACGACTTTGTAGTCAGGGCTAGTGCTATTATAACGGTAAGTAGGATAACCGGTTACATAATCGCCATCATAGTTTTTCCAGAAGATTTCGATGTTGCTGGTTCCATCCCAGTCGAAGCTGGCTTGATTGAAAGTAAAGTAATGCCAGCCTCCCCCATTGAAAGAAAGGGTTCCTGAAAACACCTGCGTAAATGGGGACGCATCAGGCATGGCAGTTCCGGTTTCATCTGCTGTGCTGGTGTAAGTGCTAAGAGCGGTGTGCCTGATAAAACATTGCACATCGATAATCTGATAGTTGGAAGGGGTGTTGCCAACGTAGTAGCCAAGGCCGGTTATATTGTCCGATCCGTCGTATCCTGCAGCGGTCATTTCGGCTGCCGTAACAATGGTCTTTGTCCAACCAAAGTCAAAATATCCGTTAACCGGTCCATAGGTAGAGGATGAACTTGTCCCCAGAGTACCTATGGGATACACGTCCGCCAATCCCAACGCAGCGATAAGTAAGATCATTGCTAAGAGTATTAATTTTTTCATCTTAACTCCTCTTGTTGTTTTTGTGGGTTGTTTCGCTAAAGGCTGATACCCTCCTGCAAAACAACTGCGCAAAGGCAGCTGAAGGCACAAATAACCAAACTGATGCCGCAGGGCTTCGATAATGTGCGATGATTATTTTTAGCAGGCGCAGCTATGCAATTAGTCATTTGTCCTTCGTTATTTGTTTTTGATTGTTTAAAACATGATATGTGGTTGTTTGGGCATTAATCGTATACCCAATTGCAAAAAGCCATCTCCTTCTGCTGCAAGTGAGCAGTGGTTCTGGACGATTGGTCGAAAATAATCCAATTACGGGTCTCATTTCCTCCTCAATCCAGTTCTCCTGATGGCGGAGCAACCGGAACCAAGCAGATATATATAATGAACATAACAATAGAGCGTTAACTAAATCCGCTCCAACTTCTCAAGCTTGAAATGCACCTTATACCAAAGCAAAAAACGTGTCAAGCAGAAAATTGCTTTCAGTTCTGATTGCCTATTTGATTGCCAGATTGATAGCTACATCTGAAAAAGAAGCCCCATATCATGCTGGAAGAGCCTGAATGACCCTACAGGAATAACACCACTGGAATTTCCAGAGTGATCCGTCCCCTGTCTCCTAAGCACTCTTCACTCTATCATACCGGAGTCATACCGCATGATCATAGGGTATGACTCCGGTATGATAGGGCTAGGTACGGTTGCCGTATTATTATGGTTTAGACTCAATGAAGCTAACTATGTGCAACCGCCATTCTTTTCTCACCCTGTTCTTACTCAGCTTATAGGTGAAGGGTTTTAGATGGGCATAGGATAAGACTGTGGAAGAAAAGTATGCTGAAGTACTTTGTCGAATATCAGGCGATACGCTGATGGTGATCGGGAAGAGCAGCTAAACCAAGGTTATGGTGTAAACCTGTCGATTTCAATCGGCTGCATATTTGGTTATGTAAAGATGCAGATTGGAGGGTTACAATTTGAAAAAGCTGTTGCCGCCTGCACGTGCAATCAAGCCTTTCAATTCCAGGCTAAGCAGGATGGAGGAGAGCTTGCCGAAGCCGAAACCAGTGCTTAACATAAATTCATCAAAACTGATCTCGCGTTGCTCAGTAGCCAGGAGGTCGAAAACAGATTGTTCCTCAGCACTGAGCACCGGAACGATTTCCAACTGCTCCGCTGCTTTTTTGGTCAAGCCCAGATCATTCAAAAGGTCGTCCGCCGAGCCAAGCAAGGTGGCACCCTGCCGGATCAGCAGATTTGGGCCTGCGGCATTCTGGTTGTTTATGTTTCCCGGAAGAGCAAAAAGTGGCTTTCCCTGCTCGAGGGCAAATCTCGCAGTCAGCATTGCACCGCTGTCTATGGCACCTTCGATGATCAGCACAGCCTTTGCCAAAGCGCTGATAATCCTGTTACGATCGGGAAAGTTCCAGCGTTCCAGCTCGCTTCCTGGCTCATATTCGGAAATCAAGGCTCCGTTTTCACAGATGCGAGCCGCCAAATCTCTGTTTGACGGTGGATAAATCTGCTCAAGACCCGAAGCCAAAACGGCAATAGTTTTACTTCCCGCCGTCAGGGCAGTTTGATGAGCTACAGTATCAATGCCAACTGCCAGTCCGCTGATTATGCAAACGCTTTTATCGCAAACCGGTTTCAGCAGCTTGCGGCACATCTGGGTTCCATAGTAGCTGGGTTTACGGGTTCCAACCACAGCCAGATTCACTCCCTGCAGAACCTTGGCCAGATCGCCCCTGAAATACAGGATCAAAGGCGGATTTGTGATCAGCTTCAGGGCTTGCGGATAGTCCGGATCGCCAAGACACACATAATCTATTCCTCGTTCTTCCCTAAGGTTCATGCTTTTCTGCAGGGCATCAGCTAAAACTGCCTTCTGCAAATGCTCCCGGGTGGACGGTTTTAGAGATGGAATCTCGTATAAAGCATGCTCAGGATTTCCTACAAATTCCTGTGGATCGGGAAATTGCCTTAGCAAAGCCAAAGTTCCTTTTTGCCCCAGTTCAGGAGCAGATTTCAGGCAAAGCCAGGCCGCCAGTTTATCTATCATTTGCTTTGCTGTAAGAGCTTGTAAAGAGTATATTTCAGCTCGTCCAGATTTGCATTGCCCACAGACGATATGGCCATGATCTGTTCTTTGAATTCGGCCCGGAACGCCGTTTCGATTTCTTTCAGCCGTGGCTTCAGCTCCTCTTCGGGCAAGGTGTCGGTTTTGCTGATCACGATCAGATGCGGTTTCTTGTCCATAAAAGAATCATAGAGATACAGCTCAGCCCGCAGAGTGCGATATGCATCCAACGGGTCGGCAGTGGCGATATCGATAAGAAAAAGCAGGATGCTGGTGCGCTGGATATGACGTAAAAACTGGTGCCCCAGCCCTTTGCCAAGGTGAGCGCCTTCGATGATACCAGGAATATCGGCCATCACGAAGCTTTGATAGTCGCTTACCCGAACCACTCCCAGCATAGGTTCCAGGGTGGTGAATTCATAGTCCGCAATCTTTGGCCGGGCTGCCGACAGCACACTTAAGAGGGTGGACTTACCCGCATTGGGAAAACCAACCAGGCCAACATCTGCCATCAGCTTTAACACCAGTTCCAGCTCCAGCTCATGCGTGTGCCCTCCCGGTGTGGCATGCCGGGGTGCTTGATTGGTGGGAGTGGCAAAATTGCTGTTTCCCTTTCCGCCATGGCCACCTTTGGCCAGGATGATCTCTTCTCCGGCTTCGGTTACGTCGGCCAGTTTGCGGCGTTTTTCGTCCTCCAGGACGTATATCTCTGTTCCCAGAGGAAATCTCAGGATTATATCGTCACCTGCCGGTCCGGATTTCCGGGCTCCAGAACCAGGCTTGCCATTGCCGGCCTTGAAGCTTTTGCTGTAACGGTAATCGAGCAGGGTATTGACGTTTGAATCGCCCAAGGCTATTATGTTCCCGCCTCTCCCGCCATCACCACCGTCGGGACCGCCTTTGGGGACGAATTTCTCTCTGCGGAAACTAACCGCCCCATCCCCGCCATTTCCTGCTTTGATCCTTATTCTGGCATAATCTATTAACATACTTCTCCTATCTCACTATCACAAATCTGTGGATGCTGCTGCGCTTACCATTCTCAAGATGCAGAAAATAAACCCCTGATGCCAGATTTTTACCATTAATTCTGCCATCCCAGGGAATGCTGAGAGTATTGGAATTCACTTTACCATTATAAAGAGTCCCGATCTTCTGCCCTTTCAGATTGTAAAGATGCAGTTGTAGCAAGCCATTTTCCAGGCCTTTTACGGCAATGCTATTCTCGGCCTTGTCCGGAATGAAGGGATTGGGGATGGAGCAAGATATTGCGGCAGGAGTCAGCTCAACTTCCTCCACAGATACAGGTTCGTAGGTTCCGCCCACCATATCGATTCCATTGTCGCTAAAGCTGTAAGCAAGAACATCTGGAACAAAATCAGGGGGAAACTGAGCCACATAAACACATCCTGCAGGATGGGTTGGATCAGAAGGATATGCTAACACTTCTGGGCCAGTATAGGGGTTTACAGTAGCGATAAGCGGGAAATCTCCATCCAAGTCAGTATAAATCATGACAAGCTCATTGGTTTCCTCGTACCAGCTTTGAACATTCACATTTGGCAGGGTATTTGCGCTGACTTGGTACACATTATCCTGAAACACAACCACAGAAGGAACCCCATAATCGCCCAACCCAATATTGGGCGTCATGGTGGGCAAGTCAATATCAATGGCCATCGTAGTGCCTACCAGCATCAAGCTTTGAGACGCATTTGGCCAGTATCCGAAATCCGGATCGGCAGCCAAATCACTGAAGTTGCAAGCCATGTGCAAGGTTCCGGAAACCACTTGTGCCTGAATGTTTCCCAAACGGGTAAAGACAGGCATTTCTGTTTCAGCATCAAATCCCAGTTTGTAAAGACCATTTGAAATCAGCCCTGGGATATTGAAGCTATAGATCATGGCATAGGCAATGGTGTCGTTTACGGCTTCGATATTGGTTATCATTGCCATATAAACGTTGTAACTGGCCAGGCTGTTCATGGTAGGGAAGACTCCGCTCTGGTTTCTCAGCCCGCAATATAGCTTGTTTTGGGTAGAAGCCACATAAGCCTCACGCAAGTCCAGATTCGGATGATACACCATCAAACTGTCGCCCTCAGGATCGGTGCCCATCAGAGCCATTCTGTCCGTAGCCGGAGGAAAGACGTCATTATCCCAATAGGCAGGATGAAGCATAGCAAAGCTTTCGCCCATTTCTTCCACGCTGTAATGCAAACGATAGCGAAGTCTTTGACCAAAGTTATAGGGCACCAGAGCTTCCATGGTTCCTGGAGCGAATTCTGTAGATTGCGCAGAACTCCAGATGCTGTTATCGGCATTGTAAAAACAGGATATGGTTCCCATACCTTCGCTAAGGTCTTGCCAGCGCAGATGCAAGTTTCCTTGTGCATCTCTGGAGCTGTGATGAATCTTGCCAAAAGGGCTTTCCAACTGTGCCATCAGAAATGCAGCTACAAAGATAAAAGCAAGTGTAAAAGTAGTTTTCATGATATTCCTCATTCTTTGGGTTCTATCAAGCCTTGTTCCCACAGCTTTCTGAAGTAAGTCCAGCTAGTTTCGTTGGGCTCGCTCCATTCTGAAGGTGGCAAGGCAAATTCCGGTTTATTTTTCATCACGTAGTCCTGGATATCTTTGGGAAGCGCTTTGAAACCGCCTTCCAGTTTTTTGCCGCGACATACAAAGATCAGATAGCCAGGCCGGTCTCCCATCCGCATAAAGGGCATCCAGGGACTGATGCGGTTCCAGGTGATGGTAACTGGAACACTGCTAAGCTCTGTATTCTGCAAGTCCTGTTTCTTAGCGAAGAACTGGAAGAACTCCGCTGCCTGATAAGTATCGCTTTGGGAAAACTCCCCAAATTCTTTTACTGGCAAGGGACTGGGGTAAAAGGGAAAGATCTCCATGTGAAACGCTAGCTCATCGCCCAAGTCCGTAGAAGGGAAAATCTGGTGCACATAAGGCAGCATATCGGCTTCCAGATTCATGTCCTGGTTCACGGGATCATTCCAGATATGAACTACAGGAACATCGGTTTGGGTAAAGGGATTGCGCCAGTTTTCCAAGATTTGGCCGGTGCGATGATCCTTGAAGAAAGCTGCTTCACGAGTAAGCAGAGAGAATCCGTATTCACCAACAACTGTCTTAGCCAGGTTAAAGCCTTCAAAGCCAAACAGCTCCATACGTTTCTCACCTGGCACGAAACTATAAACTGAACCAGTCCAGTGATATAGCGTTTCTCCACCCTTTGCATCGCCCCGGACCCTCATGAACGCCTTCAGATAGTCCTCTGGCTTATTCAGATCGACGCTTTGGGCAAAAAGTGGCAGGCCAAGCATCATCAGGATAATGCACATGATAAGTATATTATTCATAATATGATCCACCTTGAGCAGCAATACATGTGCTGTTTTTCTTCAATTTATACAAAGCCCCAGCTTGTCAAGCGAAAAGGCATGAGGCGAATTGGCGAAATGGCAAAGTGATGAAGTGGAAAGGTGAAAAAGTGGAAAAGTGAAACAAAGTTTGATTCTTAAAGCCATTGGGTTCTCTGGTGTCCGGCTTTCAATACATATTTTTCACCTTTTCACTTCTCCGTCGAGACGACGGAGCTACCTCTGATCACCCTATCATACCGGAGTCATACCGTATGCTCATCCGGTATGACTCCGGTATGATATCCTTCAGTCATCTTATTCCAGCGCTAGTTTGCCTCCATAAACTACTTACGATTCACTCTTAACCCGTTCACCTGTTCACCTGTTAACTTGTTAACCCGTTCACTTATTTCAACAGCACCATCTTGCGGGTACTGCTGTATTTTCCTGTAATCATCTTGTAGTAATAAACTCCGCTGGCTACCGGCTGACCGTTGTAATCAGTTCCGCTCCAGTTTGCTTGGTAATGCCCGGTGTCTTTATGTTCGTTCAGCAGCTCTTTTACAAGTTGTCCTTGCAGGTTATAGATCAATAACTTTACCACGCCAGCCTGTTTCACACTGAAGGAAATCGTTGTGACTGGATTGAAGGGATTTGGGAAGTTTCCCTTTAGCTCTGTGGCAAGCACTGGCGAATTGTTGGGATCATCATTTGCCGAGGGGCTCATCTGGAAATTCACGGTGGTAGTTTGACCGGTGACCACGGTTACATTATCATGGGTGAGGGGAAGATAATTTGGATGACTGGCTGTTACGCTATGAACACCTGCATTCACTTGCATGCTGTAGGCACCGCTATTGTTGGTTGTGGCATTAACGGTTCCACATGTGATAGTCGCACCGGGAATGGGTTGGTTTTGCAGATTGCGCACGATTCCAGCTATGGTTCCGACGGTTGGAATATAGGCCAGAACATTGGAGAAAGCAGGTGGGGACATAGCTCCTCCAACGTAGATAGCCTTCACCGCCCATTTGTAGGAATCATAAGGCAAGGTGCTCCAGGCTGTATCCACAAAGCTCGTGGCAGTTATCGGATTCGGAGTGAGAGATGACCAGAGGTTTTCGTTGTTTTCCTGATCGGATTGCAAGCGCCACACTTTGTATCCGGTTACTCTCTGCTGCGTGGCAGGAGCTGCTGTAACCTGGCTTTTTGCTTTACCGCTACGCGTCAGAATCCCTACGCTGCGACGCATTTCAACCGACCCCGTAGAGAGTATGGCCGGAATATAACTAATCTGAGGAGCAGTCGTAGGAGCAGAATATCCCACATATCCCTGAATATTCCAGTTGTAATTCAAGGTAGGCGCAAGAGCCAGAAGAGTGCTCCAGGCACCCTGATAGTACATCATATTGCCAAGACCATCGATAGCCGGGCCGGCATCACAACCGGCAGGATATCCTCCTGTTACGTTGCAACGATAACCGAACCATAGCTCTTCATTGGTGTTTATGGTTACGGGACTACTAAGGGTTACGGCATTATAGCTGTCCAAAACCGGTGTAAAGGGTTGATCAACCACCATGCTTGCCGGAGCTGAAGCTGAACCTCCTGTCCAAACTCTTATGGAGAAAGAACCAGCCTGGGCCGGCCAGGCCTTTACGGTGTAGAGGCTCATTCCTGCATAGTCTTGCAAAGCAGTGGCTGGGAAGCGAATCGCCACATCAAAGTCCGCTGCGGCATTGGTTCCTATGCTATCGTGATTTTCACCGGAATCATAATGAAGCCAGGTGCCACCTGCTGTTCCGGGAGCCATCCAGCTAAGGTTCACGTTGGGCATAGCTTCTACCGCTTGCACGGCAGCGGGTGGTAGCGTTACCTCTGTGAGGACGAAATTTAACGTGGTAGTTTCGGTTCCCACGATAATAATTCCTGGTTGTGTGGAGGTTTGGTAGCCGGTTTTCGAGCAAACAACCGTATAATTGCCGGCATATACCAGGAAGGAGTAGTTTCCCTGAGCATCGGAGGTTCCAGAGTATTCACCAGCCGTGATTGTAGCTCCGGCAATGGGAGCCGAAGTCCCAAATTCCGTAACAGTGCCGCTTAAAACCCCCATCATCCCTTTGTGAAGTTCATTCGAAAACACGGGAGTGGAAAGGACGTTGTTTGCATAAACGGCTTTTACCGCGTATAAATATACTCCGGAAGGCAGCGGTCCCCACGCAACATCGACAAATGAGGTATCGGGAATTGCATTGAGCGTAAGCAAAGTCCATAAGGTTTCATTGTCCTGATCCAAAGCCAGTAAACGCCAGACTTTGTAGGCAGCAATGCGTTCAGGTTCACGCCTGTTTTGACTGGCCGATGGGTTTGCCATCGCTTGTTCTTCTGCTATTTTTGCTGCTTGCAGTTCAGAGAGTCCCGGATATGGATTTGACCAGGATTGAGGCTTTGAGAAAGCCACTGCCTGGGCCGGCCCCAAATAAACGTCGTCTATATACCAGCCTGCATAATTCACCACTGAAGTGGTATAATGCTGGAATTGGACTGTCACATTGGCTATATTGGCATAAGCAGAAAGGTCGATAATCACTTCCTCCCATTCCACGGGATTTGTATCCCAAGCCGGACCCCAAACCACGTTTCCGTTCACCGCCACCTGGCCATAATCCCAGTTCCCGAAGCTATTATTCCAGCTCCAGAAGCGCATCTGTGGATTGGAAATACCTGCAAAGCTAAGCTCCTTGGTCAGATAGCTGAATCCTCCGGCATTGCTGTAGGGGCCATAGAGCACGGTTCCCCAAAGCCCGGTTCCAGAATGAGCCGTAGGAGGTGGAAACTCGCTGGTTGGATAGCCTCCAACCACATAGTTTGTGGCGTTGTAAGTGTTCGTCCATTGGAAATCACCCAGAGGATTCGTCCAATTTGAAGAAGGTATCCAACCTCCGTCATTTTGTTCAAAATCTTGGCCGGGTCCTCCAGCTCCGGGAGCAGACCAAACCAAGGAAACCTCTGTCTGTTCGATGTTTTCCGTGGCAGTTACGGGACCGGGAGGCAGGGCAAGTTCGCTGAGCACCAGGGTTCCCATATTGTAGTCGATGGCACCCACATTGATGTTTCCGCTTAAATCCTGATAGCCCTGTTTGGAAACAGTATAGCTGTAGCTGTTGCCTGAAAGGACGCCGGGAATGCTAAAAGTTCCGGTGGCGCTGGAAGTGGCTGTATGGTTTTGAATACCGCTCAGCACAATCGTAGCTCCTTCCAGTCCTGTGGTGGGAGCATCACTGCCTGTTACGGTTCCATAAACGTTCACACTGGTTGAAGCTGTCAGGTTAAAATTCAAAGTATGCGTTTGACCGGCAATCAATTCCACTGTCAGTGTCTGGCTTTCGAAGCCAAGCTTGCTGGCGGTAACGGTAAAGGTTCCAGGAATCACATAGGGGAAGATGTATGCACCGGCTGCATTTGTCTGGGTGGCATAGGAAGTGCCGTTGATCACCACGTTCACCTCTGGAATGGGATTTCCGCCAGAGTTGACCGTTCCGTTCAACTGAGCCAGGCCTTGGGTTACAAAGCTGAATGATGCCCTGGGGAAGGTTCCGGATAAAGTTCCGGCCGCAGAGGGTGCCAAGGGATCATAAACCGTGCTATCCGAATACAGCTTTCTTGCTCGGTTGGTTCCTACGGTTTGGGCCTTAAAATTGTCATTGGTGTTGAAAAACTGTGTGTCCATTGGCCGATTGGCATAGAGCACCAGATTTCCGGATGTGTAGGTAAAGGGAGTTTGCAGGGGGATGGTAATAGTATTCTCGCCTGAAGGAAAGCTGATCGTGCCATCGAAGACCTGAGTAAGACCGGTGAGAATCCAACCCCCGCTCAGGTCATTCAAAGAGGTTTGACCCAGCCAGAATTTGCATGGTTTATCAGGCAGATTAGTCTGGAAATTATTATAGAAGGTAAGCGCAGTAATAATCCCATAAACGTTCAGTTCGCTCTGGTAATAGATGCTTTGATGCAGGCTGTTTTTGTAGTAAAACTCCAGGGGAACCCCTTCATTCAAGTTTCCTTCGCCAACCGTTACCATAACCACTCCGGCCGGCTGAACATAAACGCCGTAGAGAGGGCTTTGATCGTTGGCGGGATTAACGTCGCCGGGCAGAAACACTTTGGCATACAGCGAAGTGGCTTCCTGAACCGTGGGAGTCCAGGTAAGCGGAATAAACACTTCTGCATCGGGAGCGATGGATATCCCGGTTGCTGTGGCAAGCTCCACATTGTTCAAGTTAAACAGCTTTACCGTATAGTTTGTCTGTGCTGCTGTTCCCCAGTTATAAATTCTGGCTGTGTAAACTGCAGGGCTGTTCACCGAGGGCGTGGGATTCCCGGAAACCGCGGTGCAAGCCAGATCGTTGGGAGATATCTGTTCGAAGTGGACGTCGTCGATATATAGTGATTGAGAGGTGCTGGCGCATCCATGTTTAAAAGCAATATAGCGACCATTGCCCGTATAGTTCGTCAAATTGACGAGATATTCATTCCAGTTTGCCACCGCTGTAAGGTCGTGCAATGCAACAAAAGTGCTGGGGTCAGTGGGATTGCTGATCACTCCAACTTGCAAATGATAGTTAGTTCCCCCCTTGCCCCAAAACCGGATTCTGATCTGGTTCAGGTTCAGATTTGGCTCTATCTGGGGTCCAACCAAGAGCAGGTTTGCGCCGGTGTCTGAACTATTAAATAATCTGATGCAGTTTGGTGCGCTGTAAGGTGAGGTGGTGTAGCCCACTACCGTGGCGGCTGTGGCAGTGGACTGGATGATGGAAGTCCAGTCAAATGGCAGGCTGGGAGCCGTAACCGCATCGAATTGTTGGAAATATGGCAAGGTGTTAATCGTATTTGTCCCATGTGTGCTAAAGCTCCAAACCGGGCAGTCGGCAGCATCGCCAAAGGCATTATAGGGAGTGATCTGCCAGTAATAGGTAGTATTGAGCTCCAGGTCGGGAGTGGGATTATAGCTGGTGGCATTACCCTGATCCTGGTTTTGCACCAGATTTGAGGGTGGATTATCGGTTCCCAGAGAGAGTTTGTAACCTGTAGGCCAGTTTGGTCCCGGAATCCAGCTCAGCAAGGTGGCTGGAGAGATCTGGGCGGCTCCATTGCCTGGATATACTGGCGAAGCGGGACTGGGTGACGTGGAAGAAGGAGTTATGATCTGAATATTGGCCCGGCTGTAGGTGCGGGTTCCGGCATCGGCACCTGGAAAAGCCGTATCGCTTCCTTTGTAAACTACCTGATAAGCCGTGCTGGTGGAAGTATAACGGAAGGTGGGATAGCCGGTGGGATTGTCCATATCGAGGTTTTCGTATAGAAATTCAAGGTTCTGGGTTCCATCCCAGGAATAGGGAGAAGAAAAGACCAAATGAATCCAGCCGGAACCATTGTAAACCACATCACCATGAAACACCTGTTCGAAATTGGTATTGCCGGGATAACCAGTGTCGGTGGTTTCATATTGGGTGACGGTGGTATGGCGCAGAAATACATATTGGTCTTCCATCGCATAATTGACGGGGGTATTCCCGATGTAAAACCCGATGCCGATAATATCAGCAGCATCGGTTAATCCAGCGGTATGCAGTTCGGTTGCAGTGTAGATCGTTTTACACCAGCCAAAGTTATAAGAACCATAATAAGGATTGGTGCTGGTAGCGGAAGTGCCTGATCCTATGGTATAGGTTTCGGCAAGAACTGATGCTGCCAAAAAGACAAGTAGCAGCGCTAACAAGCTAATGCGTTTCATCTTCGCTCCTTTGTAGGGGGGGTGATTTTTGGCGTATGGACATACTCAGCCATGTAACTTGATGAGATATGAACATGATAATCTGTCCCATAGATATCAGGGGATTTGTAATCAGGAAATTGATGCTACTAACCTGTTCTTGCCGTGCAATCCCTTGCCTTTCCAAATACATGTTCTTGTAAAAATGAGTTCCTTTCAAATATCGCTCCTTGAAAGCAACCGGGCTATCAATTACCGTCTAATATGCCATCTTCATGAAAATACAAGACATTAGGACACATCATACAATGAAATTTCAGCTTCGATGTATCTATAGCAAATCTTTAAATTCTGTCCAGCTTTTTCTTAAAAACATTTATATTTTTCCTGGCCAGATGTAAGTTCGGCTGATTCAGACGAACTTCTCTGATACCTTAGTCATACCGGAGTCATACCGCATGATCATCCGGTATGACTCCGGTATGATATAGTGATTAGTGGTCAGGGGATAGGGGACAGAAGGATGTCTCGCATGCAGAGCCTGCGTCTCGCTTGGAGAGCCTGTGTCTCGCAGGCAAGGATTTCCGGCGTCTCGCCGGAACGTCTCAATGGCTCAAGCGTGGTGATCTTATTGGATTTATATATCTTTAACCAAGCCCCAAACCGATCTTAAATAGCCATCCGGAACAATGAATTCTCTTTTTGATGAGCAAGGCTTAATACACTAATTTTTCTTCTTGACAATATCTCCTGAATTATTTATCCGGGGATTTGTATGCCGTATACCAAAATAAACTTTTAAAGGAGAAACTATGCGGTATCTTGTATTAATAGTCCCGTTACTACTTGTCTTAACGGGCTGTACGACCTTCCGTACAATCAATTACCCCCCTTCTTCAGAACTTTTTGTTACCCCTGGTGATGATCCTGGCAGTGAAAGTGAGCAACCCTATACCCCCAAAGGTTATATGTTTGTAGCAGCCAGCGAAATGTATCTGCCCCTGCCCTTCTTCGGCTTGATTCCCCTCGGAAATGCCTCTCCCGAATACGTATTTATGCACAAAGCCCAGCCCAAGATCCATGAAATGGGCGGTGACGCATTGATCGATACCAAGATTGCCTATAATAGCGGTGCACCATTTATCATGAAGCTGTTCGGATGGGGTTGGATACTTCCCAAAACCACAATTATCAGCGGAACCGTAGTCCAAAGATAAACCAATGAAATCCGCTCTACTGATAGCTTTGTTTCTTTGTCAGTTTGCTACTTTTTTGTGTGTTCAAACCCAACCCCTGATCTCTGAGGGGTTTACAGTGCCTGAGGACATTAGCTCCTTTCTACGTAGAACTGGTAGCAAATACAGCTTTTATATCTCGGTTAGCAAGCTGAGGGAAGGTAATACGGTGGATTGCAGTTTTGACGACGTGAAAACGCTGATCAGTAAAACCCTTTCCAGCCAGGGATGCAAGGTAGTGAATGATTACAACGAGGCAAGCCTGGAGCTGAAAGTATGCATTTCGCTCTTCCGAACCGTGAAGGCACGCCCCAAATATACCAGTTATCTGGATTTTCGCTTCACCTTCATCTCAGTTCAGACCGGCAAAGAATATTACAAAGCTATCAGTACTGCCGGAGAAGCAGATACCGATCCGCTGGCCCAAAAAGCCGCCTGGAGCAAAGCACTTGGCTATATCTTCCTGGGGGAGGAATTCAAGTCCTGCCTTGGCGAAACACCTGTGCAGACAAGCCCTGTGGCGGCCACCCAAGTAAGTTCCCCAGCTATTGAAGACCCCCTGATGCCATTTTGCGACGTTGATATGAATATTCCTATCGGCAAAGCCCAAAAACCTGAGGCCTTTGCAGTAGTATTTTGCATCGAAAACTACAAGAGCATGCCAGGGGTTTTATATGCAAGCCGGGATGGCTATTATGTAAAAGAACATCTGGAAAAAAGCCTGGGCATCCCTTCCCAGAATATCTATTATCGAGAGAACGACTCGGTTACCAAAGCAGAATTCGACAAAGTTTTTGCTGAAGGTGGCTGGTTATCGAAGCGAATTGTGCCCGGAAAATCCGACCTGTATATATACTATGCCGGTCATGGTGCACCCAGCCTGAAAGATGAAAAACCCTATCTTATTCCTTATGATGGAGATATAAACTATCCACAGCTCACAGGAGTATCCCTTGAAACCTTGATGGCCAATATCAGCGCTTTGAACGTTAAAAACTCGCTGCTCATGCTGGATGCCTGTTTTACCGGCATGAACCGTGAAAATCAAGCCCTGCTGGCAGATGCGCGTCCCATTGCCCTGGAGGTAAAAATGCCTTCGCTGGCCAAGGGTGTGAATGTGGTTTCCGCTACTGCTCCCAAACAGATTTCATCGGGCTATTCGGATAAAAAGCACGGACTCTTTACCTATTATCTCCTGAAGTCTCTGCGGGGCGAAGCGGATACCAATGGCGACAGAAAAATGTCCCTGGGTGAATTGCACAACTATGTGAAAGCAAATGTGAGCAAAGCGGCAAATCAGCTTGACCGAGAACAAGAGCCCCAGCTACAATCCCTTAATCCCGAGCAAGTGATTCTCGAACTGCCTTGAAACCTGTTTCCATTGTCCTCGGCATTTTGTTTCTATCCTGGCTTTATGCGGCAAGCATAGAAATCCCGCCCATCCGTGAATTGCCAAATGGGAAACTGGAAGTAAGCGCAATCTGCTATGTGCATAACATCAGCCCCGAAGAAGCGGTAAAAAGAGCTGTGGAAAAGGCTTGCGAAGATGCTGTGCAATATTCCTCGGGAGTTCAGGTAAATTCTTATTTGTATTCTCTGCAAAGCGAAAGTGAAGCATCCAAACCCATCGACTCGATCATGAGCCTTTTAAAGCTCTCTGCCGCTGGAGTCGTAACTGAAAAGCAACTGATTAAAGAAGAAAGTCTGTTGGACGGCAACACGCTGGTAAAAAGAGTAACCGTTCAGCTCAAAGTGGCCAAGCAAAAGGGCAAATCCGATCCCTCCTTCAAGCTGACCGCTTCGCTGAACAAACACACCTTTGTGGAAGGCGACGAATTGGAGTTAAGCGTTACTCCGTCCCTGGATTGCTATCTAATGGTTTTCAACATCTGCTCAAACGACACCGTGTACTGCATATATCCCAATGCCTTTCAGGCTCAAACCTTGGTATGTGCCCGCAGCAAATTCACGCTTCCCGACCTCGAGGCAAAAAACAAAGGTTTGGCATTGAAGCCAACCCTACTTCCCGGGAGAGACACAGACATGGAGATCATCAAAGTCCTTGCCGTAAAAAACGCCAGTTATATCTTTCCCTTTTCAGCACAAAGCCAATACGGTTCCATCTCAAGCCTCAGAGAGAGCTTTCTCCAATGGCTGGTCAGCATTCCCAGAGATCAAATTGAAGAGACAGATCTTCCCTATTCAGTTCATATGCAATGATTTGAGCTTTATGGGCTGAGAACTGGTTAGCTATTCCTTGTAGGCATACCAGTGCTGGTAGTTTTGAGGGATTTTTGAAAAACCTGCTTTTTCATAGATCTTTATCAAAGCCGGATTGTCTGAGCACAGATAAAGATAGTTTTCGCAAAGCCCCCGGTGATAATTAACCAGATAGTGGATCATGGCTCCGGCAAAGCCCTTGCCACGGAATTTGTCCCTGGTAAAAACGTCATCAATCCTGCTGTAGCCGGCAAAGATACTTACCGAAGCCAGAGAAGCCAGTTCACCATGTAGATAGCCTCCCAGAAGATGATAGGATGGATGCAGCAAGTGGCGCTCCACCACTTTTATCGTCCAGTCTCCTCCAAACTCGATGGCGATCGTCTCCATCAGATCGATATCCAGTTTGTGAATGCGCTCGATCTTCAGTTCTTCAACTGGTCTCAGAGTGCTGGAATGATCATGCAGAAAGTAATCAAGCTGCTTATGCTCGATATGAAATCCGTGCTTGATCAGAGAGGGATTTAGCTTTTCCAGATCGTTCCCCTTTAAGCATGGATACAGCCTGGGTTGAATGCCCTTGCTCTTATAAAAAAACTCGATATCCCGCAGCGAGCTTTCCGCTCCCAGGGTATCGGTGATCACGGCATGATTGCTGTCGTGCGAGGCTTTGTTTCCTTCATTAAAGAAGATCAGCCCATAATTCTTCGTTACCATACTGGCAAAGCGCTGCGGAAAGTGAAGCTCCGTATCGATCATACGGTTCAGATTGAAAGGTATCTGCATTGTTCCATCCTTGCTGCGTTTTAATATTTGTATCTATAAACAGAATAGGCCGTTTGAGCCGAATGGCAAACTGAAGTATCGTTTTGAAACATGGCTGAAAGTTGAATTGGCTTGACGAATCCGCTGTGGCAAATATGTGGTTATGAATTATACTATGCTTATGTAAAAACCTAGGATAACTCTATGAAAAAGAATCTGATAACTTTTATCGTGCTACTCTTGTCCCTGGCCTTTGCCTGGGCTGATTATAGCGTAAATTTCGAAGGCACAGGCGAATCAAAGGCCTCTTATGCCTCTGGAAACGTTACCCTTAACGGGATTAGCTGGAATATGACCGAGGCTTTGATCGGAGATCTCAGCACTGATTGGAAAAATGGACTTCGCTCTGCCAGAATGAGAGGTTATGGTGCTTCGGCCATGACTATGCAGGCAGATAAATCCAATGGCTTGGGTACCCTGAGCTTTTCATATCGCCGATATGGATCAGATTCCCAGGTGGATTGGAAAGCAGAATACAGCCTGGATGATGGAGCCTCCTGGACTCAGATAGGCCCCGCATTTACTGCCCCCGCATCCGACGTGGTACAGCTCTTTTCTCAAACTGTAAACGTATCTGGCAATGTTCGCATCCGGATAAAACGTGCAACAGAATCCGGGAGCAGCGATAACCGCCTGAATATCGATGACATCACTCTGACCGACTTTACGGGTCTGGGTTTGCCCGTAGTTTCCACGGTCGTTCCTTACAGCATCACTACCAATAGTGCCATTTCTGGAGGCAATGTTAGCTCCGACGGCGGTGCTTCTGTTGCAGCCAGAGGCGTTTGCTATGCCACTGCGCCCAATCCCTCCATTTTTAACAGCCATACCAGTGATGGCAGCGGAACCGGCTCTTTTACCAGCACTTTAAGTGGTTTGAATCCTGAAACTCTATATTACGTTCGTGCTTATGCCACAAACAGCCAGGGCACAGCCTACGGCGAAGAATACTCCTTTTCCACCAGTGGAAACTCACCCCCAAACGCTCCTACCGCCAATAACGCAACCAACATCGGAGTGAATTCTTTCACAGCAAATTGGTCATCTGTAAGCGGGGCAACTTCTTACCGGCTGGACGTGTCACTGAATTCAGCATTTTCCAGCTTTGTAGGCAGCTACAATAACTATACGGTAAGCGGAACATCTCAGTCTGTAAGCGGTTTATCTGCAAACACGCAATATTTCTATCGCGTTCGGGCCTATAACTCCAATGGCAGCAGCGGAAACTCCAATACAATCTCGGTAAGCACCCTGGCCAACGATCCTTTCAATGGTTATTACAATCCCGTGCAAGGCTTGTCGGGAACCACTCTGAAGAACGCACTTCACGATCTGATCGATAACAACACCTATTCCAGCTACAATGGGGCAAAGCTTTTCCTTTTCCAGGAGCTGGATAACAACAACGGAGTCGTGCGTTGCGTTTATACCGGACAGGACTTTAGCATCAGCAGTTCCTACGATGGCAGCAGTAATCCCAATACCGAGCATAGCTATGCCCAAAGCTGGTTCACCTCCTCCGAGTCCAGCATTAAAAAAGCAGATGTGCATCACCTGTTCGTTACGAACAGCAGTGTGAATTCGTCCCGGGGAAATCTGCCATTCGATGTTGTTCTAAACAATAATGCCAGCTATCCATCCTACAACGGCTATGTAAGCAAACGCGGCACCAATAGCAGCGGTGACACTGTTTTTGAACCTGCTGATCAGCATAAAGGCAATCTGGCCAGAGCGTTGCTGTATTTTAACGTTCGTTATGGGCAAACTCTTTCCCAGGGGGGCGTTGATATGCTGGAAACCCTCTTGACTTGGCACAATGCCGATCCGGTAGATGCCACTGAACTTACCCGCAATACAATGGTTTATAATCACCAGGGTAACCGAAATCCCTTTGTGGATCATCCAGAATATGTGGCCAGCATCTGGGGCGGAGCCAGCCCCAACACCATCGTTCAGTTCAGCCCGGCCAGCGCTTTGGTAAATGAAGCTGATGGCAGCGTGGTGATCAGTGTGGAGATCATCAATCCTTCTTCCACCACCGCCACAACCGCCCAAATAGCCTTGACGGACGGCTCAGCCAGCGACGTGAATGGCTTCATTACCCGTTCCATTAGCTTCCCAGCCGGTAGCAGCGCTTCGCAAAACATTACTGTGAATATTACTGACGACACTTTGCTGGAAGGATTTGAAACCCTTGTATTCTCCCTACAGAACGTCAGTGGAGGTTCCAGCGCTACGATAGGCAATTATGGCAGTTTCAATCTGGAAATTGAAGACAACGACATTCCTACTCCTGTCGCCACTGCCGCCACAGAACTTGGCTTTACCGGATTCACAGCCAACTGGAATGCTGCAGCGGGAATCAGCAATTACGAGTTTGATCTTTCTACTAGCAGTGATTTCTCCAGTTTTGTAGGCAGCTATGAGAACTACCCCGTATCTGCTACCTCATTGGCAATTAGCGGCTTAGCACAGGGAACAACCTATTTCTACAGAGTGAAGGCCATTTATAATGAAAGCCCTGGGGCATATTCCAATCCGATAACTGCCACTACGAACTCCATAATCTATCTTGATGCTCCCATAGCCACAAGCGCTACAGCGGTATCTCATGAAGGCTTCACTGCCCGCTGGGAAGCCGTGCCAGGCGCAGAAAGCTACCGTTTGGACGTCTTTTCCGGAGATTCTGCCTATACCGCAGACCTCATCATCAGCGAATACGTGGAAGGCAGCAGCAACAACAAGTATCTGGAGATCTTCAACGGCACTGGCACCGACATAGACCTTACAAGCTACAAGATAAAGCTATACGCCAATGGAGCTACCAGCGCCACCAGCACTCAAACCCTAAGTGGCATTTTGCCTCATAATGCCTGTTTGGTATATCGCAACAGCTCTGCTGTCCTCACTCTGCCCGATGGAGTAACGGCCACATCCAGTGGAATTGCAAACTTTAACGGCAATGATGCGCTTGCCATTGTGAAGGGAACTCCTGAAACATACGTGGATATCTTTGGCCGAATTGGGGATAGCAGTTCCTGGAGCAGTAATGGAATAAGTGCATCAGATCAAACACTGCGCCGCAAAAATTCAGTTATCAGTGGTATCTCTACAAATCCCTCCAGCGGTTTTCCCACCCTGGCCACAGAATGGGATTCCTACCCAATCGATACGTCTGACGGCTTGGGCAGCCATAGCATAGGAGCTTCAGTTCCCCTGGCCGGATATCAGGATTTGATGGTTAATGCCACGGCGGCAAGAGTGTCCGGTTTAGAGCAGAATAGTGAATACAGCTACCGTGTACGAGCCGTAAACTTTGGAGACACCTCCGATAACTCAAATCAGATCAGCGTCCAAACCACTCCTTCCTTTGCCGGTGTGGGTGCCAACACCTCCATTCTGGGTGAACCAGTCACTATTCTGGTTTCACCGGTTGCGGGATTTGCTAATACCAATCTCAGCCTTGACCCAGCCGGCTTTGACACAACCGATTTTAGTGTTCTTGCCAGCGTTACCTCAAGCAGCTTCAACTATCAGCTATCCATGTCAGATCTTTCTGCTCTGAATGGCCAATACACCCTATACCATGATGGTTTGGGCTGGACTCCTGCCTCGGTTAGCATTACCCATGACATCTACCAATATATAGCGCAGGGCAGCAGCTTCGGACCAAGCAGTTCGCAGTTCAGCCTTTCCGGCTTGGATGGAAGCGGCAGCGGGACGATCAATATCACCTTGAACCGCTATCCTGAAAGTCTTGATTCACCTCAGGTCTTGATCAGTCTGAACTCATCTAACATCCATTTGTCCTGGACAGCAATTCCAAACGCTAACTCATACAGGATTGAGGGTTCCGATACTCCAGACGGTTCGTATGATACCTTGGGAACCACCACTTCCACAAGCTTTGAAACAGCAGTAACGAACAAAAAATTCTTCAGGGTGATTGCCCTGAATTAGAATTATCACAGATAAAACGAAGCCGGCAGATAGCTGCCGGCTTTGTCTATTTGGGGTAGTTTATTCACTCACTACCCGGCTGGGTTTTTTCCACTAGTTTGCTAACCATGCTCATCAAGGCATCTGCAGCGGGAAGCTTGTTATAAAAATAGATAAAGGGCTTTCCCTCATCTGTAGAAACTGCGATCTGCGGTTCTATTTCCAATTCTGCCAATAGCTCCAGCGAATGCTCGAAGATCATGGCTTCCAGTTGTTTCCCTTTGAAGATGGGAGTAATCTCCTGGCAATGTGGACAGCGGAAGAACTTCATGTTTTCCACGATTCCCAAAATTGGCAAATCCAGTTTATGAGCGAAATCAACCGATTTCTTCACATCCAGAATTGCAATATCCTGCGGCGTGGTTACAATCACGGTTCCATCCAGTTTCCCGATTGTTTGAACGATGCTCAGTGGCTCATCACCGGTTCCGGGGGGGCAATCGATAATCAGATAGTCCAGCTCCGGCCAGTCAAAATCACTGAAGAACTGCTTGATCAAGGCCATCTTCATCGGCCCGCGCCAGATAAGTGCACTATCTTCTGATGATAGCAATGAGGCCACCGTCAAAACGTGTAAATTCGACAATACTTGGATCGGCATGGGCATACCGCTTTCCTTGTTGGCAGGAATGGGCACACCTTCGATGCCGGTAAGCTTGGCAACTGAAGGTCCATGGATATCAGCATCCAACAACCCCACTTTAAAGCCCTGCATTGCCAGCCCAAAAGCCAGATTTACTGAAACGAAGCTTTTTCCCACTCCGCCTTTACCGCTCATTACAACAATGCGGTGTCCGATCTTGTCCAGATTTGCCTTTACTTGAAGGTCTTTATTGTCTTCCATTACTCATCCTTAGTGTTATTTAGCTGATCTTTTAACCAGGCTAGCTGTCGTTCAAGGGTTTCCTTTTGCTCTTCCAGTTCTTGCCTAGTATAGGGATATATATCCTGCTTGTTGGACATCTGACCATCCAACCACATTCTTTGGCTACGCATTCCAAAACCGTTCCTAAAACGAAAACCACGTCCAAAGCAGCGTCTTGGTTGTATGAATTCTCTTTCTCTGCGTCCGCAGGGGCCAAGCCCTCTTCCCGGACGTCCTGTTCCCCAAGGGCCAGTTCCATCTTGATTAGGCATTTTTTCCTCCTGATGGTAATTGATTGTTCTTATAGGCATTATATGCCTCTCTTACGGTCATTCCGCCAGCACCAACAAAGATTTTCAGAGATAACTGGTTCAGAATTGCCTCAGCATTACCTCCTGGACCGTTTCCAGTAATCAATACCTGAGGCATCAGCTCGAAAATCTTCTGAGCTGTTTGAGGTCCGGCTCCATGTGACACTTGCATAACCTGACGGTTATCCAGCCAGCTAAGCTCGTCCTTGTCTTCATCATAAACCACGAGGTAATCTGTTCGCCCAAAGCGTGGATCAATCGTGGCATCCCAGTCAGTTCCGGTTGAAGTGAAAGCAATCTTCATACTCTCTCCTTATTTTATCTTATTCCATATAGAAGTAAATCTTGGTTTCCATTTCGCGGGATTATACTCAGCCAAACAAAGACCTTGGGTTATCGCCCCAGAAAAATCCTCGTCATAGGGTATCTCATCCAGAATTTCCACCCCCCTCGCATGCATAAATGCTTTTATCCTGTCTGTTACTGCAGGATTGATATCTGCTTTGTTGATCAAACAGCCACTGGGAATATGAAACTTGGAGGCAAGCTCCCAAACCCTCTTAAGGTCTTCAAAACCCGATAAACTGGATTCCGTTACCAGCAGTGCATAAGTTGCCCCAGATAAAGAGGATATTACCGGACAGCCTATCCCCGGGGAGCCATCCACCAAGATGTATGGTTTGGCACTTTCTTTAGCAATGCGGGTTGCATTACGTTTTACCTTTGCCACCAGTTTTCCGCTGTTGTCTGCTCCGATACCTAATTCTGCATGAACCAATTTACATCCCAAACGGCTGTCGGCTATGTGGCAAAGCCCTACCTGTTGCTCTACCATCGCTATCGCTTCACTGGGACACACCAATTGGCAATAGCCACAACCTTCGCAGTCTAGATTTACAACTTCAAAACTTTCAGCATGTTGAACAATGGCTTCAAAGCGGCAAACCTGCTTGCAAGCACCACATAATGAGCACTTATCAGGATTTATTTCTGACTTTGCCCCACTGAAGTAATCTTCACTTATCTGGTTTTCAGGCTTCAGGATTAGATGCAGATCTGCGGCATCCACATCACAATCTGCCATTACCACATCACTTGCGGCCACAAATGCCAGGGAAGCCGTTATTGAGGTTTTCCCTGTTCCACCTTTGCCGGAAATCACTACTATCTCTCTCAATCTAAACCTCTTATATGCGCAAGTATCCCCTTTAGCGTACTTCGGAATCGCTCGTTGTGAGTGTAGAGAAGCTCACCCCTGGAATAAAGTTCTGCCAAATCGCGGCTGTTGTTAATTGTACCTATTACGTCGATCTGCTCATCCCGGCAGTAGGAAAACACATCCTCATTACCTATTCCGACTCTATTTACAACCACCCCGATGGGTTTTTCCAGTTGTCGCATCGTTTTCACAGCCAGACTCAAATCGTGCAGCCCAAAAGGGGTGGGCTCGGTGATTAGTATTACATAATCTGCTGTTTTGGTTGCGCTTATCATTGAGCATGCTGTTCCTGGCGGGCAGTCCAAAAACTGGTTTTTGCTTCCGGATACTTCTCTGTCCACATAATCCAGGCTTTGTTTGATTAAGGGGGAAGCTTGTTCAACTCCGATTTCCAGTTTGCTTTCAAAAAACCTAAGTTTTCCCTTTGTGAACTCACGCATTACTCCCAGTGGTTTTCTCTGCATTGGCAAGGCTGAAACAGGGCAAAGCTCGCTACACGCAAAACAGGAATGGCACAATTCCGGGAGAACCATGATCCTGTCTCCCAATTTCAAGATCGCCTTGAACCTGCATACAGAAACGCATTTCCCGCAAAGCGTGCAGGCTTTTTGTTCCCATTCAGGCACAGCTCTGTCCATTTGGATTTCTTTGATCAATTCACCTTTTACAAAAAGGGAACTATTGGGCTCTTCCACATCCAAATCCAGTAAAAGAGTCTCTTCTGTTTCGGCAGCGTACATGGCAAGATTGACGGCAAGGGTGGTTTTTCCGGTTCCACCCTTACCGCTGGCAATAGCAATTCTCATTTAATGATCACAACGGTTTGTCCCGGCTTCCAGTTTGCCGGCGAGATAGTTTTCCACCAATTCGGCGAGCGGTAATTGGGGTGCTCCCACCACAACTTGTATGGCATTTTGGCACATTAGGTCTTGGGCCTTGATACCCATGCCACCGGCAATGACAACTGAGCAGCCAAGTTCATGCAAAAACCTCGGATGCGAACCCGGTTCGTGAACCGGAGGATCGATAGTTTCATGTTTCACGATTTTTTTGCCTTCCACAGTAAAGATGGCAAAGGCTTCACAATGTCCGAAGTGTGAACTTAGTTCGTTGTTAGTTAGGGGAATGGCGATTTTCATGTGAGCTCCTTTTATCTGTTTTCTAGTTTACTAATGGCTGCTTCAGCAGCTTTAATCAGCACGTATTTTGTGGGTGCAGTGGTCAACAAGGGATGCGTCCCGATTTGGTAAGACACAAGTTCATATACTGTTACGCCTTTCTGAATGGCAAGCCCTATTATATTGATGATCTCTCCGGCACTCTTTTTCCCATAAACTTCGCCTCCGATTATTGCACCGGTGCCAGGTGATACGATCAGGCAAATCCACAATTTGGAAGCATCGCTGATGGCTTCAGGATGCCGGTCCACATCCTCAAAACTTCCACACACATAGTCTATTCCAGCTTCTTCCGCCACATGCTGGATTGCTCCTGCAGAAGCAAAAACCGCCTTCCCGATCTCTGTGGAAAACACCGACAGGGTTCCTGAGAAATTGCGGATCAGGTTGATTCCAAACATATTGTATCCCAAAATCCTGGCTTCGGCAGTTGCCGTGGAAGCCAGCATGATATTGTCTTCCCCGCCCGTAATGAACCCGATGGCTGCAGAGCAGTCACCCACGGCATAAACATCTTTTATGGCAGTGCGCATATAGTTGTCCCGGACTATGGCACCATTCTTGTTCAAAGCCAAGCCTGCTTGCCCGGCAAGCTCAGTATTTGGAGCGTAACCTATGGAATTTATCACCAGATCAGCAGTTATCTCAGTTCCATCTGATAACATAACCCCATTGGCTTTGCCATCTTTGCCAGTGATCTCCAGCACCTTTGTCCCTGTTCGCAAGTCAATTCCCAGTTCCCTGATCGTCTCATCCGCAAGGATCGTCAGCTTTTCAGAGAAAGCAGCAGATAGACAGTGCTCTTTCATTTCGATCAGATGGATTTTCTTATCTTTATGCTTGGCAAGCTGTTCCGCCACTTCAACCCCGATAAACCCTCCTCCAATGATCACGATCTCCCTTGCGGAGTTTGTCTTCTCTTTTAGGGCAGAAATGTAGGTGAAGGATTTGCGGATATACTCCACATTCTGTAAGTCATAACCTTTTATGAACTTCGGAACAATCGGCAGCGAACCAGTGGCAAACACCAGCTTTTCAAAGCCAAATTCATCGCCCTTTGCAGTAACTAACCGCTTTTCGCTTAGCTTCACTTCGGTCACCTTGTCGACCAGAACCTCACCTCCCGCAGCTACAAAAGGTGCAGGACCCATCATATTCTTGGACACATCCTCCAGATCGTGAAACACGTATGGAATCCCACAGGGAACCAGGCCCTTCTCTTCTTCCTTGATCATCAAAAAGCTCTTCTGGGGGTTTTGTTTCTTTGCGGTAAGACCGGTGATAATGGCCGAAGGCCCTCCCCCAATAATAATCACATCGTAGTTCTTCATCGTAATCTCCTTAATCTATCTGCAACGGTTACATCTGCGACAACCGCGCGTAAAACACTCACTGAGGCTAAGTATCCTTCGCGAACCGCACTGCGGACAGACATGAGAGTCATTTTCCGTCAGAGGACGCGTAAATTTATGCTGGCAATCCTCGCAATATAGATGCACCCCTTCCAGTTGTATCTCACCTCCTTCGATCAGAAAGCTGCGACCCTCCACCATGGCGGTGGCAAGCTTCTTGCGGGCCGAGTCGTAAATACGGGTAACCGTGGGACGCGAAACCCCCATCTTTTCCGCAGCCTGTTCGTGGGTAAGGTGCTCGTAATCCATCAGGCGTATTGCTTCATATTCTTCCAGTTGCATTACGATTGCAGAGCGGTAATTGGGACGCATCCACAAGGGACGGAACCCCTTTACCACAGGCAGTTCCTGCAGGGTTCTAAGGGCTTTTAAACGGGGCATTCTCTCTCCTGTCGAATCATTCTGTTAGTTCGGTTCAAATGAACTTATGTTCAATTAAACGAACCCCTCGGTTTCTGTCAAGCTGCATTTTTCTCGCTTTTCATCCTTCCTTAAAAGCGTTTATCATGTCATAATCTACCCTTAATCAAGTCTTAATTATTAACGCTTGATTAAGGGTAGATTAATAATTAATTGACGATTTAAAGCAAGAGCCAAAAAGGGATTTTTCTGGTTTTGATTGACAGTTATAGTGGGAAGATAGGAGTAACATGCTGCAATATAGAGATATAGATATAAGAGGAGAATACGTCCAATGAATCCGGTTTGGAAAAGTGACCAATATCTTGACCAATATCTCCCGTACAATTGAAGAACTTTACACGGCAGATGACTCCAAACCTTAAACTCGAAGCAGGTTCAAGGCCTCTCGAAACTTGAACATGCTCCTGACCACGCATATTCTGTTTTCCGATAAATGCAACGACTTGTTAGGATTCTGAGGAGGGGATTCCCTAAATCTTCTTCAGAGGATTTCTGGAGTTTGGATGTATTTACTGATAAATCCTCTTCAAAGGATTATTTACCATGGGCGGTTGTTTCAAACACCGTTTCGGAGGTATTTGAAAAAAACATCCCTAGCAGATGGGTGGCACCATCTCCGATGGATTTATCCACCGGATTGGTTTATCCGGCCGCTAAAGCAGCCGGAGATGGTGAGTACCCCTGAAGGGGTATCAGGAGGTTATCTGCATCGCTAAACGGTGGTTGAAACCACCGCCTATGGTGAGAAACCCCTCTCGGGGTTCAGGCTGATGACGAAGCCCGCAACGAAGCCCGCAGGGCGTCAGATCATAGCGATGGGTTCGGAGCGTAGCGAAGACCCTCGATAATTGTGGACGAAGCCAAGAATAGCGCGAATCTCCCCTCCCCTAATCCGAAAGCGGAAATACCGCTTTCGGATTAGGGGAGGGGAGTAGAGGAAAACAAGGCCCGTTAGACACCCCAAACGAGGGGTCCCACAAGGCTCAAAAGCCTTGTTTCACCACCATCGCTATGATCTGTCGCCCTGCGGGCTCAGTTTGTCTCCAATGTAGTGAATCTAATGCCATTTGTGATAATTAAGCCTCTGTCCACAGCCTGCGCCATGCGGGCTTAGTATGTCTGCACCGCAGTGAAACTTATGCCATTAGAGAAAAAATGACTTTGTCAATAGCCTGAACCCATACCGGGGTTAACTCAATCCCAAACTCAATCCCAAAGCATTCTGGCCCACCTAC
The DNA here is from genome assembly GCA_964529335.1 of uncultured Candidatus Cloacimonas sp. GTDB lineage: Bacteria > Cloacimonadota > Cloacimonadia > Cloacimonadales > Cloacimonadaceae > Cloacimonas. Next base: position 27,622 of record CAZGWB010000029.1, read on the forward strand.
TAGCTCAATCCCATGGCATTCAGACCCACCTGCTTAATATAAACAAAGGCCAGACACTCATCCACTGCGGAGCTGTGAAAACAGCTTGAATACTTCACGCATAAACATGAACTGAGAAAGAGATGGTAATCTAAAATAAGGCCCGAGAAAAAAGGGGGGTATGCCAGAAGAAGATATGAGCTTGACAAGTAAACACCTCACATAAAGTTAAATCTGAATCATTAGTGCTTCTCAGAGCCACTATAAACGGCACAATAACGGAGTGAGATGCCAGAGATTATTTCATGCCGTAAGGTCGGCACAAAAGGAGAAAGTAATGCAAAAGAGAAGTTATCTCACGATCACCCTGGGAGTGATGCTGGTGGGAATCAGTTTACTATTCATGTTCCGGGCTGCGATCATCAGTCCATCTGGCCTCATCGGCCTGGCCTTGATCTACACTGGCTGGAAAAGAGACCGCCGGGCAATGGTTATATTGGGGCATGCCTGCATCGTAGTAGGTGCATATCTGATCACCTGGGGCTTATATTTGCTGCCGGTCAGCTCTCCCAGCCTTTTGGGTATACTCGGCAGACCGCTGTTCTGGGGCTTGTTTTGCCTGTTTGGAGGTGTATGCGCTATTTTTCACGGTTTTTGCTCCTGCGTGCGCAATTTCCATTGTAGTAAACCTTCAGAGTGAGCTCTAGGACGAATAAATAGGATGATGTATATTGTTGTTGACAAAAATCGTGTCATCTAATAGTTTAAGAAAAACACTTCAAGGAGTTTTGAAATGAAACAGGCAGTGATTATTTGCGTGCTTTTACTCGGTATGATCCAGTTATTGGCTGAAACGGCTGGAATGGACATTGGTGGTTTTGTGGGTATCAATGGCAATACCTATTATGATGATTCCAGGACTGATAATTATAAGATTAGTCCTTCTCTTGATTTTCACCTTGGTTCGGTGATCCAAGCTGAGCCAATAGCTAATTATATAGTCGGTTCGGAGCTGCTCTATATGCAGAAAGGGGCTGTCTTGAAATTTAAAAATAGCAGTTATTCAAAGAGTGGGTCAGAATTTAGGGAATTACTTAGATACATTCAGCTTGGGGCTTTCGGGAAAATGAAATATTCTGTGGACATGGTGGAACTGCAACCGGCAGCCGGCTTTTATCTGGCCTATCAGATTGGCGCAAAGCATAAGAATGACCAGAATACGAATCAATACGGTTTCGATCTATACGAAGCCACAAACAAGTTTGATTTAGGCTTGAGTTTGGGAGCAGATGCCATTCTCATGAAGAATATTCTGGTTGGTGGCCGCATGGAAGTTGGACTTATCCCCGTTTTTAATGATGAGTGGTATAAAAATGATGCCCGCAACCTGAATTTCCGGCTTTACGTCGGTTATCTGCTGAGTGATTTTCTAACATATTGATCCCCTCCGCAGTCTCAGTCCATTTTTTGCAGATTTGTGCTTGACAGATTTGCGGCTTTGAAATTTATGGTAAAAACCATGACGCGAGGTGGAGCAGTCGGTAGCTCGTCGGGCTCATAACCCGAAGGTCGAAGGTTCGAGTCCTTCCCTCGCT
>CAZGWB010000030.1:0-28527 GCA_964529335.1 uncultured Candidatus Cloacimonas sp.
GTCATACCGGATGACCATGCGGTATGACTCCGGTATGATAGGGGGAAAAAATCCCGAAATACGTAGCGGTCAAAATCACTTCCCGTCATATACATACTCAATGATTAAAGGATGGGTAATGCAAGGTATCCCTAGTTTTAGCTGCCTCTGGAAACATGAAACGAGCTTTCGGTTTTTCTTGACTTGGCAAGCAAGCAAAAATGTGATGTCCTTATCTTTGATAAGAAGTGTAAATAAACAGGAGAAAACAGATGTTGAATCTGCACTCAGAACAGCAGCGAATAGTTCAATACATCCAAGAATACTGCAGAACCAGCGGCTTTGGAAGTCTGGTGGTTGGCTTGTCTGGAGGGATAGACTCTGCTTTGACGGCAGCTCTGTCAGTTCAGGCTTTGGGAAAAGAACAGGTTTTTGCCTACTCCATTCCATATCGTGAGAGCCATCCTGATAGCGCAGCCGATGCAGCACTGGTGGCCAATCATCTTCAAATAAAGCTGCAAACCATCGAACTAACAAGTTGCACTGATCCCTATTTTAATACATTTGAGCCAACAGCAAGCCCCCTCAGAAAAGGCAACTGGATGGCCAGAATCAGGATGAATATCCTTTATGATCAGGCCGCCAAACATAAATCCCTGGTAGTGGGAACCAGCAATCGCAGTGAACTGCTGGTTGGATATTTTACGCAGTTTGGCGATTCAGCGTGCGCCTTTGAGCCTATTGGTCATCTTTATAAAACTGAGGTTTGGGCAATGGCTGCACAGCTTGGTTTGCCGGACAAGGTGATCTCAAAAACTCCTACCGCCGATCTCTGGGAAGGGCAGAGCGATGAATCCGAACTGGGGATCAGCTATCTGGAGCTTGATAAGATGCTGCAATATTTAACGGAACCTGCGCTTTATCCCGATTGTCCCGCCAGCCCGGATAAACTAATCAAGGTGAAAGGCCTGATACAGAACTCAGAATTCAAGCGCAATCTTCCCCCCGTATTACCGAGGGTATGATGCTGAATCTCTTCAAAAGCAACCGCTGTCAGATATGCTATTCCGAAAGACAAGTAAGGGAATGTCCCCGTAAAAAGAAGAAGATAGGCTGGGCTTGTTGTAATGAAATCCGTTGCGACTGCAGTTGCCCCAGCGTATGTCCCTATGCTTCCAAGATATCCGATGCTGATTTCTTTCCATCCTTCAAAGCGGACTCACGAACCGAAAGCGAACAGGTTAGCAAGCTGCATATCGATCTTTGGATTGCCAGACCGCATCCTGCCCTTGATATGCAAAGCCCCAAGGCTTTGGCCACATCTGATCCGCAAAAAGCTCTGGCCTGGCTTAGTGGTTTTCAGTATCCACACAGCTTTCCCCTGGCGTATCTGATGGATAAGCTTGGCCTGAAACATGAAGCATATCCTGTCGAAGCGGATCCGGAACAAATCGCCGAATACTATTTGAATAGCCTTATCAAGCTGGATTACAGCGGTTTACGTCAGTGGACGATAAATCAAAGCGCTCTGCCTGATCTCGCTGAGCGTTATGCTGAGATTATTAGCGAAGTTCCTGCCTTGGCTAAGATTGGAGGATTCAGCATCTTGCATAGTGGCTTGGGCGAAGACGGTTCCACGGCCTTGGTATTTGTGGAATTGAATCATAAAAAAGACTGGACTTTCGTTCTCACTAATCGTAATGGCCGTTGGCAGTTAAGGCAAAATCTGGCAGGAAGTCCCCAATTATACTATGGCCAGAACCAGATTTATAATGGAATTGCCGAAGCTCTGGGTAAAGCTAAGGATGCCGAAGCCTGGGAAGGACTGGAAAATGCATTTCGCAATTATCCTGACTCGGCCGACCTGTATTATTACCGTGCATTATACTGGCAACTGGTAAAACAGCCGGATAAGGCAACTGTCGATTTCTTCAATGCTGTGGCCTTGGATAATGCCTGGCCGGAGCCATATTTTCATCTGGGTGCGATATATATGGCTAAAAAGGACTACGAACAAGCCATTTTGTGGCTAAAAGAACTGGCTGGCCTGGCACCGGATAATCCAAATGCTCTGAACAACCTTGCCGCAGCCTATGCGGCTTCAGGCAATACAGGTAAGGCCAAAGAGATGTGGCAGGAAATCGAAACGCGATTTCCCGGCTTCAGCCTGGCCACCCAAAACCTGGCTCGTCTTAAGGAACTGCAATGAAACACAAGGAAATGGGCGACGCTTATCAGGATAAATACCTGAAGCTGGCCATCCGGACTGCTGAACGAGCCAGAGGTAAGTGCTCTCCCAATCCCTTCGTTGGTGCAGTGCTGGTCAAAGGAGATAAGCTGATCTCTACCGGCTGGACGCAAAGCTACGGCTCTGACCATGCAGAAGTGCAGGCCATTAAAAAGGCAGGAGCCCAAGCTAAAGGCGCAGACCTCTATGTAAGCCTGGAGCCCTGCTCGCATTATGGCAAGACTCCTCCCTGTGCCTTGGCGATCATAGCAGCAAAGATAAACAGGGTTTTTATCGGAATAGTCGATCCCAACCCCCTGGTCGCCGGTAAAGGGATCAAGATGCTGCAGGAAGCTGGAATAGAAGTGTTTTGGGGTTTCCATACCGAGACAATACAACAGCAATTGGAATACTACTTGTGCTATGTGCAGAAAAAGCGCCCGTTTGTTACGCTAAAAACCGCTTTGTCGCTGGATGGTAAATACGCTGCTGCAGATGGCACTTCACGCTGGATCACAGGAGAAAAAGCACGTAGATACGTGCATAAGCTCAGAAGTCAACATGATGTGGTGCTTACCGGCAGCTCGACAATTCTGATTGATGATCCACTCCTCAATGTGCGTTTGCCGGGCAGGCCCAAACAAGCTCTGAGGGCAGTGCTTGATCCAGAACTGACGATCCCCCTGCAAGCCAGACTCGTGCAAACTGCCGGGGAATTTCCGACCTTAGTCTTCTGCGGAGATAACATGGTGAGTACAGATAGGGCTCAAAGGATAAAAACAAAAGGTGTACAGCTCTGTGGATTGCCACTCATAAACGGTGTTTTCGATCTAAATCTGGTTCTGAAAGAGCTAGCTGCCCGCAAGCTGTATTCGGTGCTTCTGGAAACCGGTAGCGGTGTGGCTGAAAGCTTTATAAAAGCGGGATTGGTTGATAAATTCCTCTTTTTCTATGGCCCCTTGCTGTTAGGAGGCCCGAAAAGCCCCTATCCAAACCTAGGCTTCGAGAATATCTCCTCTGCTCTGCCATTGAACAAGATAAAGTTGAAACGCTGGGACGACGATCTGATGATCTCAGCTTATCCCCAATCTTAGGGAATTTGTTTTTTTATAGAAGAAAATTAGAATATCTTTAAAACCCTACTTAGCCTAATAAAGGAGGATAAGAATGAAAGTAATCCACTATGATCAGGTGGAATTGGAACCTGTTTATGCCGAAGGAGCCGAAGGTGCACAAATTCGCTGGTTGATAGCCCAAAAGGACGGTGCTCCGAATTTTGCCATGCGTATGTTTGAAGTGGCTCCAGGAGGGCACACTCCTTATCACCAGCACAATTGGGAACACGAGCTCTATTGTCTGGCCGGAAAAGGAGCCTTGGTTACCGAACGTGGGGAAATTGCTTTCGGTGAAAATGATGTGATGTACGTGGATCCAAATATAATGCACGCCTTTAAAAACACAGGGGAAACAACTTTAAAATTCCTCTGTATGATACCCCATGAACAGCCTGTAATAAAGAAAACTGTAAACCCGTTTGCAGACGAGACCGCAAATAATTGCTAAGGATACTAAAGTGAACGAAAAGAACAAGAAATATCTCTTTGACCTCTTGCAAGCTCCCAGTCCCTCCGGTTTTGAAGCTCCCGCTCAAGCCGTTACCAAAGCTTACCTAAAAAACTGTGCCGATGAGATCACCAGCGATCTGAACGGCAACCTCATCGCTTTAAAAAAAGGCAGCGGCAAACATAAGATCATGGTAGTTGGCCATGCTGACGAGATCGGTTTCATAATAAACTACATCGACGAACAGGGCTACCTGTATGTAAAAACCCTGGGTGGATTTGACGTAAATCTCCTGCCTGGCTTGAGAGTGGACGTTCATCACGAAGGCAATATCGTCCGTGGGATAATTGGTAAAAAACCCATTCATATGATGCGTGGCGGGGATGATAACCCAAAGCTGAAGATCGAAGACCTCTGGATTGATATTGGCGCTACAAGCAGAGAAGATGCCCAGAAAAGAGTGGCTATTGGCGACACCATCACCTATAGCTCACAAATAGAGATGCTGAACGACGACTATATCGTAAGCAAAGCGACAGACAATAAAGTAGGGGTTTATGTGGCGGCGGCAGTGATGCAAGAACTGGCCAAGGCCAAGCTGAAGGCCAGCTATTATGCTGTGGCTTCGGTAGGCGAAGAGACCACCATGAAAGGAGCGGGAACCAGTGCATACCGAATTCAACCCGATATCGCGATTGTGGTGGATGTCACCTTTACTTCTGATATTCCTGGAACAGACAAGCGGGTTTTCGGTGATGTAAGCCTGGCCAAAGGGCCTACCTTGTCGTTGGGAGCAGCTTTGCATCCTGCCGTAAACAAGAAATTATTGGAGTTGGTCAAAAAGCATGAGATTCCGGTGCAGATCGAGATTGCCCCCTCACGCACTGGAACAGATGCAGATGCCATACACGGCCAACGAACCGGTACCGCCACGGCAGTCATTGGCATTCCAAATCGTTATATGCACTCACCAAACGAAGTAATCGCGCTTAGCGATCTGGACAAAACCGTGAAGTTGATCACGGAATTTGTGAAGAGCATCGATGACAAATTCAACCTGGAGCGTTAAAAAATCAGTTGACCCAATACCCCCTTTGGCTTTTTTGGCACTAAACAAGCCAAAATGTAGCTGTTAATAGCAAAGGAGTATAGAATGGCAAAGAACTTTCGTGGTAAAGAAATAAAAAAGCTTCCGAATTCCGGCAGAGGAGAATGTCCTGCCTGCCATCGCACAGGAGTGAAGCTTTTGCACGAGATCAAGCTTGCAGATAAGACCATCAAAGTATGCAAAACCTGCAAGAGCGTTTCTTCTGAAAAACTTAGTGCATAACTGACCAGCGTGAAGCTTATCCGGTCTCAAGTTCATATAGAATATATAGTTGGATGAGCTTCACGCTCTTTTTTTACCCCCAGCCCTTATGCAAGCTCTGAAAGCGCTTGGACAAAACTTTCTTACCGATCCGGATTTGGCTGCCCGGATTGCCGCTTTGGGTGATTTGCAGACTGGCGACAGGGTATGGGAGATCGGCCCGGGCAAGGGGATTTTGACCGATGCAATTCTGCAGCATGAGGTTAAGCTAAGGGCTTTTGAGCTCGATCGCCGGCTGCCTGATTATCTTACCGATCGTTATGGCGAAAGAGTGGACTTTGTGTTTGCAGATGTATTGACATGCGATTGGCCGAAGCTGATCGATAATGATGGAAGCCCTCTGAAATTGATTGCCAATATTCCATATCAGATTACTTCACCGCTTTTAGCTCTCTTGGAAAGGCATGGCAGCGCGTTCAACAGAGTGGTTCTGATGCTTCAAAAGGAAGTGGCTCAGCGTTTGGCAGCGGGGCCTGGAACTAAAAGCTACGGAGCTCTGGGTATCCGTTTACGGATTCATTTCCATATAGCTTACGCTTTTCAGGTGGGACGCCAGTACTTCGATCCACAACCCAAGGTGGATTCTGCTGTGATCGTGATGACGCCTAGAGAGCCCAAACCGCAGATCAAGTATCCTGATGAGTTTGCCCGAATTCTCAGTGTTGCCTTTGCACATCGCCGTAAAACCCTTGGCAACAACCTGAAAGAAAGGCTGGGCAAGCCCGCAACCACTTTACTGCAACAGAGATCAAATCTGGATTTCCAGCGTCGCGGAGAAAGCCTTGAAGAAGCCGAGTTTATTCTGCTTAGTGAGCTTATGGCTGCTCTGTAGCGGTTGGCTGCTGGCTCAGAACCAGGGCCTGGATTTCTATGTTTATTCCAGCGACAATGTGCGTAGCGTTGAAAACAACCTGCGCTACCTGTTTTTCCCCATGGCTAATACAAGTCTTAGTCTGCAAGGGCAGAGTTATCTGGAAAACCGGCTCAGCTTCAATCAGGAGAGTAAGAACGCAGCTCTGGGGCTCGAGATAAGCTGGTCGCATAAAAGCCTTGAACATAGGCTGCGATCTGATTATTATACGATCTTTGATGCCAGCGATCTGGAGCCGTCCCCCTATGTGAACAAAACAGCCATGCTTGGCTATTCTATGGTCTATTCTCCAGTGGACAGCCTTTCCGTTAGCCTTACCGCCAAAGGGATTTTGCGTCGCGAGCAGGATCGCTATGTAGCGGGAGAAAACCTGGACAGCCAGGGCTTCGATCTGGATTCTCAAGCCCGTTGGGGGGCAAATCTAAACCATGCATCTTATGGCCTATCTGGAGCTCTACAACGTAGCCGCCTGGCCTGGGAAGCGTTTGACATCGCCAGAATGAATGCCTATTACAATTATGCGGCGGACCTTTATCGCGTATCAACCTATGGCAATTATAGCTATCGCAAGGAAGACGTATATATTCTGCAAGCGCCAGTGAGTGATGGAGATGCAAGTTTCTATGACCTCTCAGACACTCAATTGAAGAAAAACCTTGATCTGGCTGGTGATTTTGTTTATGATCCCTACAGCTTTGTCCAGGTTCAGCTAAGCGAAAGCTACAGCCACAAAGAAACCGTTTACAGCCAGGATTCAACCCGGGGTAGCACCGACCGAACCAATCTGGTCAGTGGGCTCTTATCACTCATATTGCATCCCCGTTTGCATTGTTTTGCGGAAGCGGGACACAGCTATGCAATCAAGGAGTATACAAACTATCAAAACACACGTCATACTGAAAACCGCAGGCTGAGCAGCAAGATTGTCTGGGAATATGCCGATTATGATTCTTTGATAGTTCTGGCAAACCTTGATTTGCAGATTATCCAGTTTCCGCGCGATGAGCATCGCTGGGACAATGATCTGCTTAGTAAACATCTGCGTCTGGGCTGGAAAAACTATTGGCATGAGCGGATCAAATTGGGAGCATGGCTTAGCCTGGGTCAGAGGGAAGACGTATATCTTGATTCACTGCTTTCCGCCAACAACAAGGCCATCAACAGCTATACCCTGGCTCCCGAATGCAGCGTGCTGTTTGGGGATCGCCTTTCGTTCAACCAAAGTTATCAAGTCCGGGCCGAATATAGCGATTACCTCTTTTCAACCGGCCAGGAGAACAGCTTCTACCGTCAATTGGGATATAAGTATAACTTGGTGTTCGACACCTTGCCTCTGATCGTTAGGCTGCAAGATCAGCGTTGGTTGAAGCTGCCTTTTCGCAACAGCCCGCACAATGCTTTCCAGCTTGATTTGGGCTTTGCTTATGAGGAAAATCAGTATGCCCGGGAAAAGCAAGGTTACTATGAACTTTTTGCCAAAAACAGGCGTTGGACTGGGTCTTTGGGTTTGCGCCACGACGTCGGCTCTTTCTTTTGGAATCTCGTGCCAAAATACTCCTGGGGAACCTGGAAGGAGTATAGCGCCAAACTCGGCTTTGCCTGGCAATTCAACAACGACTCGGTGGTGGAGCTCAATTTGGCGCCTTATGCCGAGGATCTTGATAACATAGACTGGCGCAGCACTTTAAATCTCAATCTCCGTTTCTGATCTTCTTTCTTATTCCACAGTCACGCTTTTGGCCAGGTTGCGGGGTTGATCCACGTCGAAGCCTTTCAGATCGGCCACATGATAAGCCAGAAGCTGTAGAGGGATAACCGTTAGCAGGGGCTGTAAATTGGTCAGGGTATCAGGGATCATGATCACATGCTCAGAAATCTTGCCCAGTTCGGTGTCTCCTTCGCTGGCTATGGTGATTAATCGGGCTTTGCGAGCTCGAACTTCCTGAAGATTGGAATATATCTTATCATAGAGTGGATCTTTGGTTGCGATGGCCACCACTGGCATATTCTCGTCGATCAATGCGATAGGGCCATGTTTCATCTCAGCGGCTGGATAACCCTCGGCATGGATATAAGATATCTCTTTCAGTTTCAAAGCTCCTTCCAGAGCTACAGGATAATTCACTCCCCGTCCAAGATAAAGGGCATGTTGCGAATCTTTGATGCTTGCGGCGATGATTCTGATCTGGTCGTTCAATGCCAGAATTCTCTCCACCTTGGCTGGGATGCTCTCCAGTTCTTTAATGTATTCCATGCCTTGCACGGTGGATAGAACGCTCATTCGGCCCATCAATACCGAAAGCAAAACCATGATCGTTACCTGCGAGCTGAAAGCTTTGGTGCTGGCTACCCCGATTTCACTGCCAGCGTGAATGTACGTTCCGCCGTCACTTTCACGAGCGATTGTGCTGCCCACCACATTAGTGATGCCCAATACTCTGGCACCCTTTGCTTTGGCCTCGCGCATGGCAGCCAGTGTGTCGGCTGTTTCACCCGACTGGCTGATCACAAAAACCAGGGTATCTTCTGGGATAATCGGATTTCGATAGCGGTATTCCGAAGCATATTCTGCATGCACAGGGATGCGTGCCAGATCTTCAATAATGTATTTACCTATCAGGGCTGCATGAAAAGAAGTTCCACAGGCCACCAGATGGATCTGCTTAATCTTGCGCAGTTCAAAACTTGGGAGATTCAATCCCCCGAGCCTTGCGGTTCCCAATTGATCGTTGATTCTGCCCCGGAATCCATTACCTATCGTGATGGGCTGCTCAAAGATCTCTTTTAGCATAAAGTGCTTGAATTCACCCTTTTCGATGGCTGATATATCCCAATCAACCACAGATATTTCAGGTTTCACGCTCAGTTTGTCCAGAGTCGTAATCTCAAAGCGATCAGCATGAACAGTGCATATTTCATTGTCCTGCATGTAGATCACGCGTTTGGTGTGGATTACAATTGCGCTAACATCGCTGGCGATGAAATGTTCATTGTCGCTGATTCCGATGATCAAAGGACTGCCTTTGCGAACTGCGATCAGCTTTTCTGGGTGCTTTTTGGACAAAACCACGAGGCCATACGTGCCTTCCACTCTCTTCATTGCTTCCCGAACGGCATCTTCCAGGCTGGGTTCGCTGGTTAAAAACTGCTCTATCAGATGGACCACAACTTCTGTATCGGTGTCGCTGCTGAATTTGTGTCCCAGCTCGGTAAGCCTTTCCCGCAGAAGCTTGTAGTTTTCTATTATCCCGTTGTGAACGATGGCTATCTCACCCTTGCAATCCAAATGAGGATGGGCATTGATCTCGTTTGGTTCACCGTGAGTAGCCCAACGAGTATGAGCGATGGCTACGTTTCCGCTACATTTATTTGGTTCAGGAAGGCTGCGTTCCAGCTCGATGATCTTGCCTTTGCGCTTATAAAGCTGTAGTTCGTCCTGGTGAATCAAAGCGCAACCAGAGCTGTCATAGCCCCGGTATTCCAGCCTTTTGAGGGCTTCTATCACTATGGGCAACGCATTCCGCTGACCTATGTATCCAACTATTCCACACATACTTAGTCTCCTTTGGCGGTAACTTTATGAAAGGCAAATAGAGCCAGGCCGAGTACCAGCAAAGCAGGTACAGCCAACCAGAAATGAAGATTGTCGCCTTTGCTGATCAGCGGTTTTAGCCAGGCTGAGCTGCCATAAGTGGTTAGCAGCAAGGCCAGACCGTTATTCATAAGATGTGAAAGCATTCCATTGAACAAAGAACCAGAACGCACTACCAGGTAGCCAAGCAGCAATCCCAACAGGAAGACCGGTAAAAACCGGAAGGGATCAAGATGGAACAGCGCAAATAGCAAAGCGCTGATGATCACGGCATTTCTGGCCTGATATTTTTCAAAGAACCGAATCAAAAAACCTCTGAACAGAAGCTCTTCGCAGATTCCGGGCAAAACCGACATCACCAGGAAAACCATCAGAACGGATTGATTCATCGTAAACAGCTTGGATAGCATCTCAACATAGGCTTCCGGAAAAGGGAAAACCATATTGATTACCTGTGCCAAAAGCGCAACTATAATCGCTGCAGAAACCGCAATAAAGGGGATCAGCAATATCTCCCCCAAGGCAGGCATCTTTAATCTTAAAATCTCTTTGCCGTTCAGTTTAAAAACTCTAAGGATCACAAGAACCGGTAGGGCGATTATCAGAAGCTGGGTTTGCAGAAGTCCCTTGAAGAGGTCTTTCATCTGCAAATATCCACCCAGATAGTAAAGCACCACCAAGGCTACGGTGAAATAGACCAGACCGTAGTAAGGGTTAAAGAGATTGCGTTTGTCTTTTTTTACCGCCTTCAGGCTGCTACTGTCCTCATCGGCGCGAAAGAGGATGGATTCCGTCGTAAACAGCTTCAGGGTAGCCCAGATGGCCAGAATGTCCAGAACCAGGGTACTGCCAACGGTTATCAGCAGATTTGAAAGCGTGTATTCGTTGATCATCACCGCTTTGAACAGCAGGGCGATATTGATAACCGGGATCAGAGCCCATAGGTTATTGATCTCGGCAGTGGGCAAAAAACTGATGAATCCCATCATCATGGCCAGCATCATGATCGGCTGTTCGTAGGTTCGTGCTTCTTTCATATTGCGGCTGAAGGTTGATACTGACAGCAGAATGGCCGAAAACAGCGTAGCCAAAGGTATCATCGCTGCCAGCAAGATCAGAATTGCGCTTAAGGGCATCTGAACTCCAGCCATATCCTTGGATTGATTGGCCAGCATGAACTTCAAGGATACGCTTATACTGAACAGGTTTACGACCACATTGAGCATCGCCAGAGTAATGATGGTGAGGTATTTGCCAAAGACGATTTCTTTGCGTCCGGCTGAAGACACCAACAGCGTTTCTAGAGTGCGTCTTTCCTTTTCACCTGCCACAAGGTCGGCGGCTACGGTTGCCGCACCTGCCACCAGCATCATGATCACGATATAGGGCAAAAACATCCCCAAAAACATTCCCATCTTTTTCTCTGCTGTGGATGTATCGAGCTCTTTAATTGCCACCAGATTCATCACTTCTGGGTTCAGTCCGGCCTGGCTAAGATAGCTCTTTTGCAGTTCTTTTTCCTGATTGGCAAATGCTTCTTTCAGGTTTGAATATACCATTCTGCCCTGTTCTTTGGACTTATCGTATTGCACCAGAATGTTATAGTATCGCAGTCCATCGGTCCCCAGAGAATCCTTCAAAGTGATTATGGCCTGAATGTCTTTTTGCAGGTATAGTTCCTGGCTGCTGCTGCTGTAAGGCAATATATGGTAATTCTTTAGCTTGCGGATTTCTTTTATCATGTTCTGGCTGATTTCGCTTTTTATGCTATCAGCTACGGCAAGGGTTGCTCCACGCTCTTCCAAAACTGCGGTCTGACGCATCATCAATGCATTGAATCCCACGATCAGCAGCGGATAGAGGATTACAGGCAAAACAAAAGTGGCGAATAGGGTGCGCTTGTCCCGCAGAACTTCCAAGGTTTCTTTGCGAAACACCACCATGGTTTTCTTAAAATTCATGAGCCAGCACCTCCGTTTCATCGGTAAATTGATTTACATAGAAAACAAAAATATCGTCCAGATCGGTTTGCCCAGAATCTTCCCGCAGCTTGTCCAAAGTTCCCTCGGCCAGTATTTTACCTTTGTGAATCATCACGATCCGGTCTGCCAGGCGTTCAGCTTCGCGCATGATGTGAGTGGAGAAAAGTACACACTTGCCTCGCTGCTTACATTGGCGGATAAATGCCACGATGTTGCGGGCGGTTAAAATATCCAGCCCTGCCGTAGGTTCGTCGAAAATCATGACTGGCGGATCGTGTATAATGGAGCGCACGATCGACACTTTTTGTTTCATGCCGGTAGAGAGGAATTCGATTTTTTTATCTAGAAACTCGTTCATATCGAGCAGTTCGGCCATCTCTGCAATTCGCTGGGCGATAACAGGATCGGCGATCCCATACAGACGGCCGAAATAGGTAATGAACTCTCTGCCGCTCAGTCTGTTATACAGACCGGTGTCTCCTGAGAGAAATCCCAGGTTCTCGCGCACTTGTTGCGCATTCTTTATAATATCCCAGCCCATAATTTCTGCCTGGCCGGAACTTGGCTGAAAAACTGTGGAGAGAATGCGCATGGTGGTTGTTTTGCCAGCGCCGTTTACACCCAACAAACAAACGATCTCAGCGTCACGAGCTTCAAAACTGATGCCGTCAACCGCGAAAAACTGGCTTCCATCCTTTTTGGGTAAGCTCTTGGAGAGGTTATTCACCTTTATCATATCTACTCCGGATTATCTATTCTTATCATCATAATCAGCTTTTTGAAGCGCAAATTTTTGTCGAGCCTTTTTTCCCGGCAAAGCAATCTCCCTCCTTGCTTCCTTCTAACCCGAATTCCACTCAACATCCACCCGGAGTCCACCCGCATGAGACTCGGGAGGCTTTCGGGTGGATACCGGGTGGAATGGCAGGGAGATCCCAGAACCAAGCAGGGGCTAAAGATTCTCGATGTTTTTCAGTGGCTTGGGAGCGGTTGCAGGGCTGATCCCTTCCAGAGTGACGAAACCCAAAGTGGGGTTGCCGCTTGGCTTGCCTTCGGCATCTTCGCGGTAAAACTCCACAGGGATCCGGACAGGCTTGCCATCGAGCTCCGCAATGTCCTTGCCTTCGGAATCGATATCGAAAACCGATGCATAAAACCAGCCCATGCCGATCGCCGCAGTTCCCTGTTCGTCGTTCACATTCTTTCGTTTGGAGCCTATCGCCAAACGCATCTCGAGCGAAACATTAGGTGAATTTATGCTGCTGGTAACACTGCCCAGGCGTTTGCCATCTTTATAGATACCTTTATGGCTCACGATACCTTCGGAGACCACGATGAATAGCCTCTTGGCTTCCGCATTCCGTATCTGCTCGGCCAAAGCCTCTTTGCCTACGAAAATATCTTTGTTCATGTCCACTGCAGCATCAAAGAGCGGAGCGTTTACCGGAGTATGCTGCGGATCGTATTCCTGTCCCATCAGGGGCAGTCCAAAAGGACCTGCGGAAATGCGGTTTTCGTCTCTACCGCCCAACCCAACCAGCAAGCCACCCAGCTCCAAAGCTCTGCTGATCAAAGCCTTGCAGTCATTATCGGCTACTTCGATAGGGATATAAAGCTCCCAACCCCAACGATTGGTATATCCGGTGCGGCTGATGAGGTAGTGCTGTCCCTGCCGCTCGAACTCATTGAAACTGAAGTAGTTCATGTTCTTCTCGGGATTATTCCGGTTTTTAAGAACCTGTTCGCCGTAAAATTCCTTGATCAGTTTGTAGGAAAGCGGACCCTGAATATCCAGTTTTACGTAGCTGTCCGAAATGTCCTCGGCATAGACTTCTTCAGCCTCTTTTTTACAGGTCATGATGCGGTCGATATCAGCGATCAGTTCCTGCTGCACTCCATCTACTACAACCGTATCCGTGATGTCGTGCCCGGCATTGATCACGAGTATGAATTCCGTTTCGGCCCGACGCATCAGGATCATATCGTCCTGCACACCGCCTTGTTCGTTTAGCAGCAAAGTATATTTGCACTGGCCAATCTTCATCTCTGTGAAGTTTCCGGCCAAAGCGCGGTTTAGGAGTTGCACTACATCCTTTCCCCAAAAGCGCAGTTGTGCCATGTGGTCGATGTTGTAAACCGCTACCTTGTTGATGGCTGCGGCTTCTTCCAATACGGAAGTTAGGTAGTTTACCGCCATGGCATACTGGCCGAAGTTATTGCGTTTAACGCTCTGCATCGGCAAGCCTTTTTGCTGTGCAAGCAAGGGCAGATACCAGTTCTCCTCCAGCTCGTAGAGGGCAGTTTTACGCTGCTCGGCGGGAAATTTGAATCCAAGCTTGGTCATGATTTTGCTCCTAAAATATATCTTAATTTTGAACTGTAAAAGCGTTTTGGGGTTTTTTGTCCAGCAGTTTCTTACTGCTCAGCCCAAACGATCTCCCCATTCAGCATAGTAAGGTGGCTTCTGGCGGTCAACCAGAAATCTGCAGGCTGATGGCGGAAATCATCAATCACAATCAGGTCGGCCAGTTTTCCAGTATCCAGGCTGCCCCTTTGTTGCTCACTACAGGAAGCCAAAGCCGAACCCCAGGAATAGGCTGAGATGGCTTGTAGTGGGTAGATGGCTTCCTCAGGCCTGAAAGTCTTCTTATCGAAAGCACTCTGGCGATACACTGCGCTATGAATTCCCAGGAAGGGATTTATCGATTCGATCGGAGCATCGGAACCAAAGGCCAGGGGGATTTGATTCTGTAACATGCTATTAAAGCTGTAAACCTCATCCTGAATGCTGTTCCAGTGTTTCTCGATCATCGGTACATCGTTGGCCAGATGCAAAGGCTGCACAGATGCCAGCAGCCCCGACTCCTTAAGCCGCGGGATGTCCTCGGCTCGAATAGATTGCACATGCTCTATGCGCTGCCTGAGCTGATGTTTCTGGCTGAGATCCTTTAGTTGTAAAGCACAATCGATCACTTGCGCCACACAGCGGTTGCCTATGGCATGAACAGTGCTGGCAAAACCATGCTCTGCAGCATCTTGCATCAGAGCAAGCATTTCTGACGCTGGATGACGCAAAATGCCCTTCTGACCATCTGCATAAGGCTCGAACATCGCTGCGGTCTGCGATCCAAGGCTGCCATCGCCAAATAGCTTCAGGCCTCCCAGCTTGAACCATTCGTTGCCCTCATAGCTCTGTCCATACTCACATTGGGCTTTTTCATAGTCTTCCAGCATGAAGTGCCAGCAAAGCCGGAATTTGGTTCCTGCTGACTGCGCCTGTTGCATCAGATCGCGGCTGTTCGAGCTTTCCATACTGTGAAAACCGATTAAACCAACCCTGTAAATATCTTTTACACTAGCTATGATGGCTTTTACTACTTCAGAATCAGGAGCTTGAACCATTTTGGGGAGCACAAGATTGATGGCAGTTTCGGATAGAACGCCCGTTGCTTCTCCCTGGCTATCTCTTTCGATAAGGCCTCCAGCAGGATTAGGGCTATGCCGATTGATCCCAGCCAAAGCCAAAGCCAGGGAATTCAACAAGATGCTGTGATAATCCTTGCTCATCAGAGCAACGGGTTTGTCTGGAAAAATCCTGTCCAGGAATTGCCGGTTCAGAAGTCGTGGTTCCGATAGCCGGTTTTTGTCCCAACTCCCTCCCAAAATCCAGTCAGTATCCCATTGCAGATTATCTCTATAGGCGATCAGATAGCTCTCCATTGCATCGAGAGATGCACATTGAGAAAGATCGACCAGAATGCGGCTTTTGGCATATTCAACGAAGTGCGTGTGAGCATCTGTGAAAGCCGGAAGCAATAATCTTCGCTGTAAATCATGGGTTTCAAAGGCGTTCTTGGCAGCCAGTTTGCATTCATCCAGGCTTCCGATGCAGCTAATCCGATCCTGGCTAACCAACAGGGATTGTTCTTCCAAAGCTTGCTTGTGGGTATTGAAGACAAAACCATTTGTAAAGAGATAATCCATAGTGATCTCCTATGCCAGAAGTTCTGTGGCGTTTTTCAGCAACTCAAGTTCAACACCGATGTTCATCCTGACCCAAGCGGAACTTTGCTGTCCGAAAGCCTGTCCTGGAACCATTATCACCCCTTTCTCAGCAGCCAGTCTGCAATAAGAAAGAGGGTTTGAGGTTTGCATCATGATGTAGGGTGTGGCTTCAGGAAAATGCACTGCGGTGATGTTGGCTGGCAAGGATTTGCCAAACTGCTCCATTAGCCAGTCACGGTTAATCTTTAGGTTCAGCCTCGTTTCTTCTGCAAGCTTCTGGCCAGCCTCACCAAGCGCATAAACAGCCAGTTTTTGAGACAACCAATGACTGCAGGTTGATATGTATTGTTTGGCCTTGGTGAAAGAGCTTATCATCTGCTGAGGTGCAATAATCCAGCCTAAACGCCACCCGCTAAGCAAATGACTTTTGGACAAACCTCCAATCCTGATCAGGCCGGAAAGATATGAACTTAACTTCAGTGGAGCATGATCAAACCATAGCCTGGCATAGATCTCATCAACAATCACCAGAACTGAATGCCGCTGAACCAACTGAACAAAGCGGATTGCCGAATCTGCGTTGAAACAAAACCCGCTGGGATTGGAAGGGCTGCTAAGGATTATTGCCTTGCAGCCGGTTAGCAGTCTTTCCCATTTATCCCAATCGATGGTGGTAAAATCACTCTCAAAAGGCAGCCTGACCACCCGGGCATCCAGGATGCTGGCAATAGCAGGATAGGCAGGGTAGTCCGGATCGGGTATGGCAACAATATCTCCTGGATTTACAATGGACATCAGAGCGATAAACACTGCTTCTTCTGCTCCGTTGGTGATCATAACCTCTTCTGGGTTGACTTGATGCGTTGTTGCCACCGCAGAACGCAATTCTGGCAGGCCGGCATTGGGTGTATAGGCGGGGTTGCCTTCTCTCAACAGCCTGATGGCTTGCTCCTTCAAAGCTTCGGGCATGGGAAAACCAAGCTCACCCAAAGCAAGATTAATGGCCTGTGGCGGAGCATTTTGCATCACCTGGCGGATCAGGGAAAGCTCGATGGTCTGTAAGCGTTTGGCTTCAGTCCAGGATGTGGCGAAGGTCATTTTCGAGCTGAACTGAGCTGTCGGTTTTGGCATCCCGGTATTTGATAATGATGGGACAGGAGATCTGGAAGGAGCTGTCGCTTTTCAGGGGTCTGCTGCCGGGTACCACTACTGCTCCAGCAGGAATAGTGAAGCTGCCTCCGCTGTCTTTCTCCAAATAGCATTTGTGGACGCTATCATAGATTGGAGTGGAGGAGGTGATTATGCATCCGGATGCAACGACGGCTTTGCTTTTCAAGATGATGCCTTCGTAAATACCGGTATTGCCTCCTATGAAGACATTGTCCTCCACAACTACCGGCCTGGAACCAACAGGCTCCAAAACACCGCCAATCATCGCTCCTGCTGAGAGATGCACGTTTTTACCGATCTGAGCGCAGGAACCTACCAAAGCATGCGAATCAACCATGGTTCCGCTATCCACATAAGCTCCGATATTGATGAAGGCTGGTGGCATGACAGTTACTCCTGGAGCCAAGTAGCAACCGTTGCGGGCCGAGCTTCCACCTGGCACGATGCGGATTTTGTCATTTATCGAGAACTGACGTTCCTGAATGGTATCTTTGTCAAAAAACAGCTTATGCTCGCTCCAAGGAATGGTAGTTAGCTCACCCATCCGAAATCCCAGCAGAATCCCCATCTTAACCCAATTATTCACGATCCAAGCATCGCCATGTGGTTCACAGGCTCTTATCGCACCACTGTTCAAAGCTGCCAGGAAATCATTGAAGAGCTTGCGATGTTCCATTGTATAGCTTTCTGGCTTTGATTCGTAAAGCTTTTGTATAATCTCTTTCATTATCTATAATCCTTTGCAAGGCTTTTCAGCCGGTCCAGCGCTTCAGTTAATATGCTGCGTGGGCAACCAAAATTCAATCTTTGAAAACCTCTTCCTTCCAAGCCAAATTTATCACCCGGGTCCAACGCCAGGCTTGCCTTGTGAACCAAGGCCTGTTGCAGTTCATTTGCGTCCAATCCCCAAGCCCGGAAATCCAGCCAAGCCAGATAGCTTCCTTCGATGGGGCTCAGCTTGATCTCTGGCAGTTCGCTAGCAAAGAACTGTATGATCAGTCTCCGGTTTTGTTCGAGGTATTCCATAAGTTCAATCAGCCAGGGTTCAGAATCGCGGTAGGCAGCGATCAAAGCTCGAATTCCAAAGCTGTTTCCCAAGTAGAGGTGCATTTTTTGATTCAAGTCGTTGACTTTGCCAAAGATCTCAGGATTGTGAGCCAGCAACACAGCCGTAGCCAATCCTGCTACATTGAAACTTTTGGAAGGCGAAACGCCGGTTATGCAGAAATCAGCATAGTCATTAATACTCGCAAGGGGAATGTGCCGATGCCCTTCGAAAACAATATCCTGATGTATCTCATCGGAAAACACAATCACCTTGTATTTTCGGCAAAGCTCGCCCATGCGAATCAGCTCTTCCCTTGTCCACACCCTGGAAACGGGGTTATGCGGGCTGCACAGAATGAAAAGCCTGGTCTGTTGCAGTTTGTTTTCGAAGTCCTGCCAATCTATGCTGTAGCTTCCATTATCATTCAGGAGTGGTGAGCAGAGCAGCTTACGCTGATGATCAATCACCGCATCATGGAAAGGACGGTAAACGGGCGTTTGGATCAGGATTCCGTCTCCGGGATCGGTAAGGCAGAGAATGGCAAGAATTATTCCCGGAACTATGCCTGGGACTGCTATGATATGGTTTCTCGAAACCTGCCAGTCAAATCGCCTGGCCTGCCAATCGATCACGGCTTCATAAAAATCATCCAGACGCAGATTATAGCCAAAAACCGGGTGATGAACTCTGGCAAGCAGTGCTTCCCTGATCTGATCGGACACAGCAAAATCCATATCCGCAACCCATAGGGGAAGCAAATCGTCTTTGCCAAAAAGCATCTTGAGGGCATCGTATTTGAAGCATCCGCTACCCTTGCGGCTGATTACCTGGTCAAATCTACTGTTCATTATCGCTTTCCACTTGTGTCCGTAGATGTTGAACCGCTTTGCTTAGCAGATCGGTGAGCTTAGCCTGAGGAGCAAGATCGGCAATGTTAACTATTATCTCCAGTATCTTCGGAAAGGACGCGGGTGTCCTGAAAACCTGTTCCATGCCCTGCTCATCCTGATAACTGATATGCAGATAATAGGTTATCCGCCTATGCAGCTTCAGCTCCGTGATTGCTTCGTATGGTATCTCCAAGGGTTTTTTTATTATATAGGAAAACCGAAGCCGTTCTGGAAAAAAAGTAATGCAATTCAGGGAAGTGGTTTGTCTGAACAGCGAATCAAGGCAGATGAACATGATGAACAGCGGTAGTAGCTTAAAAAAATTAGCTGTATCCGAATTCACAAAGCGGATCACAAAATAAAGGGAATATGCCAAAACCAGAATAGAGATTCCGATCATGAAGAAACGCATCACTTGGGGATGGCAATAGCGGGTGGGCAACTGGTTACGAATGGATTTTATCTTGATTTCACGCGGCATTTATACTCTTTCCAAAGCCGGTTCACGCTTTCCAGAACTAAAGAGGGTGCAGGGACCACATCAAAGAGATTGTGCCGGTCCTGCTCGCCATGAAAATCGCTGCCACCGGTCATATAAAGCCCATTCTTCTGGGCAATGTTGATAAAATTGTCGATTTCCCACTGGTAATGATCGGGATGCCAAACCTCCAAACCGTCTATCCCAAGGGGAATAAATTCGTCCAAGTAACTTGCTTTGGCCAGCTTTCCAGGATGAGCGATGACCGCCAAACCTCCAGCTCCATGAATCACGGAGAGCGCATCGCTAACGCTTACCTCGGGTTTGGGCACAAAGGCTGGTTTGAAGTTTCCGATGTATTTGTCGAAAGCCTCATTTTTCGTTTGGCAATAGCCCCTGGCAACCAGAACCTGCGCAATATGGGGCCGAACGATCAATTCACGGCTTCCAGCTACTGCCACCACTTCTTCAAGGGTTATTTTCAGTCCAAGTTCAGCGAGCAGGGAGATCATCTTAATGGCTCGGGTTCGCCTTCCCAGTAAATACATCTCGGTCATTTCGTTCAGCTTTTTGTCCCTCAGATCACAGCCATAGGCCAGAATGTGAACGTCGTTTCCCTGATGTTGAGAGCTGATCTCCATTCCGGGGAGGATTCTGAGGGGGTGAGTAGTTTCGGGCAGGTTTCGATAGGCATCGGCAGTATCGTGATCGGTTATTGAGATCAGGTCGAGGCCAATTTCCTGCGAGCGTTTGATTAGGCGCGAAGGACTAAGCGCACCATCGGATACATTGGTGTGCAGATGCAAATTGATCCGCTTGATGAGATCTATATCTTTAGTTATCATAATTCAAAATTCGAGATTGACTTATTCTGGCATCGCCAAAAATCGTCAATGGATTTTTTATACAAAGGGAGATGAAGCAAATGGAATATGAACCTTTGAAGAACCGGCTGGAGAACTACGTTAGTCTTTTCCCGCTCTTACGCAAAGTGTTATATGTAGTTCTGGACAGGCTGTTACTGCGTCAACGATATGTGAAACGGGAGATTAAGAGTCTATTTCCGAGGGATAAACAATTCAGCGTTTACGATGCCGGAGCGGGTTTTTGCCAGTATTCGGATTTTGTATTGGCAACCTGGCCGGACACACACGCTTTTGCCACAGATCTTAAAACCTCCTATTTGGCTTCCTACGCCTGTTATACAGACTCTGTTTATCCCGGACGTTTTAGCTACAAAGGGGCTGACCTTAGCAGCTATCATCCCCTCAAAAAATACGATCTGGCCTTGGCAATAGACATCCTGGAGCACATCGAGGATGATCTGGCTGCGCTGAAGAACTTCCATGCCGCTTTGAAACCGGGTGCATATCTACTGATCTCCACTCCCTCCGACCGCGATGAAGCCGCCAGATTTACCGCCGAGCACGTGCGTCCTGGCTATAACAAGCAAGAATTGGAGGATAAGCTTCGTTTGGCAGGTTTTAACATCCATAAAAGTATCTACACTTACGGGCTGTTTGGCAGCCTGGCCTGGAAGCTATTGATGAAGAAACCATTGCAAATGATGGCAAACAAGAAGAGATGGTTGATTCCCTTTTACTATCTACTGGTTTACCCTTGGGCAGAGCTGATGATGCAGATAGATTTGAGATTGATAAACAGAAACGGAACCGGTCTCCTGGTAGTGGCTCAAAGCAGTCATACCGGAGTCATACCGGATGACCATGCGGTATGACTCCGGTATGACATGGGTATGATCACCCGTTAGGATATCACACCGCAATTGACAGTTTGACGGCTTATGTAGTTTTGTCCACAGCATGGAAAATATTACCGTATTCAGCGTTTATGAGGTTACCCGGCATCTGCGTCAGGTGATCGAATCCTCCATCGAACCGCTTTACATCAGCGGAGAGATCTCGAGCTTTGTGCATCACAGCTCCGGACATATGTATTTTAACCTGAAGGATGAGAATGCCACCTTGCGCTGCACCTTTTTCAAAGGGGTAAACTACCGGCTTGATTTTAAACCGGCTGATGGGATGCAGGTAGTATGTTATGGGAAACTTACAGTTTTCGAGAAGGGCGGCACCTATAATCTGAACGTGCAAAGCATGACCAAATCCGGACTGGGTTTGATGCAACAGCAACTCGAACTACTCAAGAAAAAACTGCAGAATGAAGGATTATTCGACCCCAAACATAGGAAACCCCTGCCAAAGTATCCTTCCAGAATCGGTATTGTTACATCTCCCACTGGCGCTGCTTTGCAGGATATTAAGAACATTATCATGCGCCGTTATCCCGTTGAGCTGATTGTTTATCCCGCCTTAGTTCAGGGTTCAGAAGCTCCAGCCCAGTTGATTGCCGGAATAAAGTATTTCAATGACACCCGGGAAGTGGAACTAATCATCGTAACCAGAGGTGGCGGATCTCAGGAAGACCTTTTCTGTTTTAACGACGAAGCCCTGGCCAGAGCGGTTTTTGCCTCTGAACTGCCTGTAATCTCCGCTGTGGGACATGAGATAGATTTTAGTTTAACCGATTTTGTGGCTGACCTCAGAGCTCCTACTCCTTCGGCAGCGGCTGAATTGGCAGTTCCGGATAAAAAAGACCTGTTGAATCTGCTTGGTTCTTACAAACGAAGGCTGGATCTGGCCGCTCAGAATGATTTGGTTGGGCTTAAAACCCCCCTGCTAAAGATACAATTGGAGCTTGCCAAGTATCATCCCGACCGGCTTTGGCAGAGCTATCAGCAGCGTTTTGACATGGCCAGCCTTGGCTTGGCCAATGCTCTGAACATCTTGCAAAGCAAGAAAATGCAGTTTGAGGCAAAAGCCGATGCCTTGATCGGGAGAATTGCCAGACAAAGCGAATTAAAGTTAAGCCAGGCCAAAGGCAGTTTCGCAATGCAAGCCACTCGCTTGCCCGATAACCTCACGGCGCAAATGATCCGCTTGAAGAACAGGATTCATAATGCCCAAGCCTTATTGGAACAACTTTCCCCCCACAGTATGCAGAAAAAGGGCTGGGTTATGGTGCTGAAGGATGGAAAGGTGATTCGTTCGGTGAAGCATTTGACTACAAAGGACTTGGTTAAGCTTGATTTCCACGACGGCCAGGCCAGCAGCATGATTGAGAGTATCGAGGAGAAAGCTTGAAAACGCTGTGGCTTGGCATTGTCATGATGCTTTGTATCAATCTGCAAGCAGAGATACGCTCGGTTTGGGTATTGCCCTGGGACATCAGCAGCGAGGCAGCAGTTCAAGAAGTGGTGGAAAAAGCTGTGGAAAACAATCAGAATGAGCTACTGGTGGAGGTTCGCTACCGGGCTGATGCTCTGTTTGACACTTCACGCGGCGCAGATCGCTATCCTAATCCAGAGCCTCGTAGCTATATAATCAAAGAGGCAGGATTTGACCCCCTGCAAAGCATCTTGCAAAAGGCTCATGCCTCCGGGTTACAAGTTCAGGCCTGGGTGATCGTATTCAATGCAACTCCTCTGGATAATAGCCTTTTACAACAGAACTATCTGTATAAAAACCATCGTGACTGGTTCACCACTACGCAAAATGGC
This sequence comes from uncultured Candidatus Cloacimonas sp., assembly GCA_964529335.1. GTDB lineage: Bacteria > Cloacimonadota > Cloacimonadia > Cloacimonadales > Cloacimonadaceae > Cloacimonas. The sequence continues at coordinate 22,755 of CAZGWB010000030.1, forward strand.
AGCCGCTTCAATGGCAACCGTCAGTTTGGCTACTTTCTGGATCCTGGCCATCCCGAAGTGCAGGACTACCTGTTGGATGTAATCGGCAATCTGGCAGCAGGATATCCAGATCTGGATGGAATTCATCTGGATTATATTCGTTATCCGGAAGCAATTCAGGGATATCATCCCGTCTCAGTGGCCCGCTATCAGGAATTCTGCCGCAACCAGGGCGAGATTAGCTTTAATGAATGGAGAATAATGCAGGTTAGCAGCTTTGTGGAGAAGGTAAATCAGCGAATAAAATCCCTCAATCCCAGGCAGAGATTAAGCGCAGCAGTATTTTCCGACATCGCTGACGCCAATGTGGATTATGCTCAGGACTGGCCTGACTGGTTGCGTAGAGGAATAATCGATCAAGCGTATCCTATGGCTTATGCTACGATTTATAGCAGTCATCAGAAGCAACTGGAACGAATGAAAAGCCTGGGTATGGACGATAAGATAATCATTGGACATCGCGCTTGGGATGATCGAGAACGAGCTTTGAATGCTCTTCCGGCCGGTAGCTATAATCTGGACTCATTGGTAAAACGCATCGGACTGGCCAGAGAACTTGGTTTTGGCGGATTGGCGCTGTTCAGCTATGGAGGTCTGAAACCCGGTAATAGCTGGCGAGACCTGAAGCGGCTGTGTTTTCCAGAACCCATGGCTTACCCGCAGCAAGCTGTTAGCACAGTTGTTCAAATAAATCCGGTTATCGAACCCAAATACTTCCCCGAGGCAAAGCTTTATCATCTGGAAACGCATTACATGCTGGAAACCAGGCTTCCCTTGAGCGGAATATGGGAATGGGAGATATGGGATAAAGAACCTTTGGTAAAAGCCCAAAAGCAATATACAGAGGGAGTTAATCACGATCTCGTGGAGTTTATTCTGCCAGAATCAGATTTGTCTCCCAGGCTGAAGCTTCTGATCGGCAAACAAGATTCCAAGTACTCATACATTTTACCTTTGGAGATTGGGACCCAGGATGAGTGAGCTTTCCAAACAAGCCGGGATTTTATCGCTTAGCGAGTTTTTCCGGTTTTTTATCAAGACCATAATAGGTATAGCACTGGCCAGGTTGTTAAGCCCTGCCGATTTGGGAACCTATCGTCAGCTTTTTTTGATCTATACTACCGTTTCGGCTGTGCTCCTCTTGGGAATTCCCCAAAGCCTGCTCTATTTCATGCCCAAGGCCCAAGATGCCGCTGAACAAGGCAAGATAATCAAAAGAACCCTGTTTATGGCAGTGTTGCTCTCGATAGTCTGTGCCGCAGGGATGTTTCTTTGCCGTGGGCTTGTAGCCAATAAGTTCAATAATCCCCAGCTTTTGAGGTTGTTACCGCTTTTTGCACTTTATCCTATCAGTATGTTTTACACCCAGATTTACAGCTCCATCCTTCTGGGCATGAAGGAGGCCGTAAAAGCTGCGTCATTCACGATTTTTGCCATATTCAGCGATCTGGTTTTGATTTTGGGAACTGCTCTGTTTACCAGAAATCTGAGATTCATCGTAATGGGGGTTCTGGCAGCCTCATTCATCCAACTAAGCTATGCAATGATTAAGCTTTCTGGGCTGAAAGCATTGAAACAGAAGCTTGATCTGAGAGGTATACAAATCCAGCTAAATTATGCCTTGCCCTTGGGACTATCCTCCTTGGTGGGCATGCTTAGCATCCAACTGGATAAGATTATGGTGTCGGGATTCTTTACTCCGGAGCAGTTTGCGGTTTTTTCTGTGGGAGCGATGGAGCTTCCACTGATTGGGATTCTGGCAAATTCAGTTAATGCGGTGATCCTGCCCAGCCTTAGTTCAAGTTCAAAATCAGAAGGTGGCACTCTCTACAGCGCTGCCGTGCGTAAGAATGCGCTTATCATCCTTCCGCTTGCCATGCTGTTCTACCTGCTTGCCGAGCCTTTGATGGTGTTCCTCTATGGAGTTGCCTATGCGGATGCGGCACAGTATTTTAAAATCTATCTATTTACCTTGCCTCTGCGTGTGGCGACCTATGGGATAATCTTTCAGGCCTTGGGAAAAACCAGGATTATCCTCATCAATGCCAGCTTTGCTCTTCTGGCAAACGCCATTTTGAACTATCTCTTGATTAGGAAAATGGGAATGGCGGGTGCAGCCCTTGCCACGGTGATTGTTAGTTGGCTAAGTGTAGCCTTCTATCTGGTCATCATGAAGCAGGTCTTGAAACTGGAGCTAAGGTCTTACTTTCCTTGGCGGAAACTTGGCAAAACCCTTTTAGTTACGATGCTTTGCGGTATCATCACTTATCCTGTGGCAAGTATCGGTTCCCAGCCCATCATACAATTGATTTTCGGAAGCTTGTTTTTCTCAATGGCCTTTCTGGTATTTGGCAAGTTGCTTGGGGTGATTCTGGATTATGACTTGCAGTTGGTAGTCAGCTTCCTGAAAGACGGTCTGAAAAGGATAAAGAAGTGAATTTTAACGATCCGGAAACCTGGAAAAACTACGATAAAGACCAGCAGGTAAGCCGCAGGGCAGAAATCCTGAAAAGCCTTATCCCGCCTGACGTAAAGACGATTCTGGATGCTTACATGAACTATAGACTACCGATTAAATGTCAAAGTTGCCTTCCACAGGAAGGTGGCCTATCCCTGCATAGTGAAGTAACTGATTTGATCCAAGCTTATGAAACACAATCAAAGCTTATGAACGTATTGAACTGGATGATAATCAAGTATTGTCCTTATTGGCTGATTTCACTCATTGTCCGTAAGAGGATACACTAATGAAGAAGATGCTCTATATTGTTTATTACTACCCGCCTATCGGCGGATCAGGAGTGCAGAGAGGAGCGAAGTTCTCAATGTATTTACCACTTTTTGGCTGGGAAAGCATTATTCTCACGGCTAGTCCTTCCTTGGTTAGGCAGCCAAGGGATTTCAGCTTGATGAGTGAGGTAAATCCAGGACAGAAAATATACAGTTCTTTCACTATAGATGCGCAATGGCTGTTTAGGATTTTCTGGGGCTTAAGACTCCCCAAGTTGGTTATATGGCTGACATATCACTTTTTTATCCCTGATGCCCAAATTCTCTGGCTGCCCTTTGCCAAACGAAGAATAAAACAGCTTATGAAGAGGGAAAAACCTGAATTGGTCTTCATTTCAGGACCGCCTTTCTCACCAATGCTGCTGGGGCGATGGATTAAGCACAGATATGGGATACCATATGTGCTAGATTTTCGGGATGATTGGAGCCAGGGGCAAAGCCGTCTGGATAATCCGCCCCCCCTGAAGTTCTCCAGTTCAGAGAAAAGATTGGAATATCAAGTTTTACAGCATGCTGCTCAAGTAGTGGTCGTAAACAAAGCCCATAAAGCTGATTTTGCGAAGCTATATCCAGATTTAGACGGAGCTAGGTTCAGTTTGATCACCAATGGTTATGATGAAAATGATTTTATCAGCCTTAAGACTGAGCGAAGCAAGGAGACTGATAAGCTGCAGATTGTACATACGGGGCAGATGTATGACCGTAGGAATCCCAGGATAATCTGGCAGGCAATCTGTAATCTGGCCGCCAGAGGAGAAATTGATCCCGACAGGCTGCGTATTCACATCTATGGCCGTAACTTCGCCTCTTTTGTCTTTAAAGGTTACGAGCAAAACGAGCTAATCAAGAAAGTAGTGCAGCTTCATCCGTATCTGCCTCATAGCGAGACCATCAAAGTGATCTGTGAAGCAGATATTCTGCTTCTATTTTCCGGCCCCGGAGCAAAAAGTGATGCAGAACTGCCAGGTAAGCTCTTTGAATATCTACGGGCTGGTAAGCCAATTCTGGGAGTTGTGCATCCCAAAGGCGTATGCGCCGAGATTTTCTTACAGGCCAGAAGCGGTGTGGTTGCCAGCCAGGAAGACCTTGGCCAGATCGAAAATAAGCTAAAAGAGCTTTACCAGCAATGGCAGCAGGGGAAACTGGCGACAAATCCGGACTGGGAGTATATACGCCAGTTCGAACGGAAAGCCCTCACAGCCAAGCTGGCTGATGTCTTCAATAGTGTCCTGGCTGCTAAATGATACCTTATGTATTGCTGATCAAACCCACCAATAGCAGCTTTATGGCCGTGGAAGAAGCTGCTCTAAAACTACACTACAGGCTTATAACTCACTACTTGAAACAGGATAAGGGTCGCCTGGCATATTTATCAGGATTGTTGGGTATATTCCCCAAGATTTTGCTAAATCCCCAAACAAAGGTGGTGCTAGTTTGGTTTGCCGATTACCACGCATTGCCTTCAGTTCTGCTGGCAAGGCTAGCCAGGAAAAAAAGCGTGATCTTTATCGGAGGTTATGATGCGGTGTGTTATCCAGAATTTACTTATGGAGTATATTGTAATCCTGTAAGGAGCTTCTGCGCCAGAACAGCCTTAAAACTATCAGACCTGATCATTGCCAATGATGAGGCCCTGTTACATTCGGATAATTATTACTATAATCCCAAAGGGCATCCCGAAGGAGTATATCGTCTTGTCAAAGGCCTGAAAACCCCGGCAGTGGTTATCCCCAATGCACCGGTGATTAAAACTCCCTCCAGCCTGATGGAAAGCAGGAAAAGGCAGATCCTCAGCGTGGGGGGGACTCCACGCTACGAAGATGTATATAACAAGGGATTTGACCTGTTGTTCGAGCTTGCCAGATCTAAACCCGATTGGCAAGTAGTTATTATTGGTATCAGTTCTTGCTGGCTTAAGCGCCTGGAGTCCGAATTCAAGCTATCGGAGCTTAAAAACTTGCAGCTTATTCCTCCTCAACCTCATGCAAAGGTATTGGAATGCATGCTGCAAAGTCAGCTCTACGTGCAAGCTTCGATCTCAGAAGGAATGCCCAATGCCCTGATGGAAGCAATGCTGTGTGGATGCGTCCCGGTTGGTTCTAATGTGGCTGGCATACCAAAATTGATTGGAGAATGGGGAGTTGTGTTTCATGAAAGAAAGACCGAGAAATTAATAGAGGCAATTGACCAGGCACGGCAACTTCAGCTTAATCCTCAAACCATCAGTGCCAGCATACCAGCCCGTTATAGCATAGAAAAACGCAGTGAAGCATTAAACCAAGCGCTTAGCTCGATTTTACAGCCTGCGCATTAGTCCATTGCCAGAACCTCTTCGATTGTGGTAATTAATTCTTCGCGCATAAAGGGTTTTTGCAACGAAGCTTTTGCTCCCAGTTTCTGAGCCAACGGCAAGTAGCTGTCCGGACCAAACTTCCCACCTCCGCTCATGGCAATGATCTTCAGATTGGGGTGCATTGAGAGTAATTCTTGAATGGTTTCCAAGCCTTCCTTATCTGGCATGATGATATCTGTAAGCACCAAATCAGGATCAAAAGAGGCACACACTTCTACCGCCTGGTTACCGTCTCCTGCCTGTCGCACTTCATAACCAGCTCTGGCCAGCATTTGCACCAAAACATTCCTAAAGCTGTTATCATCTTCGATCACTAGTATCTTTGCCATTGTATTTTACCTTTCACTTGTTTCAGAATGAGAACAACTACTTCTCAACTTTAGCTACATTTTAAGCAGAGGGGGTGTTTTGTAAAGGTTATTTATGAAAAACGGCAGGACTTTGCAGAAAATTTGTGGAAAACAAGCAACAAAACAAAGAAAGGCACCCCCGAAAGATGCCTAAACTTTTTCATGGTGGCGAGACCCAGAATCGAACTGGGGACACAAGGCTTTTCAGGCCTCTGCTCTACCGGCTGAGCTATCTCGCCAC